>NZ_JFBD01000102.1 GCF_000709085.1 Virgibacillus alimentarius | reverse complement strand
TGGTATAACCACGTACGATCAAAAGCAAAATTGACTGGACTGAGTCCGGTCGAATACCGAACTCAATCCAGCCAATCAGCTGCATAATAAAAACTCTAACTTTTAGGGGTCGCCACTAAATAATTTATGAAGGACGCTTTTTCTATTTGATTCATAATCTATCATTTTAGTAATTTTAATTGTTGGCACTAACTTTATTTAAAATTCGTCTTCTCTCTTCCTATCTACATTCCAATTACTTGTTTTGCTTCATTTTCCTCCGTCACACTGACAGACATAACCAAGCTCCCGACAACACTAATACCCGTGTTAAGCAGAAGGCCCCATAACCCATTGGATACACCTAATACAGATATGTCAAAAATTGTCATAATGGATGCAACTAATGTACCGACAGCCATTCCTGTAAAGACTGCTTTGGTATGAAGGCGATTCCAGTACAGACCAAGAATGAGCCCTGGAGCGATCTGAATCAGCAATTCAAACTTCAGTATGAAGATTTGATAAATCGTTGCCGGCGGAAACCACGCTATTAAAATAAGGATACCTACTGCAACTACTCCTGCTAATTTACCAACTAATAATTTTTTATGCTGGGAAGCTTCCGGATTGATATAACTTCCATATAAATCATTTGAAACAATCGAAGAGAAAGTCAATAATACAGAGTCAGCAGTAGATACGATTGCCGCAATAACTCCACCAAACAGCAGAACCATTGCCCAATAGAAAATAACATTTTTACTTGCTATTGTACTAGCCATCATACCAACCAGCTGTTCAGATTCCTCTGTAGATAAACCCGGAAAGGCATTAATACCGATAATTCCAATAATGAACACTACTCCTGAAGTTATAAAAGGCATCCACGCCATTCTACTGAAGGAACGTTTTAGTGTCCGCTCACTTTTAGCAGAAAATATCCGCTGAATAGCATGAGGATAAATAGCTGCTCCAATTCCTATTAAAATAAGCATACTAAACCAATTCACCACACCCAACCCATCAGGAATTCCCAGTTTTTCCGGAGAATATGCCTGCATATAATCTGCAGATGTAGGAAGCCCGCCAAAGTAGATAATGGAGCCAATCAGGAGCATGAAGACACCGAAAAGTAAGGCGATTCCCTGCATGGTGTCAGTATAGGCTACAGAGCGCATGCCTCCTAGCCACCCATAAATTACCATAATAATAACAAAAAAGATCACACCTACCTGATATGGAATTGTTCCTCCTGTCAATCCGGAAACACCTTGTCCAATAGCGATCAATTGTTCCAATAGGTAATTACCAAGTCCATAAAGCATGAGCAGAGATGCTAAAATTGTAACAGCCTTGGATTTAAAGCGTTTTTCAAACCACTGGGACGGGGTAATTAAATTATATTTTTTCCCAAGCTTGTAAAGGCGTGGTGCAAATAAAAGGTAGGCCATGATAATCATAATGAAAAAAGGGACAGATACTAAGTATTCGAAGCCTTGCCTGTAGGCAGAAGGCGGATAACCGACAACCGTATTTCCACTATATTGTGTTGCAAAAAAAGTGAAAAATAATACTATAACGCCAAGTCCCCGACCACCGAGATAGTACTCGTCCAGACTTTCATGGATATTCCTATTTTTTAAATAGGTAAAGAGACCAACCCCGAGCATAAGCAAACCATACACCACAAGGATTAAAATACCCGACCAGCCAGAGAATGCCAAATCCATACGTTACCTCACTCCTTTCGTTTCATTTTTTTCATCTTCCTCATTTTCTTCTTCCATCATCCAATGATTTTTGATGACGTAAGACAAAAATGCAGATAATAACATAGAGGCAATAATAATAATCACTGCCCAAAGCGGTATTCCATAGATCAGAATTTCACCGAAGCTTTTTGGGAAATACCAAGGGGTGATTAACGCCAAAAGGATACCGAATACAATCCATATTCTCTTATTCTTAATTGGTTCTTTTTGCTGTCCGCTCATTCGTATCCCTCCTTTATCGACATAATATTCAGATATTAGATGCAAAAAATTACTATCTATGAATCAACTCTTTTACACTGGATGCAAATCTGTTATTTTACCGGCTTTAATAATTTGCCCCGGAACTTGATGCCCTACTATGTTTTCCAAGTTCCTAGACAGGTGAATGAATTGGTCAAGATTTGCATTTACATGATAACCCATGAAGGTGAGCATATGGATAAGATCCTCTGTACATATATTCCCAGTAGCGCCAGGTGCAAAAGGACAACCTCCTAAGCCTCCTAATGAAGCATCAAATATGTTGACACCCGCATGTATACCTCCCAGTACATTTGCAAGCCCCATTCCCCGCGTATTGTGGAAATGTAAAGTCAACTGTAAATCCGGCCAGTGACCCAAAACCTTCCTGCATAGGTGGTAGACCTGTTTTGGCGTGGCCATACCGGTTGTATCAGCAAGCGTGATCCCATTTGCCCCCATATCCAAACACGAATCAATCCATTTCATGACATTATCTTCAGGAATGCTTCCCTCAAATGGACAGCCAAACGCAGTGGCAAGTGTTCCATTGATTTTAATATTCGTGCCTGAGAGGAATGTTATAACATCCTGGAAACTAGAAAAGGATTCCTTCACTGTTTTCCTTACATTCTTGAGATTATGTGTTTCACTCACAGAAGCAACAAGGTTCACTTCATCAACTTTGCACATTGCAGCACGCTCTGCTCCTTTCAAATTTGGAACCAGCGCCGTATAGCTAACATCCTCTATTCGTTTAATCCCTCGCATAACTTCTTCCGCATCGCTTAAATTGGGCACAGCTTTTGGTGACACGAAAGAAGTAACTTCAATTTTGTCTACTCCAGCAGTGCTCAGTTCATTGATTAAATTTACTTTTTGCTCGGTAGCTACAAATTGTTTTTCTATTTGTAATCCATCCCGCGCAACAACTTCCTGGATATAGATATGCTTCATCATCCTTCACCTCCCTATATAATCCCTTTTTCCTTCAGCTGAGCGATTTTTTCTTTATCATAGGCAAGCCAATTCTTCATCACTTCATCGGTATGATCTCCAAGATCAGGACCAAGCCATTTTGTTTTGCCAGGAGTTTCACTCATCTTCGGAATAATTCCGGGAATTTTGAGTGATTCGTTTTTGTTTAGTTGAAAGCTCTCAATCATCCCTCTGTATAGGTAATGAGGGTCTTTCATAATATCTTCAATACTATAAATAGGACCTGCAGGAACTTTTGCTTCATCAAGCACATGTAATGCGGTTTCAAAGTCAACTGTCTTTGTCCAGTCTTCAATGACTTCATCAAGATAGTCCGCGTGGGCAGCTCGGCTGCTATTCGATTGAAAACGTTTATCTTCCCCCAATTCCTGTCTCCCGATTGCCTCCATTAACCGTCTAAAAATTCCATCTCCGTTTCCTCCAATAACAATATATTTTCCATCTTTACACTGATATGTATTCGAAGGGGCAATACCAGGCAATGCGGATCCGGTCCGTTCCCGAACAACACCAAACTTATCGAATTCAGGAACCGCTCCCTCTAGTAAACTGAAAACTGCCTCATACAGGGCAACATCGATCACTTGTCCTTTTCTTGTTCCCTGCACGTCACGATGGTAAAGAGCCATCATTACTCCAATCACAGAATACATAGCAGCAACAGAATCCCCAAGACTTATCCCAACCCTTGTCGGTGGAAGATCGGGATATCCGGTAAGGTTCCGTAATCCGCCAATCGACTCACCAACACTGCCAAAACCTGGTTTATCCCGATAAGGTCCAGTTTGCCCATAACCGGAAACCCGTACCATGATTAGACCGGGACTAAACGCAGATAACTCCTCATATCCAAGATTCCATTTCTCCAAAGTGCCTGGCCTGAAATTTTCAATAAGCACATCACATTCTTTGACGAGCGATTTTATAATCTTTTGCCCTTCCTCACTTTTTAAATTAACGGTAATCGATTTTTTATTCCTGGATTGCAGGCGCCACCACAATGAGGTCCCTTCGTAAATATGACGCCAATCACGCAGTGGATCCCCTTTTCCAGGAGGTTCGACTTTAATGACATCGGCTCCAAATTCCGCCAGCAATCTTCCGGCAAATGGACCAGCAATCAAACTTCCTAGTTCCAATACTTTTACTCCTTCTAAGCTTTGAACCATACTAGACACTCCTTTTCTGACGACACGATTGAATTGAAATATAATAGAGTATAATTCTATTTTATTTAGTTTTTTCGGAAAACTTTTAGAGTTACATAAAAATTTGTGGGTTAGAGATACCTTTCAGCAATAGACTATGAACTATACGGAAAAATGAACAAGGCGAAACCCGACTATGGATGATTCGACAGAAAGCATGTATATTCCCTATGTTAAAAAGAACAACAATCTTGCTAAAGAGGATTTATGAAAAGTCACCCCTAATATTAAACTAAATTTTCTGTATGTTTTGTCTCATAGTATCAGTTTGTATACAAAAATACAATTTTTTTTTAAAATTAAGTTTCAATTTGGGTGTAAAACCTATTATTGTATACAATGACACATTTAATATTGTTGCTCCGATTTGATTCGGATACAATAGTGAAGAGGTGTTGACAAAAAATGAATCCGTATACATATATCAAACAGGCAATCTTGCATGGAGAGTTTCCTCCCAAAATGCGCCTTACCGAGGAATTTTTAGCAAATCAATTGCATATCAGTCGTACGCCAATTCGCGAGGCACTAAAACAACTCGAATCTGAAGGGCTAATTGTCCCTCTGAAAAGAGGAGTACGAGTCCGTCATTTCACTAAGAAAGATATCCAGCAAATATATGATTTGCGTACACTTTTAGAAGGCTATGCCGCCGCGCAAGCATCCTTGCATCGCAAGAATAAGGATATACAGGATATGGAGGAAGCAAACGAAAAGTATAAAAAGGCAATTGATCGTTATTTTCAAACCGGAAAAACTAGGATTGAAGATATTTTGCATCTTAACCATCAATTTCATGACTGTGTTATAAAAGCTTCACAAAATCAGCACATTTATTCTCATATCTCAAAGGTAGTCGTGCTACCATTAATTTTCCGTTCTTTTTATTGGTTTAACGAGGACCAAATGAGGAATTCATTGGACGTCCACAAAATAATCCTAAAAGCAATTAAGGAACAGGATATGGAACGTGCACGGGTGGCTATGCATGAGCATATATACCATGGCAGAGATCAGGTTTTACCACATATAGATAGTATTGAAAAAGAGTATAAAGCTGGTAAAAAAAATTAATTGAAGGAACATAATAAAAGAGGATACTAAAGGGAATTATCAAATGATAATCCATATATTTTTTATCCCACGCTTTTAATAACGAATGAATTCACCAAAGGATTTACTGACCTAGATCTCCATCATACAAAAAATATGACGCTATTCTAAAGAACAGCGTCATTATTACGTTTAATAGTATAAAATATAAATAGTTCACTTTGGAGGAGTTCTTATATGATCTTAAATAACCAAATTTTTCATGTGTAAAGGACCCTCCCCCCCCTTAAGATAAAAAGATAATAATATTTCAGAAAAAGTGCCTTGTTAATCTGAGAAGACTGTATCCCCTTTCAGGATTAATCAAAATTCTTGGAACAGCCTAAACAGTAAACTTCTATTGCTCGTTTTAAATTTACTAGTTATTGGATTCTATGACTTGTGTATGTATTACGGAATATTTCATTAAACTTTAGGACTTCTTTTCTTGTCCACACCGGAATGTTTTATTCGCCATTAGATTTACGCCGATAAACCGCTTCATAAAAATGGATTGTGTCAGTATTTTGAAATTCATATGTTTTATCTTTATCTATATTAAAGTGTTTAAAAGAACGATCCGTTCGTTGAATAGGTCTGATACACTCCCAACCCTGATCTTCCTTTTCCCGACATAGCTCTACTAACTTCCTAAGATTCTTGTGACGTAATCTACTTATTGGTCTATTCATCTAGTCCCTCCGTAAATTTATTTTTCCGTTCCATTTCAAAACCCAATCATCTAATTACAAGGCTTGTAAAACTTTTTTATTGCCTGCTTCTTTTTCTTTATAAAACCTACTTATTTAACGGCCTTTTAGCATTCAATGGTGTCGTAATCGCCTCTTCAATTGTCATTCCCTTTTTGTTTATTCTATAGTACAAACTGTGGTAACTGAGCATCACGCCATTTGCATGTGCTTTTTTTAGTAAGCTGTTGTAATAACCTTGATTACGGAGTGGCTTTGTGGCTGCTTTTTCATAGCTCCACCCAAAACTATAAATTCTTTTTTTAAAAGTGCCTTCACTTATTCCATTCTGCTTTGCTATTTCCTTCCATTTCACCATGTCGTATCTTTTAGGTGATGGGAGAGTGGCGGCCTTTTCATAACTCCAATTATACTTATATATTCTTGCATTAAATGTACTTTGTGTTATTCCGTTTTCTTCTGCTATCTTCAGCCAATTCATGCGTTTACTAGACTTTACAGGTGGTTCTGTCGTAGCACGTCCTTTATCCCACTTGAGTGTTTTTATTCTCGAATAAAGAGTATTTCTATGTATACCATTCCTCTCCGCTTTTAAAATATCTTCTGGTGTTATCAATCTTCTCTTCTCCTTCTAATACTTCAGTACCTGCAGCTTCCGATAAACGCTAACAATCATATTGCACACGATTATTAAATCCTTCCACTGCACCAACTGATTTTTAATAACTCACTAACCCATTCCCTAATTTTGGAAAAATAACCATGTTATGAATATTAAAGACCTATATTTTTAATTTTTTATTGGATCTATAGTATTGATGCGAATGGTTTATTAATTCAATAGGAAGGTTAAGAAATAATAAAGGAGAAATGTTTATCAAACAGGTCGGAATGTAATGTATGGACTCTGTTAGTCATGAACCATGGGTATACTCGACTACACTTTTCAATAAGAATAAAACTTTGGAATACCAGTTCGAATTGAATAGGAACGGTATTGAAGAAAAAATGGAGACTGCTAATCTACCATAATCGGGCTCTTATACCTTGGATAATACGAGAAACGTTCAAAACTTATTCATGATCTATTACACTTTATTATGTCTAATAAGACCAAAAAGTAAACAGCACCCTATCAACAGATGGGTGCATGTTTTAGTGTGGCAGAAGTGCATATACTTGATAAGGATAATTACAAGCGGTATGACCGTTTGTTATCATATGTTCAACTATATAACCATCATTTTTGATACAGAAAAGAAGAGGTTTAATTTTTTCGCGTATTATTGTCGACTCTATACAAATAACTATACTATCACGATTGCAAGGACATATAGTCTTTCACTTGATCCCTTAATGCTTTTTTCATAAACTTCCCTACAGATGTCTTTGGTATTTCTTCCATAAAAAGAACTTCATCAGGTAGCCACCATTTAGCGAACTGTGGTTCTAAATATTTGATGATATCATTTTTGGAAACAACATTCTGATATCCATCCTTTAATACCACACAAGCAACTGGTCTCTCCTGCCATTTTGGGTGGGGTACGGAGACAACTGCTGCCTCAAACACAGCTTCATGTGCCATCAGTGCATTTTCTAAATCAACGGATGAAATCCATTCTCCACCACTTTTTACTAAATCTTTTGTCCGATCAACAATCTTGACAAATCCCTCTTCATCAACTGTCACAACGTCGCCGGTGTATAACCATCCATCACGGAAAGCTTCGGAACTTCGATCATCTTTATAATACTCATCTGCTATCCAAGGGCCTCTAATTAGGAGTTCACCCATGTCTTTTCCATCAGGTTTTACCTCGCCATTTTCATTAATTACCTTAATATCAATACCAGGTACAACTACACCCTGCTTGGAACGTAACTCCAATTTTTCTTCTTCAGGCAGATCTTTTTGATGGCTTTTCAATCTAGAAAGTATAACCAGCGGTGTCGTTTCTGTCATGCCATACGCATGGATAAATGGAATTTCATATTTCGTTTCGAACATCCGTATCATACCTTTTGGTGCTGCAGCTCCGCCACATATAACCCTTTGCAAACTACTGGTATTGTAGTCTTTTTTTTCAAGTTCATTTAACAATCCTAGCCAAATCGTTGGAACTCCGGCTGTTACTGTCACTTGCTTTGATTCTATTAAATGAGCTAGAACTTCCGGTGTTGGCATTGGACCTGGAAGTACTTGCGTCGACCCCATCCATGTAGCGGCAAAAGGCACCCCCCATGCATTCACGTGAAACATTGGCACAACTGGCATGCAGACATCAGATTCGGAAACAGCTGCTGTATCTGCAAGACTGAGTGCTATGCTATGCAGTACAAGACCGCGGTGAGAATATAGAACCCCTTTTGGTTTCCCGGTTGTACCTGATGTATAACATAGACCGGCGGGATCCTCTTCAGCCGTATCACCTGAAAATGCATAGGTTTCATCTGCCTCAGTAATTAGGGTTTCGTAAGAATAAAGCGGTGTTAGACCCGATTCAGGTAATACATCCTCGTCTGTCATGACAATTATTGCTTCCACTGTTTTCAATTGGCCTTTCATTTTTTCAAACATTGGGAGCAAATCAGAATCGACAAGCAAAACCTTATCTTCAGCATGATTAATAATATAACTGACATGCTCCGCTGATAAACGAATATTAATTGTATGCAAAACTGCACCCATAGATGGTATGGCAAAATACGCTTCTAAATGCCGATGATGATTCCACGCAAAAGTTCCTACCCGATCCCCCTTCTTCACCCCAAGTGATTCAAGTGCACTCGCCAGTGATCTGGTCCTCGCTCCCATTTCTTTATAAGTAAATCGCTGTATGCCTCCTAAAGTACGCGAAATGATCTCCTTCTTCGGAAAGTACCTTTCAGCCCTCTCCACCAAAGAAACTAATGTTAACGGTGTATTCATCATAATCAATTTCCCCTTTCTTCTATTTGATTTTGATAAGGTCTTTCCTTTTGTCAATACTTCTCGAAGTCGGTATTTTCAGTACTTTACTGGTGTTTTTTTACAATGAAAAGTTCTTTTCCTCAACTATTCTAGCGGAAACTTCTATTTTAGTAGGGATTTTACCTTCTAATGTCTATTATTATTTTGTGATGGAACATTCTGAAATTTATTCATTTAAATACCTCGCTATTTTTGATAATTTCTTCTGTATGCTCCCCTAATTTTGGGGCTTGTTTTTGAATTTTACCAGGTGTTTTCGATAATTTAATGGGGATTCCAATTTGCTTCATGGAGCCTAATGTCGCATGTTTTACTGTTTGGATCATTTCTCGTGCAATAACTTGAGGATCATTCACCATTTCATCAAATGAATGTACTGGTGAAACGCAGGCGTCAATTTCTGAAAAAATGGCAAGCCATACGGATAGTGTTTTTTTGGAAATAATCATTTGTATTTCATATTTTAATCGGTATTGTTCCTGTAATGGAGCATCTAAAAGCGGGATAAAATCACTTCTTTCGATCGCATGACAAAATACTTTCCAAAACTTTGGCTCCAGTGCCCCGACAGAAAGCCAGCGCCCATCTTTTGTTTCATAAACTGCATAAGCAGCAAGTCCTCCTGATAGCATTTGTTCACCACGGTTTTCCGGTATGTTCGTAGATAAATAGTTTGGGAGTGTTGTCTGTAACCAAGATATCACACCATCCATCATAGCTATATCGACAAACTGTCCTTCTCCCGACTTTTCTCGTTCGAATAATGCTAGTAAAATGCCTACTGCAGCTGGAAGTGCACCTCCTCCAATGTCAGCTATTTGCGTGGCAGGGATAATCGGCTTTCCATCTTTTTCTCCCATTAGATTCAGCAATCCAGCATAACTAAGAAAATTAATATCATGACCAGCTTTTTCAGCATACGGTCCAATTTGTCCATAACCTGTCACTGCACAATAAACTAATTTAGGATTGGCACTTTTAAGTTTATCGTAATCCAATCCCAGCCGCTCCATAGCCCCAGGGCGGAACGATTCCACAACAACATCTGCATTTGCTGCCATTCTTAAAAAATCAGCTTTTCCTTGTTGCGACTTTAAATTTAAACAAACACTTTTTTTATTCCGATTGAGCGAGTGAAAAAAGGTACTGTCCTCACCCGATTTCGGCTCGTATGCCCTGGCATAATCACCCACTTTCGGATCTTCCACTTTAATAACTTCTGCACCAAAATCTGCAAGCAACATGGTACAGTACGGTCCCGGTAATAGACGCGTTAGATCGAGAACACGAATTGATTGTAATGGCAAAGTTAATCCCCTCTTTCAATAATAAATTTATAAAATGCTAATCTTTCTAAAACAGTTGCATTAGCCATCCCATGCCCTCACACATCGGCTACAGTCCATAATGGCCGCCAGTTCATGCATTATCGTTACCAGCAGACGAGCTCCACTTGAGAAGCCCCCCATAATGACATCTTCTATTAACTAAGGAGAGATTCCAGGTCGTTTGACTAATTCTTCCAATGGTTTCACTGCTAGTTCCTCTACGCACATCCCACTTAAAAACCCGTTTCGTTTTCCTACAGGCGCCCGAACGGCCTTCACAATTACAGATTCACGCATATCCCCCTCCTTTCCTCCGTTAGTTGTAAGCCCTTACAATTATACTCATACTACTATATACTTCGCAGGCCCAGTATACCCTCCCTTTTTTGATCGATTCAACCAAATTATTTCGATTTTACATTTTTAAATACCGAGTAAACTTTCAAAAAATTATATGGATAGAGTGGTACTAGTTGAGATTTATCGTTATCACATGCATCATTTCTAGTAACTGTAATAGCAGCCCATGTATACATCAGCAATAGGCCCCCCCAACCCTGCTTATTCTACATCATCGTTCCAAACCATAAGCCAAGCGTTGTACCTATATAGTTACCGATGATATAACCAATTGTTCCTACAACTAAAATTGGACCAATCAAGTTTTTCCACCCTTTAGCTATCGCCATCGCTGCAGCCGTTGTCGGACCACCAATATTTGCATTACTCACAAGCAAGATATCCTCTAAATTGTACTTCAATAGCTTACCGGCGGATAGGGAAATAATCATGTTTATCAATACAATAATAGCAACAAAGACTAATAATAGAGGTGCATTTTGTACGATCAAAGGAATGGATGCTGGTATACCAATTACAACAAAGAATAGATAA
This sequence comes from Virgibacillus alimentarius, assembly GCF_000709085.1. Lineage (GTDB taxonomy): Bacteria > Bacillota > Bacilli > Bacillales > Amphibacillaceae > Virgibacillus_B > Virgibacillus_B alimentarius. The sequence continues at coordinate 13,391 of NZ_JFBD01000102.1, read as the reverse complement.
ATCAAAAATGTTCCTATTTCTTGGCTGCCATTAATCGATTCAAAGTACTTCGGAAACAATGCAAGTGCTATAAAAGTAAATGTTGTCAATACTAAATAATTATCGCCAAACAATCCATTTAGTAAATTAAAGAAAAATGATACATCTTCCCCACTAGGAATAATCGCTCCAAACCATTCAGCAACTTTAAAAGCTATAATAACGAGCAGGAATGCTGTTCCAACAGATAAAGCGATATCTTTTAGTGAAATTTCCTTTTTACCCCAGTACTCTTCCGCCAATGTCCGCCCTCCATTTGCACCTTCTGTCCTCTCAACTTCTAATACATGGGGATGATTATAGCGTTTTCTAAAAAATGATAAGCCAGGAATAATCATAAGTACGACAAAATAGAGTGCCATTAATAAGTTATCAGCAACTACCGTAGCCGATACCATTTCACCTGGAGCTTCAAATTTTGCTGCCATTGCTGCTAGGTTTACTCCTCCACCAACATAGGAACCACTCATGATGCCACCAATTTTATCCAGGAAAGGGATGCTATCTTTTAATAAAAAGAAACTAGTAATGGTTCCTGCCACCGTACCTATTGAACTAATTAAAAAGATAATAAGCATTTTTCCACTTTCTTGCCCTACCTTTTTAAAATTCACATGGAATAATAACAAAGGGATAGCCAGCGGAATGATAAAGGCCCATACAGCATCATATACCGGCGACTCAGTCGGAATTATTCCTGTGTTCGATAAAATGATTGCCCCGACCAAAGCAACAATTGCACCTGATAAACGTGCTGCCCACTTAAATCTTTGCTCTAAATAAATACTTATTGCAGCCCATACGGTAATTATCCCCCATAACGTAATTAAATCATCTGACTTAATTAGCGCGCTCTCCATATAGATCCATCCTTTAAATATAATTTTATATATTGATATGCATTATCATCATTCATTAAAACGTTTTAATTTACTTCCCTACACTATGTTTCGACTGAGGATGTGACAAGAACAAACATTCGATTATTAGTAATGAGCATGTTCCAAACAATGAACCCAACTAAAGAAGGAGTTCATCTGGTTTGACACTCAAAAATCTTGCTGACTCGTATACTCGATTTTTCAAAAACAGAACAAAGTACAATCTTATACCACAAAGCATACAAATAGGAATATTAAATCGTTTGTTTTGGAGGTGTTCCTTTATAATCTTGAATAACCGAATTTATAATGTGCAAAGAATCCCATTCCCCTGAAGATAAAAAGATGATGGGATATTTTTTTGGAAAAAAGGTCTTTTTAATTTGAGAAGGGGATAACCCATCTTCATAGAGTTTAAGAATTTTCCCTTGAAGATCCAACAAATATTCCAGCTTCCTTTCTAAAGCAGCGCGCCCATCCCTTAAATAGCCAGCATGGCAACAAAAAACATCCTCAAAATCATAAGTTAATACTTTTTTTAAGGAGTCAATGATGGTTGGTATACTTTCTTCACGTAAAATGACCTTTGTCTTTTCCTGACAATACAAATCCCCGGTAAAAAGCTGACCAGTTTCACGATTTAAAAACGCCAAATGATCAATAGCATGACCAGGTGTTTCAATCACGTCCCATGTTGCATTACGAGATGAAAAGGTTTTTCCAATTGTATTCGCATGAAAAGGATTTCGCTTTCCCCAAAATAATTTTCGATACATTGGATAATCTGCCTTCTTTTTACAATAATCAAGCTTAATATCATTCATATAAACAGGCAACTGCAACTCCTTTTGTAAAAAAGATGCACCACCTGTATGATCTTCATGGAAATGTGTTATAACTACTTGATCTAAATCCTGTTTGTTAAAAAACGACTTAAATTCCTTTTCCAGAGACTTTGCGCCTGTGTCTATTAAAACGCCGTCTACGACAAAGCAATAAACATTTAATTTTATCCCTTTAAAAGCTACCGTACCGTTTCCCATTTGAACCCCATTTTTCATTTGTTGTTGGAAATCCCTCTTTAATAACATAAATTAAATCTCCTCATAACTTTCTATTTAGTATATTTTAACACATAATGAATGAATATTCATAAAATTTCATTGAAAATATAGTTTATTTTGAATTTTCATAGACGACAGAAGGATATATGGAATGCACATGTCGTACAAATGTTAAAAAACATGCACCCACTGCTGACAGGGTGCATGTTTACTTCCTCATTCTTATTATTTATCGTATTCGTTAAACATCCTTATTTATTTTGAGCTGCAAATGCTTTGCTGACTCCTTTAAGTGTATCAGGAGCATCTAAAACCTCCATCTTCACCTCTATAAAATGCATTTTATTTGGCTCTTCATTGATTTTATTGAAAACATCGACAAGATCTTTTTCTGTTTCCACAAGATGTGTTTTCACTTCATCTTCCGCACCAAAGGCACTTGGTAACGCACAATAATTCCACATCTTAATATCATTATATTTCGCATCTGCCCCATGAATCATACGCTCAACTGTATAACCATCATTATTAATACAGAAAATAATAGGCTTCAAGTTTTCACGAATCATTGTTGATAATGTCTGAACAGTTAGCTGAAGTGATCCATCTCCGATTAATAAGATATTACGACGCTTTTCATCAGCGAGTTGCGTACCAAGTAAAGCACCTAGTGTATAGCCAATAGATCCCCATAAAGGTTGGCCGATAAATGTGGTGTTTTTAGGTAAACTCATTGTATATCCGCCGAAGAATGACGTACCTTGTTCAGCTAAAATAACATCATAAGGCTTTAAAAACTGATTCATTAATTTAAAGTAATTATTTTGTGTAAGTTTTCTATCGCTTGGTGTGAAATCAACATTTGATTTATGTGTTTCAAAAGCTGTATTATTTTTAAAATCAATGTGCTTATTAAGTGCATCTAGACTTTCAAGAAGCGGAATACCTTCGATTACAATGTCATTATCACGATATAGACGGTGATTAATAACAATCATATCTTCCTCATTAAAACCATGACTAAAACCTGATGTAGCGGAGTCTGTCAATTTAGCTCCTAAGTTCAAAATGAGGTCACTTTCATCCACATAATTTCTGACATACTCCTCGGAAACAGATCCTGCATACATTCCAAGGTAGTTTTTATGCGTTTCATCAAAAGCGCTTTTTCCTAAAGATAATTGCGCAACAGGAATTTTCGTTTGTTCACTAAATGTTTGTAATGCCTGATGGGCCTTGAAACTATTGATTTCATGTCCAGTTATAATAACTGGCTGTTTTGATTCGTTTAATCGAGCTTGCACGGTTTTAAGTACTGTATCCAAAGCATCTTTATGACGTGATTCAATTAAAGACACTTGCTGATCTACTGAGGTTAGAGGCATTGCCGCAACATCAATTGGCAAATGAATATGAACTGGACGCTTTTCACTTAATGCCACTTGAATCACTCTTGGAATTTCTTCCTGTGCATTAGCTTGCGTAATATAAGCCTGTGCACAAGTGATCGGCTTAAATACTTTACGAAAGTCATCATAGTTCCCTTCACCTAAGGTATGGTGTACATACTTATGCCCTCTTTCTACTACGGTTGTAGGAGCTCCCGTAATTGCAATTACCGGCACACGCTCAGCATAAGCTCCCGCAATACCGTTCACCGTACTTAATTCACCCACGCCAAATGTTGTCACAAGTGCGCCGATTCCTTTCACACGAGCATAGCCATCAGCTGCATAGCTAGCGTTTAGCTCGTTTGTATTCCCAATCCACTCCACATAAGGGTGTTCCATAATGGTGTCCAGAAATGTTAAGTTAAAATCCCCCGGTACACCAAATATTTTATCGACACCCGCTTTATTTATTTCATCTATTAAAAAATGTCCAACTGTATAATTCATGTTGTATAACCTCCTTAACTAATCCACATATGCATTATAATCCTTTACCGGATATAGGTCAACTAACTTGACCTATATTGTAATTTTGACCTGCTTCTTATATAATTAAGAAAATTGATTTATTGAAAAGGTGATCACATGACCGATCAAAATGATTATAGTCTGATATTGTTTCACTTTGCTTATAAAACATTTATTAATACAGCAGATGAGATTATTGAAAAACATGGTATGAGTAGACAGCACCACCGCTTTTTATTTTATATATCCAAAATGCCGGGTATCTCTGTGAAAGAGTTGCTAGACTTTCTTGAAATCACCAAGCAGGGGTCACATCGCACGTTGAGTAAATTAAAAGAAGAGAGTTTAATCGAAGAAGCGCAATCAAAACAAGATAAACGTGTAAAAAATCTTTATGCAACTAAAAAGGGTGAGGAACTCGTCAAAGTTCTAAATAAAGAACAAAACAAAATGTTAGCAAATATCCTTAATACAGTGGGAACGGACTGGTTTAAAGTGATGGAGGCTTATGCCAATCAAAGAGAGGGGTTTAAGTCGATTAAGGCGAAGTATCAACTGCAGCATGAGGAAGATTTGTAGAGGTAATAGAGTATAAAAAAATATGCTCATGGACAAATAAAGAGGATAACTTTTAAAATGTAGAATTAGGATGCCTTTATAAAGCAGACACACTTCGAATGGAGTTTTTAATCCATTGGAACCTTACTTTCTTGAATACAGTCAATGTGAAGACTGCAGATGGACAAATATGGAATTTAAGCTTGAATATTCAGATGGATCAGTTATAATAACAAATGAAAGCGCATTCACAACCTGGTACAATTTATGAATGGGTCTTCATTCAATGATAGGGGGATATAAATGTATAACGTACAGCAGATGATTTTTAGTGATCCAGTTAAATTAAATGCGACTCGTTATAGTGAAAAGAAAGCAGTTACCTTTAAAGGAAAGAGTTTTACGTATCGTGAATTTAATAACCGAATTAATCAATTAGGACACGCTTTACAAGACCTTGGAATTAAAAAAGGAGATAAAGTTGCATTTATGTTGTTTAATTGCAATCAATTGATGGAGGCAATTTTCGCTTGCAGTAAAATTGGTGCTGTTTTTGTTCCAATAAATTCACGTTTCATCGAACGGGAAATAAAGCATGTTCTTGATGACTCTAATGCCATCGCCTTTATTTTTGATGTTCGCTTTGCATCAGAAGTAGCCAAAGTTAAAACAACAATGCATACGACCAAGCACTTAATTAGTTTAGGTGAAGCAAAAGAGTTAACCCCTATAGAATACGAAAACTGGATTAAAACGAACCCCATAGCCGAGCCATTTCCAAATGAACATTTAAATGAGCATGATACGATATGCTTTCTATATACTGGAGGAACGACAGGATTACCGAAAGGAGCTGTACGTTCTCATCGAAGTTTATATCTAGTCGCATTATTATTTAGCATTGAGTTTAATATTAATCGACAAGGCAAAGGATTAGTTGCCGGACCGTTATACGGTGCAGCAGCCCTTTCGATTTCATTACCTAACTTTTTTGTCGGAAATACCGTTCATATTTTAGAAAAATTTCATCCATTAGAAGTATTAAAAGCAATAGAAGAAGAAAAAACAACAACGGCATTTTTAGCACCACCGATGTTTGAAGCTATTTTTGCATTACCAAAAGATATGCAAAATCAATACGATGTATCATCAATGAAAACGCTTGTTTCTGTAGGTGCACCACTACAAAAATCCACGAAAGAAAAAATATTAACATACTTTAAAGATGCTGACCTTAATGAATTTTATGGAGCTTCAGAGCACGGAGGATCTACAAATTTATTCCCTGAATATCAACGTGATAAAACGAGCTCTGTAGGTTTACCAATGCTTGGAATGGAAGTGAAATTACTAAATGATCTAGGAGAAGAAATTATTCCAGGAGAGGTTGGGGAGTTTTTTGTCAAAGGTCTTACGCTTTGTGATGAATATTATAGAAATCCTAAAGCAACTGCCCATGCCTTTAAAGGTGAATGGCTCGGTTTAGGGGATATGGGGAAAAGAGATGAAGAAGGATTTTACTACATTGTTGATCGTAAGCAAGATATGATTTTATCAGGCGCAATTAACGTGTATCCTGCTGAGATTGAAAGTGTTTTATTTGAACACCCTAAAGTTGCTGAAGTGGCTGTTATAGGTATTCCTCATGAGAAGTGGGGAGAAACGCCAGTTGCACTTGTCGTTTTACGCGATGGTGAAACAGCAAATGAAAAAGATATATTAGATTTTTGCCAAGGAAAACTTGCTAAATATAAAATTCCTCATGCTGTAGATTTTGTGACCGAATTACCACGGAGTTTACAAGGAAAAGTACTTAAATATCAACTACGAGAAAAATATGCAAATACATTTTCAAAGGAAAATCATTAGAAGTAATTTTGCAAAAAGGAGACCTACACATACAGCTATGTGTAGGTCTCCTTTTTACTGTAAAAATATTTAATGACTGTTATTTCACCTTCATTTGACAATTGAACCGCATGAAATCAAATTTCTAAACCTTGATTTCATGCGGTTTTATTTTCACAATTTGTACTAAAATCAATTAGTTTCCCTTATGTCCCAATCTCCTTGAAATGATATAAAGTTAACGTAACAATTGCAATACGCCTTGTGGTTGTTGATTTGCTTGAGCAAGCATTGATTGAGCTGCTTGAGAAAGGATGTTGTTTTTCGTAAACTCCATCATTTCTTTAGCCATATCAACGTCACGAATACGTGATTCTGCAGCAGTTAAGTTTTCTGCAGAGGTACCTAGGTTGTTAATTGTATGATCTAGACGGTTTTGTACAGCACCTAGCTTAGAGCGTTCCGCTGAAACAGTGTCAATAGCTGTTTGAATTGTTGTGATTGCTTCATCTGCCTTTTCTTGGGTTGAAATATTAATACCTTTATTAGGATCAACAGTGCTCGATTCATTTGATATAGCAACATCTCCACCTGTTAAATCCTTTGTACCTCCAATGGCATCAGTAGCAGTCACATTTGTGGCGAGTTTAGCACTTAAACCTTCAACACTATTGATTGCATCAAGAACATCCTGATGAGTGGTCGTAATCTCACCTGTAGATGTACCACTTCCATCTGCCTGTGCCATTGTAATTGTCAATTTTTGTGATCCTATTGTGTCGTCAAATTGTGAATCAAATGCAACAGCTCCATCATTGTCCTCGCTAAGAGCCTTAAACTCAATTGTAACCTTTTCTCCACGTTCATTAGTCACAGTATAATTAGTGGCAATATCTGTACCATTCAATACTTTACCAGCAACGCCAAGGGCTTCCGCACTCATGGCATCAATATCAATATTTAAATCTTGCCCCTCATTTGCTCCAACGTGGAAGGTTGCTTCAAATTTACCATCAAGTAATTTTTGTGTGTTAAATTCTGTATCTGCTGAAATATCATTTAAGGCATTTGCTAGTTGAGTTACTTCTTTTTGTAATTCTTTACGGTCATCATCCGTATTTGTATCGTTCGAACTTTGTACAGCTAGTTCTCGCATTCTTTGAAGAATTGCATGCGATTCATTCAAAGCTCCTTCTGCAGTTTGGATTAACGAAATACCATCTTGGGCGTTTTTAGACGCCATTTCGAGACCTCTAATTTGTCCACGCATTTTTTCAGAGATTGCTAGACCTGCAGCATCATCTCCTGCTTTGTTGATTTGAAGGCCTGATGATAGCTTCTCTAATGAACCCTGTACTGCGTTGTTATTACCCGATAGTTGGCGGTGAGTATTTAATGCCGCAATGTTATGATTGATAATCATTTTTCCTTACCTCCGTGTTTGTTTATTTTACTAGCAAGACCTATCCTTGTGACTTGCTAAAGCAAATTCTCTATTAGGGATTATTACTCTTAATTTCTCGATATTACTTAACTAGGAAGCTCTAGCCACCTTCTACAGTTCCTTCTATTTAATAATCAATTTACCGAAGTAACTGAAGTACGCCTTGTGGCTGTTGATTCGCTTGAGCCAACATAGCTTGAGCTGCCTGAGAAAGGATGTTGTTCTTCGTGAATTCCATCATCTCTTTAGCCATATCAACGTCACGAATACGAGATTCTGCAGCTGTTAGGTTTTCTGCAGAAGTTCCTAGGTTATTAATAGTATGGTCTAGCCGATTTTGAACAGCTCCTAATTTAGAACGTTCAGCGGAAACTGAATCAATTGCTGTTTGAATAGTCGTAATGGCTTTATCAGCTTTTGGTTGAGAGGAAATATCAATTCCTGCTTTAACTGTTTGCTTTGCAGTTATTTTCGAATCTGCTTCATGAATTGCAGTAGCTCCACCTTTAACAACAAAACCATCATTAGAATCGTTGCTTTCTAAATCATTCAATCGATAATAACCGTCTGTCACAAACACTGCTACTGTATTTCCAGCTTCATTTTGTAGAACAGAAGAGCTAACATCACTAGCTCCATCATGTGTTACCTTTACTGAATCTTGTGCAGTTAATGTTTCCTCTACACCTAAATTAAATGCACTCATATCATTGATTGAAATTGATAGATCTTGTCCTTCATTTGCCCCAACATGGAAAGTGGCTTTAAAATTGCCATCCAGCAACTTTTGTGTGTTAAATTCTGTGTCAGCAGAAATATCATTTAAGGCATTTGCTAACTGATCGAGCTCTTTTTGCAATTCTGCACGATCTGAATCAGTATTAGTATCGTTAGAACTTTGAACTGCTAACTCTCGCATACGTTGTAGGATCGAATGGGTTTCATTTAAAGCACCCTCTGCAGTTTGGATTAAAGAAATACCGTCTTGAGCATTCTTTTGAGCCATTTCAAGACCTCTGATTTGTCCACGCATTTTTTCGGATATTGCCAAGCCTGCAGCATCGTCTCCAGCTTTGTTGATCTTCAGACCTGATGAAAGTTTTTCTAATGAATTCTGTACTGCACTGTTGTTACCAGATAATTGGCGGTGTGTGTTCAACGCCGCAATGTTGTGATTGATAATCATATTCAATCTACCTCCGTGTTTGTTATTTTACTAGCAAGACCTATCCTTTTGAAATGCTAGTTTTATAATATCTCCCAGATTAGGAGTTATTACCGTTATTAATATCCCCACGCACAATTTTGAATTCCTGTGGAGCTATGATTGGGTGTTTGAGGGCATTTTTTGTATTTCTCTCAGCTTTAATCACTTCAATTTCAATTTTTCTACCGTATTCATCTATATTTACACCTTTTCCCCTAGTTTTCTTGCTAATGTTAATGCTATGGTATACATCCTTCCTGATGATTCATTACTTATATCGGCAGGAAAATAAATTATTAAAATGTTTTTATAAAAATTTATCTCAAACCAAGTACAAACACTTTGATTCTCCCCATGGCCTACTTTCCCAAGTATATTTGCATGTGAAAATGGAGCCACATCGTAATTTAAATTTGAGCCAATTTTTTTAATTATTTTTAATCTAGGCTTTCGATAAGAGGCTCCATTCCTATTAAAACATGTAATTCGTGCGTTAAACGACCCGTTTAATCTGCTATTAATTTCCGTTTGATGAACAAAAAATGCTTCATTTTTTGGACTTTATAAAAGATGAATATGATATTTTTCATTTATGATCTTGTACCCTACACAGGTATGAGAAAAGGTGTAATATTAGGTTTGAAATGGTCTCATATTGATTTTATTTACAACAAGATGCGAATTTTATGTGTACTCTATTTAAAGCCATATGTTAGAAGAAATAAAAAAAGCCCTTACTCCAAAATGAGCAAAAGCCTTACATAACAATATATTCGTACCAACTAGCAACAGAATGAAATCATAGAAACCAATAATTTTAACCTTTCAACACAAAACAATGAAAAATTCAAATAAGCAAACAGAAGCAAATAAAAAATGGCAGGAAAAAAATAAAGAACGGGCTAAGTATTTAAGTTACCGTTCCCGCACAAGAAGCTTTATAAGAAATCAAGCTATACATGAGGATATAAAAGAGTTAAAATCATTAATACAAGAGCGTGAAATTTTTTTAAGAAACGAATCACAATAATTTTTAAATCCATCATATAGAAAGTTATGTTAGTGTAATAACAAGGAAGGAACAAAATAAATGATACTATTATGGATGTTATAAATGATGTAGCAAAAACGGTAAATGTAGACGTGTCGCAAAAAACAAAAAAATATATTGGAGATGAAATATTTATGACAGATGAGTGGACAACAGGAATGAATAAAATAGCTGGAATGCTGTATGAAATTATTGGAAAGGAGAATTCACTATGAGTTTAAAATCAACCATATACAAAATGCTTCGCATATCCAACGACATCAACGCTATTAAAAAAGGAAAAGTAACGAGAAGGATTGGCAGACGTGCTGCCGGGAAAGCTACTGGGAAATTGTTTAAAAAAATATTTGGTTGATCCTGACACAGCTTGAGGACTAAATAACATGTATAAAGATGATTAAACAGGATAAACTAATAAAACTTCTCCTTCAAATTACATAGGCCTACTTACTGCGGTAGGCTTTTTTTACTTTGCTCTGTAATCGCCCTATTCAATTCTAATAAGCCGACGGTGTGACATATTGAGCTTGAAATTGACTTGGTGTAAGCCCGGTACACCGTTTAAATGCATAGTAAAAACTCGATATACTCCTACTTGATAACCAATTTCTGTGTTATTTAAAGTGGTAGTTAAAAGAAGTTCTTTTGCTTTTTGAACCCTGACCTTTTCCAAATACATACGAGGCGTATCCCCTGTTCTGCCTTTAAAATGCCGATTTAAATGAAAACGACTGACTCCTACCATGGATGCCAATTCATCCAAAAGCATTTTTTGGCCATAATGATTTTCGATGATCTACATCGTATCTTCCATAACTGATTTGAATGGATCATAAGGTATTGAGCTCAAATCAGGTCGACATCTCTTACAAGGGCGATAACCTGCTTTTGAGCCTCGGCTGCACTTAAAAAGAACGATACATTTTCACGCTTAGGGACCCTAGACTTACAAGAAGGTCGGCAAAAAATGCCCGTTGTCTTAACTGCATAAAAAAATAATCCATCATATGCAGAATTACAAGAAATTGCTACTTCCCTCATGAGATTTTAACCCCCTCTTGTAAGAAAAAAACTTCTTACCAAAATCATATAAATTGCATATAACGCAGCCATAACCAACGGAACAACAACATATAACTAAAAAAACGGAAGCACGAGTAAACACAAAACGAAGGACACGAGCGATGTCCACCATGCCATGGTGTTTTTCCTAAACAATTTAACGCCTGCTGCCATTGAAAGAACATAAACAAGAATGCCCAGTGAAGTTGGTATAAATAAAATATCATCGAACGTCAGTGACAAAGCCTTTGTCACTAAAACACCTATTACCGAAAAACAGATTACAAACAATACCATTCGTCTCGGAATTCGAGTCGTTTCATGTAGTCTTGAAAAAAACTTTGGAAAGGCACCAACCCTGCTTAAAGAATATCCTAATTGTGCTAGGCTGGCGACATAAGCGTTTGATGTCCCCGTGCAAATGATTAATGCTAAAATAGCTGTAACAACTTTAACGCCTGCACCCACTGCTTCTCCCATTATAACACCGATAGGAGAAAGGTTGCCTTCTTTACTGCCATACGTAGCCGTTCCGACAGTAACAATACTTAGCGCCAAAAAAAAGTACACCAATGATAACTACACTAACCACGGCCCCCTTGACAATATCTTTTTCTGGCATCTTAAATTTATTAGCCAAACTACAAATTGCTTCCCATCCGACAAACGACCAAAAGATAACCGTCATGGCACTTCCAATGGAAAACCAGCCATTTGGAACAAAAGGAATAAAATTCCCCCATTGTATATTAGGTAACGATACAAATACGGCTAACAGTAAAAGAATAAGTAAAAAAGCACTTAAAATCAATGCCATTTTACCGCTGACATCTACACCATAATAATTTGAAACACCTGCAATCACCAAAATAAAGACAGCAAGCAATTAACCAAGATCAAATAGGTTACAAACTGCTAATAGAAGCTTACTATAAAGCAAAAGGACAAAAACTAGATGCTGACTTAACATTGCAGCATCGAGTAGGAGGATAATCATTAATTGATTATCCGACCTCTCACACCACCGTACTTACGGATCCGTATACGGCGGTTTAATTTTATTCTATACATGAAACGAGACCTCCCCAGTTAAGGTGCGAACTCTTTCCCTCCATCTATCTGCCATATATACACCACATGATGTTTGTAGCTATTGGGCTTCAGCTTCTTTAGCAGCCTTATCCGCATGTGTTGCCTCATATATGATTTCTGTTCGTCAGACCAGAGGTTTGCCTTGAACTTCCTTCAGATTCCATATCACTATGGACACCCTTGCTTTTGGCTATGTGCTTACCGCTACATGGTTGCACTCGGGACTTTCACCCTTTTTAGTTCGCCCATGCTGGGCGAACTAAAAAGGGCTTTATTAGCCCTCTAAAATAAACTAATGTATTCTTTTATACATTAACAGGTGAATATTCATGTACCCAAACTCGCATTTTAGGCACCCAACGCAGTCCAGGGTGGATGTTTAAAATAAACTGTTTATATTCTTCCAAACTAGCATAGCCTTCTTGTCTTGCGTCTTCCTCAGTGACCTCTCCAAGATACTGAGGATACACTGAATCAATTTTAAATTTCTTATCTTCTAAAGTCATAACCTCTCCAATATAAGCATAAACACCATTTCTGCGTGTAGCTGTCTTCTTTCCTTGAATAACTTTTTCTACATCTTTAGGGATTGTTACAAGCCTTTCTATTGTACATGTTTTTTCTGGTAATAAGTTTTTATAATTTTCCATGAGTTTTATGACCTCCAATAAAAAGATAGTAGCTTTATTATAACATCAATCATATTATAAATTTTAAACAAGCAATCTTTATTCTTTGAAAAAAGGTTCTAAGTCAAATGTTGGGGGGGGAGCAGCTAATGCTCACTCCTAATTTATGCGACTCTGATCATTTATATATTTATATTGATAATGTAATAATACCCTTAACCGAAAGCGATCAAATCGACTTGTTGTTTGATCTAAACAAAGTTTAACAAAATTAGGAGCTTGCGTGTTTTATTTATCTGAATTTTCCCGAAATCCCAACATATATTTTAGAGCCAAAATAAAAATCACGATTGCCGACAAATTGCCAACAATCGCGTAATATCAAGGTTTATATAGAGAGCTTCCAACAGGATTTGAACCTGCGACCCCTTCCTTACCATGGAAGTGCTCTACCGACTGAGCTATGGAAGCATAAAATGGCTCCACAGGTAGGATTCGAACCTACGACCGATCGGTTAACAGCCGATTGCTCTACCGCTGAGCTACTGTGGAATTAATAAATTTGTATAAAAAAATAAGCCTGGCGGCGTCCTACTC
>NZ_JFBD01000101.1 GCF_000709085.1 Virgibacillus alimentarius | reverse complement strand
TTATGACGCTTCCCTTTGCTCAATGGATTTGGCAAAAGGCTCTCGATCTTAGATAACGTGGCTTTGTTCGCTGCTCCAGTTACTGTTAAACCGTAATACTTCTGGAACTGCTTGATTCGTTTTTCCGTAAATGATCCATAATAATTCGTTTTCCTAATACCGCCATAACCAATTTTATCTAAGTCTTTCTTTAGATCAATAACCCTTGAATCCCTTACTCCCTTTTTTAAAACAGAAGATTTGGGACTACTACGTGCAAAAAACTGTATTCTGTCTTTCTTTACGGATTCCTCAGAACTTTTCAATGAATTTTCCTGATCCGCTTCAGATGCTTCAGGATTCTCTTCTTCGTCTGATTTCTTATCTTGTGATGAATTTAGTTGTTCCTTTTCATCTGTTTCCTGATCTTCCGACTTATTGGAACCCTCGTCCGTTTCTGAATCCACATCTTCATCCAATACGGGCTCCTCATTCTTATCTAATTCCTCTTCCCCATCCAATATTGGCTCCTCAGAAGCTTCAGAGTTTTCCTCTTGATCCAATTCGCCTTCTTCTGAGGTGTTAGACAGCTCTTCTTTGTCTAATTCCTCAGCCGTTTGAGTGTCTCCTTCTTCTTCCGACACTTCAGATTCACTTTCGGATAATTTATCCTCTTCTGATGCTTCCGGTTCATCCTCAGGGGACTCACTCTCTTCCGATGTTTCAGATCCATCCTCAGATTCTCCTAGATTTTCAGGACTTTCTTCAGAAACTTCCTCATCATCTATTTCAATTTCATCTGGGGAATCAATGTTTTCTTCAGGTACTTCACCGGCTTCCGAATCAGATTCCTCTTTTTCTTCACTTTCTTCGGATTCCTCTGTGTCGGCTTCTTGTCGAAGAACAGATAGCATCTCTTCTATTTTCACCAATGTTTCTTCATCAGCGGTGCCTGTCTCAGTCAACCCATGATCTGCTTGAAATTGTGTAACAGCAAGCTCTGTCTCGTTATCATAAGTTGGAGATGGATCTTCCGAGAAGTGTCCGTAGTCTAAATTTGTTAAATCTTTTTTTAGCTGAACTATATGATCCCCGTGATCATCAACTTGATAAGATTTAAATAAGTCAGCACCTTTGTCTGAAACAACCTCTATTTGTGGCTCTTCTGATTTTACCTCTCCGTGTGAATTATCATCTTTCTCTTCAGCGATCTCTGCTTCTTCCTTTTCTAATTCCGTTTTCTTCTCATTTGTTAGCTCTTGATTACTTTCCGCTGCTATTACGGACATATGTAAGTAGAAGAAAGAAAATAATACTAATAATAGAATAAAAGATCTTTTTACCATCTCTTTATTATCATCTCCTTGTATTTTGTCTAATCCATCCTATTATCGGTTACTAAAGACTTAATTTAAATAGTTTTTGTTAAAATTAATCTTTTTGTTTGGAAAACATCGACGTTCTAATTATCCCCACAAAAAAAGAATTGTCAATCACTACATCAATCAAAAGACTTTTAAAGTAAATTTAAGTAATTAGATTTCAAAGACAAAAATACCTCCATTTGGTTGTGGAATTGTAGTTTTTATGGACACACCTTGATTAAATTTATATAATTAATTTAAAATAGGATGGGTCAAACCCATCACTAACATGACTATAAGTCAGAAGTTATAAGAATTCTTTGGTTTAATTATGGAATTTATTAGTCAAATAATTGAAGTGGGGGAGTTTAATTGAAAAATTATAAAAACACTTGGTTGTATAAATATAAACATATACCAGATACTGCTCACGGATTTCCAACGTGTATGTATGTTATTTCCCTGGAGGCATGGAGAAGAGGTTTAAAAGTAAAATTTAATATGAAAAGAAGAAAAAGTATAATGACTGGACTTTCTTATTCAATTAGTAATGGAGAAAAAGAGCATCTATTTTATGGCTCTAGAGGAGATTTAACTACGAGGGAAGCAAATAGAATTTGTGCTGATAAAGGACAAACTATTAGGAATTTAAAAGCAGCAAATGTATCTGTACCAGAGGGAAAAGACTTCCCAAGTGAAACACCTATTGAGGAATTACTGGACTATGCTGAGAAGCTTGGATATCCTTTAGTATTAAAACCCAGCACTGGAGGCGGTGGGGGTGGAGTTGGAGTAGTAACAAATATCAAAACAACGGAGGAAATGAAAGATAACATTATTCGTTTAAAGGAATTAAAGCCTAAAAGTTCTTTAATTATAGAAAGATTTTTTGTAGGTGAAGATTTTAGAGTGAATGTTTTTAATGGAAAAGTTATTGGTGCATTTCACAGAAGAGCGCAGAGTGTTATAGGAGATGGAAAGCATACTCTAAAGGAGTTATTAAGAATTAAAAATAAGGAAAGAAACGCAAGTCCCTTTTTAGCAACTTCAAAAATTAAAATGGACAAAAAAATGAAGGCATTTCTTGCTGGAAAAGATATAACTCCTGAATTTGTTCCTGCGGAAGGAGAAAGAATATATCTACGCAGAAATGGTGAATTTTTTGGACAAAGAGACGCAATCAATGTCACAGATAACCTCTCTCCCAAAATAAAAAACATAGCTGTTGAAGCTGTGAATGCTATACCAGGCCTTAGTATTGGTGGCGTTGATATGTTAATCGATCTTGAGAAAAATGAAGGAATCGTAAATGAAGTAAATTCTTTACCACAAATCAGTAATCATATTTTTCCGATTGAAGGAAATGCAATTGATATCCCAAGAATAATTATAGATTCTTATTTCCCAGAAACAAGGTATGAAGAACTTAAAAACACTCATTATTATTATGATTTTAAGCCTATTATAGAAAACTTTCGTAATGGGACTGCACAAGAAGTGACATTGCCACCAATCCCGACTGGAAAATATATAGCAAAAAAATATAGTGTATCTGGGGAAAATTTTAGTAAGCGGTATTTTGAAAAAATGAAAAAAGAAGCTGCTACTTTTTCAATTAATGGTTTTTTAAAAATAATTGATGATAATAACTTGGTTATTACTATATCAAGTAAGAAAAATAATTTAGAAAAATTCCAACGGTTAA
>NZ_JFBD01000100.1 GCF_000709085.1 Virgibacillus alimentarius | reverse complement strand
TCACATAAGCCCCTAAATGAACTTAGACACTAAGAGTTAATTATAATATACTATTTAGTGTCAAGGAGGCTAACATCATGAAACGAACAAAATATTCAAAGGAATTTAAAATACAGGTTATAAAAGAAGCGTTAGAAACAGGTAAACCATCAGTAGTAGCCCGTCGATATGACCTTAATGCCAATATGGTAAGCCGTTGGATAAGAGAGTACAGAGATGGTAAATATGGCGATACGAATGCCATGACTGTACCAGATCTTGATTCTAAGCAGCTTTCCAATGAAAACGACCAATTAAAGAAGCTATTAGGTGAAAAAGACCTTGAAATTGCCATATTACGAGATCTTGTAAAAAAGCAGAACCCTCACTTGCTGAAAAAATTGAAGTAGCCGATAAATGGATCCAAAAAGGGTACGCCATAAAATTGGTATTAAAAATCGTTAACATTTCCCGTTCCACCTACTACTATCGAAAGAATTACCGTGTGGAAGAGAAAAAAAGTGAGTGAGGGCCGTCCAGCACCTGGCTACTCCATCAATGAGGACGGAAAAAAGATACCAGATGAACAAATAAAAGAATTTTTATTAGAGCTTATAGCTGGTGAGTGTAATGGATACGGTTATCGTAAATTAACATTACAACTAAAACGTCAATACAAGCTTAAAATCAATAAAAAGAAGGTATATCGCCTTTGTAAGGAGCTTGATATCCTGCGTCCTCAAAGAAAAAAGAAAATCTCGTATCCTAGGAAACTAGCACGAAATCGTATCATTAGTAAGTCAAACCAACTTTGGGAGAGCGATATCAAATACGGATATATCAAAGGTGAAGATCGTTTTCTCTTTATTTTTTCCATTATTGATGTGTATGATCGATCTATTATTGATTATCACATAGGTCTTCAATGTACTGCGAAAGATGCCGTGCAAACGTTAAATCGAGCACTGTTTAAACGCCAACAATATGAGAATACGGAAAAGCCTGTGATCCGAACAGATAATGGACCACAGTTTATTTCGAATACCTTCGAAAAGTTTTGTGAAGATTATAAAATGGAACATGAAAGGATACCACCGAAAACACCGAATATGAATGCCCACATCGAGTCATTTCATCGAATTCTAGAAGATGACTGTATGTCTAGATTAGAGTTTGATGATTATGGGGATGCATACAAAGAGATCACAGGATTCATGGACTTCTATAACAATAGACGAATCCATTCAAGCATTTTAGATTTGGCTCCAAATGAATTTTATAAGCTAGAAAAAGGGGAACAAATAAAAATGAAAGAAATACGGGTTTAATCTCCCTTTCCATTTTTCTTCCTTTTGTCCCCTGCCTTAAAAATAGCCAGTTCTAAAATAGAGTCAAGGGCGAGCGTAGCGAGGGCAAAGCCTTTACCCTTGAAGGAATGGAAGAAATGGCTAAACTATCTAAAGGGACAAAAGAAGAAGGGGCACCATGAAAAAGTAAGTAATTCTAAGAAAAAGCTAGTTTAAGAGAAAATGTGTCCAAAATTCGGGGGTTAATCCGAAATTAGATTTAGATCATACTAATCTGGATTATGCCACTTTTGTTAGAGATTTTCGATTAGATGGTATGAATATTAATATGGATAGAATGGAGCGTAAAATTATATTTAATGTAGCAAACGAGGAAGAAATTATATCT
>NZ_JFBD01000099.1 GCF_000709085.1 Virgibacillus alimentarius | reverse complement strand
ATATCTATGCGTTATATTTTATCAGTGCTTTCAGTACTCCTATTAGCGTTAATTAACCCACTGATTGGACATGCATCTTCAAAACCAAATGTTTCTGCTAATAATGCTATTTTAATGGAACAGTCCTCTGGAAGGGTGCTTTTTGAAAAAAAAGCAAACGAAAAACAATCCATTGCGAGTATAACCAAAGTGATGACAGCTATTATTGCAATTGAGTCCAGGAAAATGGATGAAAAGGCAACCACGAGTAGACGAGCAATCTATACAGAAGGTTCATCTATATACCTAGAGCAAGGAGAGAAAATGACCGTTGAGGATCTTGTCTACGGATTGATGCTTAGATCTGGAAATGATGCTGCCGTTGCTATTAGTGAACACATAGGAGGTAGTGTGGAAGGATTTGTTTATTTAATGAATGAAAAAGCAAAATGGATAGGCATGAACAATACTCATTTTGATAATCCACATGGGTTAGAATCAGACAATCATTATTCAACTGCTTATGACATGGCTTTATTAATGCGTTATGCAATGGAGAACGACTATTTTAAAGAAATAACCGGCACTACTACCTATCAGGCAAAAACGAGGTCATACGCATGGCAAAATAAAAATAAATTACTGACACAATATTATGATTATTGTACCGGGGGAAAAACTGGATTTACTAAAAAGGCAGGAAGAACATTGTTAACCTCTGCGAATAAAAATAAAATGAATCTCATTGCAGTCACACTTAATGCACCAGATGACTGGAGGGATCATATGGAAATGTATGAATGGGGCTTTGATAATTTTGATTTAACATCCATTAAAGAAAAAGGAAAGACACAGATAAGTGGAGAAAATAAAAACGTTACAGGTTTTTTACACGACAATGTACAGGTTCCACTTGCTAAAGGGGAAATAGAAAATATTAAAAGTAGATCAGTACTACTCCAAGAAGATGCAGATAAAATAGGAGAAACTACTTTTATTCTTGATTCAAAGCCAATTGTGACCGTACCCGTTTTTTCTGAAAGAAATCCTGAATCTGACAATTTCCTTAAAGATGTCTTTTATGTATTTAAACAAATAAGTAGGTGGAGGTAGGATGGTTAACATAATTTGGTCTTTGATGGCTGTTATAGGGATTGTTTACGCAATGGTAAATGGAACGATGGAACAAGTAAATAAAACACTGTTTGAAAGTGCTGACGAAGCCGTAACATTGTCTATCGGTTTGATCAGTATTCTTGTATTTTGGCTCGGTATAATGAAAATTGCAGAGAAGGCAGGAATATTATCAATGCTTGCAAAGATATTTAGACCATTAATTATCAAGTTATTTCCGGAGATACCTGCAGATCACCCTGCAATTGGATACATTCTCTCGAATATAACTGCAAATCTATTCGGTTTAGGAAATGCTGCAACGCCAATGGGCATAAAAGCAATGGAACAAATGAAAAAACTAAGTGGATCCGATAAAGCTTCTAGATCTATGATCACTTTTTTAGCATTAAACACATCGGGGTTAACCATAATACCGACTACAGTTATAGCAATTAGAATGCAATATAATTCTGCATCTCCAACTGAAATTGTTGGGACAACGATAATAACAACTTTCATTTCTACAATAAGTGCGATTATGATTGATCGATTTCTTTACTATAGAAGTGTATGGAGGAAGTAAAGCATGGGAATAATTACAAGTGTAAGTACATGGTTAATACCATGTTTTATCTTATTCGTTCTCATTGTGGCTACGTGGAAACGGCTTCCCACGTATGAATTATTCGTAGAGGGAGGAAAGGAAGGTGTAAAAATGGCCTTTTCTTTACTCCCCTTTTTAGTAGGAATGATCGTTGCTATATCGATTTTAAGAAGTTCAGGTGCTTTAGAAGCATTTATTAACCTTATCTCACCTATCCTTTTATTTGTTGGAATACCACCAGAGATTATCCCACTCGCAATCGTAAGGCCAATATCAGGTACCGCAGCTTTAGGCATGACTACTGAAATAATAGACAATCATGGACCTGACTCATTTATTGGTAAATTAGCATCCACAATGCAAGGTAGTACAGACACCACACTATATATTTTGACCATATACTTTGGCGCTGTTGGGATTAAAAAGATGGGATATGCTTTAAAAGTTGGACTTCTGGCAGATTTAATTGGTATACTTGCGTCGATCGTAATTGTTACAATTATTTTCGGATAAAGCTTTTTAGTAGCGTTAACTTACGTTTAACGCTATTCTTATGTTACAAATTATAAAAAGCATGGTGATATAAATGAAGGGACCAGAAGAAAGACTACAAAAAGTAATCGCACAAAGCGGTGTTACTTCAAGAAGAAAAGCAGAGCAGCTTATAGTAGATGGCAAAGTCAAAGTGAACGGCAAAGTAGTGACAAAGTTAGGAACTAAGGTTTCCGTTAACGATAAAGTTGAAGTAAATGGGTGTCCTCTGGAAAAAGAAGCGCCATCTTATTATTTGTTATACAAACCTAGAGGGGTTATAACAAGCCTACACGATGACAAAGGCCGAAAAATAGTTACAGATTTTTTAATGGATATTCCCGAACGAATTTTCCCAATTGGACGACTTGATTATGATACATCCGGCATATTATTATTAACGAACGATGGAGATTTTGCCAATCTGTTAATGCATCCAAAATATGAAATAGACAAAGTGTATATAGCTAAAATAAAGGGAATGCCTAGTAAGGCGGAACTATCGAAACTTAAACAAGGGATTAAAGCCGATGGCGACCTTTTAAAAGCCGTCGATTATAAAATTATGTCGCAGGATAAGAAAAATAAAACATGCATTTTGGAAATCACTTTACATGAGGGCAAAAATAGACATATCCGGCGTATGATGGAACAGCTTGGGTATCCTGTAACGAAGTTAAAGCGTGAAAAGTATGGGACGCTTACCTTACGTGGTCTGCAACCTGGTGACTATCGAATGTTGACACCTCATGAAATAAAACAAATGCGATTAGTTGCACATAAAATTGTTAAACATTAGACAAATTTTATTGCTTGTCAAAATGTTATACTAGTTTGGGAGTGATATCCATATGAGTCTAGAACAGAGAAAGGCAAATAAAAAGAATAAAAAAAGAAGACGTTTAGTTTTTAGATCGATTATTCTATTATTATTATTATCTGCAGTTGTATTTGCTTTAGTTTCTAATTTTAATAAAGACAAAACAAGCTATGAAGCAGGAGATAAAGCTCCAGACTTTAAATTACAACAAGTTAATAAAAATAATGAACTAGAATCAATTCAACTCAGTGATTTAGAAGGAAAAGGAGTAATGCTTAATTTTTGGGCAACATACTGTAAACCTTGTGAAGCGGAAATGCCGTTCATGGAAAAATTGTATCCTGAATATAAAGACAAAGGGATAGAAATTGTAGCAGTAAGTCTAGATGCAAATGAATTAGTGATTAATCGTTTTATTGACAAGTATGATCTTACTTTTCCGACTCCACACGATGCAAATAGTGAGGTAATGGATTTATATGATGTCGGTCCAATTCCAAGCACTTTTTTTATAAATCCAGACGGAGAAATTGAAGAAGTTGTGAACGGGGCTTTAACGTTAGATAAGTTAGAAGATCATTTTCAGGAAATTTTGCCCAAGAAGTAATCGGAATATCAACAGTGAGGGATTTGAATGAAGAAAATAAAATGCGAGTGCGGACATATCAATCCTGAGGGTACAGTTCTTTGCGAGGCATGCGGGAAGCCAATCGAAGAAAACCAGCATATCGAAGGTAATGACAAACGAAAGTTATTGAACATGCGATATGACGGAACCGCCAGACGTTCGCTAACCTATAACAGATCAATAGTTGATAAAATTTGGAGTTTTTTCTCTTCAGTAAAAGTGGGAATATGGCTGATTGTGATAACTTTAATTGCTTCTGCTATAGGAACAATTTTTCCACAAGAAATGTACATACCTGCAGAAGCTCCATCACGTGATCCCGCTATTTTTTATGAAGCTGAATACGGAATTTTCGGTAAAATATACTATCAGTTAGGCTTTCATAACCTATTTAGCTCATGGTGGTACATGATTTTAATCGCTTTAATTGGGATATCACTAGTAATTTGCAGTCTTGATCGTTTTGTCCCATTATACAAAGCATTAAAAAAGCAAAAAGCGAAACGTCATGAAACATTTCTTAGCAGACAACGTCTATTTAGTGAAACAAAGCAAGTTTCTGAAGAAGAGAAGCAAAAAGTTGTCGAAGCACTAAAAAAGCAACGGTATAATATTCAAAATGAAAACGGCCATATATTGGCTGAAAAAGGGAGGTTCTCTCGGTGGGGACCTTATGTTAACCATATCGGATTAATCATCATCTTACTAGCTGCTTTACTACGTTTCACTCCTTTCTTATATTTGGATGAGTATGTATGGGTACGAGAAGGCGAAGAGAAGGTAATTCCTGGAACAGACGGAGAGTTTTACATTAAAAATAAAGCATTCACCCTGGATACGTATGATATAGATGACGTTGAAAACGAACGCTTTAAAGAGGCCATCAAAAAAGAAGGCGAACCAATAGCAGAAAATTATGAATCAGACGTTGTTATCTATCAGGCTGAAAAATCAGCTGTTACAGGGGCAGAACCAGAACTTAAAAAAATTATTGAAGATAATATCACGGTGAATAATCCGTTAAAATTTTCAGGTTTCACATTATACCAAGCTGGATATCAATTAAATGAATTTAAAACGATGTCATTTAACGTACATGAAAAAAACGATCCAGAGGAAAAAGCACTCGGCACATTTACAATCGATTTAATGTCACCCGAGCGTGAATATAAGCTAGATAATGGTTTCCGTGTAAAAGTTGAAAATTACTATCCAGATTATTATTTGGATAATGGTGAACCTCGATCAGAATCCAAATATCCAAGAAATCCAGCATTTGTGCTATGGGTTTATCCTCCAGGAAGCGAAGAACGTGAATTAAGCTTTATTGGTATCGGGAAAAACATTGAATCCCAAGGGGAAAACAAGTATAAGATTGGTATTGAAGATTTCGAGATGCGAGATGTCAGTGGCTTAACGGTGCGTCGAGATTATACTCTGCCTTTATTCATCGTCGGAGCAGCAATTTTTATGATTGGTGTTATCCAAGGGATGTATTGGTACCATCGCAGAATTTGGATACATCCAAAAGGAGATGGTCTTCTTTTAGCCGCACATACAAATAAAAATTGGTTTGGCATTAAAAAAGATATAGAAAAAGTTATTTCTGATACTGAAATTAATATGGTTGTTGATCAGCAAGAATTAGAAGATTGATGAAGAAGGAGGATTCATATGGATTGGATTAGTATAAGTAGTTTTATGTTATACACTGCCTTTATTATCTATTTAATTGCTACTTTTTTCTTTGGCGCTACAATTAAGGATAAAAATAAAGAGCATAAAAAAGGAATAGCTGGCACAATAGGTATAACTTTAACCATCATTGGGTTTCTGGCGCAAATGGGTTATTTTATTGCACGCTGGATCGCTAGTGGACATGCGCCTGTCAGTAACCAATTCGAGTTTGTAACATCGTTTGGAATGACAATGGTGTTAGCGTTTATCATCATTTATTTCATCTACAGATTGTCGATTTTAGGATTATTCGCACTGCCTGTAGCAATGTTACTCATTGCCTATGCCAGTATGTTTCCAACAGACATCGCACCGTTGGTACCGTCCCTGCAAAGTCACTGGTTATATATTCACGTGACAACTGTTGCATTAGGGATAGGTATTTTAGGAATAAGTTTTGTAGCTGGGTTAATTTATTTAATTAGAGAAGTTGACCAATCTGTACGAAATGCAAATTCAATTTGGCTTGAAATTGTCATATACACACTATTTTTATTTATTGGTTACATTGTTATTACTACTGCATTCAGTATCACGGATTATCATGCCGAATTTGAGTATCCATCCGATAATAATGTGTTAACAGTAGAATATCGTTTACCAGCAATCACTGGACCAAATGAAGGAAATTTACTATCTGAAGGGGCAATGCAACCTTGGTTCGAATCCCCGTCTTGGGTCGATGCAAAAAAACTCAACACGGTTATTTGGTCGTTTTTCTCGGGTTCAATCATTTATGGTTTAATAAGATTAATCTTTAGAAAGAGATTCGGTGCAGTTGTTCAACCATTTCTTAAAAAGGCAAAACCCGATTTATTGGATGAAATATCATATCGTGCTGTAGCTATTGGATTTCCAGTATTCACATTAGGCGGACTAATCTTTGCTGCGATATGGGCTCAAATAGCTTGGGATAGATTCTGGGGTTGGGACCCTAAGGAAGTTTGGGCACTTGTTACATGGTTCTTCTATGCAGCATTTTTACATTTAAGATTGTCACGCGGATGGCACGGGAAAAAATCAGCTTGGCTAACGGTTGGAGGCTTCGCGATTATTATGTTTAACATTATCGCTGTTAATTTAATTTTAGCTGGGTTACATTCTTACGCATAAAAATAGTCAGCTAGAAAACACGGTATCTATTAGACGGCATGGATACCGTGTTTTTCCTTATACATTTTTGTGAAATTCATATATACTTTAATGTAGAGTTCAATCGAGGGAGGCCTTGACATGGAAGCAAATGCAAAAGTTTTGGTTGTGGATGACGAAGAAAGAATCCGAAGATTAGTACGTATGTATTTGGAACGGGACGATTATATAATCGAAGAGGCAGAAAATGGGCAAGAAGCACTTAACTTAGCTTTAAACAATCACTATGATGTTATATTACTCGATATAATGATGCCTGAAATAGATGGGATTGAGGTTTGCCAAGAGTTAAGAAAGGAAAAAACAACACCTGTGATTATGCTGACTGCAAAAGGGGAAGAATCAAATCGTGTTCAGGGGTTTGAAGTGGGCGCTGACGACTATATTGTTAAACCTTTTAGTCCAAGAGAAGTCGTTTTACGAGTGAAAGCTCTACTGCGTAGAACTGGATCAGCAAATTTTAATGAGACAGAAACCTCAACGAAAAATGTTATTGTTTTTCCCCATTTAACGATAGATTATGATGCATACCGTGTTACAGCAGATGATATGGAAGTTAATTTAACACCGAAGGAATATGAATTACTTTGCTTTTTAGCACAATCCCCTGACAAAGTATTTAAACGTGAGGAGTTACTAAAGGAAGTTTGGGAATACGAATTTTTCGGTGACCTGAGAACAGTAGATACACACGTTAAAAGGCTGCGTG
This sequence comes from Virgibacillus alimentarius, assembly GCF_000709085.1. Taxonomy (GTDB): domain Bacteria; phylum Bacillota; class Bacilli; order Bacillales; family Amphibacillaceae; genus Virgibacillus_B; species Virgibacillus_B alimentarius. The sequence goes on along the minus strand of NZ_JFBD01000099.1, from coordinate 9,375 downwards.
AGAAGTTAAGTAAAGTTTCTAAAGAGGCATCAAAAATGATCGTTACTGTTTGGGGCGTTGGATATAAATTTGAGGTAGATGATGTATAATGTTTTGGCGTAGTGTAGTTGGAAAACTAGCAATAACGATTTTATTGCTAGTTTGTTTTGTATTATTTATATTAACTATTTTACTGCAAGAGTTTTTTGAAAACTTTCATATTCAAGAGGCAGAAAAAGAAATGCTGGAAACGGCAGTCAAAACTTCTAAAATTGTAGAAGAACATGAGGATAAAGCGTTAATAGAACAAATGACCGGATTCATTAAAGATCCCGCAAGTAGAGTTGTAATTGTTTATGATGATGACAATATTTGGACATCAGGCAGTGAGGATGATGAGCTTACAAAATTAGATGATGATTGGATTTTAAATGACGATGAACTGAGCAGTGTTTTAAAAACCAATAAAAAAATACAAAAACAAATTATGATGCCAGACAATAAAACAGAAGCACTGCTGGTAGGAGCACCTATTCAAAACAAGGGGAAAGCTATTTTTGTATACCAATCACTGGCCTTAGTTAATCAAACAAAATCTGATACAACGAAAATTATTTATTTAGGAGCAGGTATTGCTGTTATTTTGACGATTATTTTTGCTTTTTTCTTGTCGACCCGAATAACGTCCCCGCTCATCAAAATGAGAGAAGCTGCATTTGATTTAACCAGAGGTGAATTTAATACAAAAGTACCTATCTTAACTCATGATGAAATTGGCGAATTAGCCATGGTATTTAATCGAATGGGTAGACAGTTAAAATTTCATATTAATGCACTAAGACAAGAAAAAGAACAATTGTCAAGCATCGTTAGGTCTATGGCAGATGGTGTAATTACATTAAATAGAAACGGTGAAATGATTGTAACCAATCCACCGGCTAAAAGATTTATGGATGATTGGAATTTTGAAAATAATATACAAGATGAAGGTAATAAAAAACAACTGCCAAACGAATTAGATAAAATCTTACAAAAGGTTATTCAAGGGGAAAGAGAAGTCTTGCAAGAAATAAATATACAGGGGCGCAACTGGGTGATGATAATGACACCTTTATATGATCAATCTTATGTGCGTGGCGCTGTTGCAGTCATACGCGATATGACAGAGGAAAGACGTCTTGACAAATTACGTAAAGACTTTATAGCTAACGTATCCCATGAATTACGAACGCCTATTTCTTTAATGCAGGGATATAGTGAAGCGATAGTCGATAATATTGCAGAAAGTAGAGAAGAAAAGAATGAGTTAGCTAAAATTATTCACGAAGAGTCATTAAGAATGGGACGACTCGTGAATGAATTATTGGATATTGCTCGAATGGAAGCAGGACATATTCAATTAAGCATCGAACCTGTTGAAATTGAGCGCTTTGTCAGCAAAATTTTAAAAAAGTTCAATGGCATTGCAAGTGACAATGAAGTTGACATAGAACTGACAAAAAAGATTGATGAACCCATTGCATTTATTGATCAAGATAGAATAGAGCAAGTTTTTACCAATTTAATTGATAATGCGATAAGACATTCAGATGAACATGGCGTTGTTCATGTATCTATTGAAAATAATTCGGAAAAATTAGCAGTTTCAATAAAGGACGAGGGCAGTGGAATTCCAGAAGAAGATATTCCATTTGTATTTGAACGGTTTTATAAGGCGGATAAATCCCGTGAACGGAACGCGAAGAAAAAAGGAACAGGTCTTGGGCTTGCGATAGCCAAAAACATCATTGATACACATCATGGATTCATTTCTGTTAAAAGTAAATTAGAGAAAGGGACTACTTTTCATTTTGAAATACCTAAAAATAGTGAACACGATTATCCAGTGTAATCAAATTTTATAAGATTTATGCATACTAAAATACCAACGTTTCTTTATAGTTGGTATTTTGTATCAGATTATTTACATGATGTGCTATAAAAGTAGGTGATTGATTGTTATTTTCTGGGATTGTTCTAAAATGCTGTTTACATATAAACGATGAACGTTCAACCGCTGCAATATTTCATTTGTTAAAGGGGAAAAGATCCATACAGACAGTCCAAGACACACACATTTATCATCTTGATCATTTGTATGGTATCCATCAACAGTTAACGAAACAGACCTTCGACAGGAAAATTAAGGAACTGCATCATCAAGATTTATTAATCCCCAAATCGAGTACAAAAAACATATACAAACCAACTGATAAAGCAAAAAAATGGATTGAAAATAATAAAGGAAATCTGCCTATGAATCGCTTTCAAGGACTAAAATATTATGAATCAGGCAAGATTTTTTATCAACGTTTATTATTACTTATCCAAACCCTAACAAACAGTAAAATGCACCACCTCCACTTTATCCCAGTTATCGATAACAGATCAGTTGAAAACTGGGTTAGAGAAGCATACAAACAAATCAAGCCAAATGAAAATAAGGTGCTTTCTAAATTACACGAAGAATTACACTCTTTACTAGTCCATTTTTCAGATAAGGAAGCATCTTTATTTGTTAATAAATTGACCGGATTTAAAACATACGGAATGAGTATTCAGCAATTAGCCATGATGTATAAAATGGATGCAATTGATATTCAGCTGCTACTTACTAGTATGATACATTATATATTAAACGTCATTACAAAAGAGCATGCACGTTATCCATGGATGGCTTTTATTGCAAATCATATAAAAGATAATCATTTCATGACTAAATCTGCTCAAAAAACCTATCATCTTCTTAACAAGGAAAAGTTTTCAATAGAACAGATCGCCAAACGAAGACGTCTGAAAGAAAATACCATTTGTGACCATATTGTTGAAATTGCTTTAAATGATAATCATTTTCCTATTGAATATTATGTGGAGAAAAACACGTTCGAAGAAATTTTAAATGCAATAAAACAAACAAATTCATTGAAGTTAAAACATATCAAAGAAAAAGTAAATGATGATATTAGTTATTTTCAAATCCGTCTTACGTTAGCGCAAATTAAAACACGCTTAAATAGGTGAAACCAATGAAACAACAAAATTTTTTAAAAGCAAATCTAAAAAAGCATTTTAATTATTCCTATTTTAGAACAGGTCAGAAAGAAATCATTCTTGATATTATGAAAGGGAAAGATGTCCTCGGAGTGCTGCCAACTGGTTCTGGGAAATCATTATGCTATCAGCTGCCTGCAAAACTACTTAATGGTACAACAATTGTTGTATCGCCCTTAATATCACTAATGATTGATCAAGTAAAACAATTAAAAGCAATGCAATTTAAAGAAGTTGTAGCTCTTAACAGTTTTATGGAGTATGAAGAAAGAGAACAAGTATTTAACAAATTAAATAGCTATAAATTAATTTACGTTTCTCCTGAACTTCTTCAGAACAATGAATTATTAACTCGTCTAAGTCAAATCGAAGTCAGCCTGTTTGTAATTGATGAAGCACATTGTATTTCTCAATGGGGGCATGAATTCAGACCGAACTATCTAAAACTTCATTCCATTGCTAATGCATTAAACGAACCACCAATATTAGCATTAAGTGCTACAGCAACAGAAAACGTGCAATCAGACATCATTGGGGCATTAAACCGGCCAAATATGATTAAACATATTTATCCGATGGACCGAGAAAATATTACTTTTTGTGTACGAGAAGTTTCAAATGAAAAGGACAAGCAAAAACGAATTATCCATTTTCTGTCTAATCACCGAGTTCCTACACTGATTTATTTTTCAAGCAGACAATCTACGGAAATTGTAGCAAAGGAAATTGCCAGAAAACTTCCACAGCTAAGAATAGCATTTTATCATGGAGGTATGGATCAAAGTGAACGCATTTCCATACAGCAGCAATTTATGAATGATCAACTAGATTTAATTTGCTGCACAAACGCTTTTGGCATGGGAATAAATAAAAAAAATATTCGATTGGTTATTCATTACCACTTTCCTTCACAAATTGAGTCATATATACAAGAAATAGGAAGGGCTGGCAGGGATGGTAATGCTAGTCTCAGTCTATTGCTCTTCTCTAAAAAAGATTATTATATACCAGCTAATTTAATTCAAAAAGAACTCCCCACTGAAGCGGAACTGAGGGAAGTGTTCACACAATTAGCTGAAATATATAAAGACGGATACCAGTACCCAATAACGGAACAACACCTTGAACATGTCTTACAAATAAATGAAATTCAAACCCGTTTTTTGTATTTTCAATTTGAAAAGCATGGTATGATTAAAAATAATACGATTATATATGAAAAAGGACATTGGATTCAGGCTTATCACAAAATCAATCAACTTAGAATTAAACGTCTTTCATTTAAAGAAAAAAAGATAAGTGAAATGATTCAATGGATGCAAAAAGACGATTGTCTCCGTAAACATTTATATAAAAGTTTTCAAGATACATATACAGAGCCTGCATTTGCGTGTTGCAGTAACTGTGGGTTTAAGCTTTCAGAGTGGAAGCCGGAACAAACCATCGTTTCGAAAAAACCACCGGCATCATGGGAAGAAAAATTAAAAGAACTATTTTTAATTGGAGTAGATAATGAAACAGACTGAATTAATTAAACAACTAACGGATGATGAATTAAAAAAACAGTTAATTTTATCACAGCTGTTCCTTATTGTACTTAGTCTTATTTTAAGTTTTTTTCTTTTTTCTACTCTCGTCGACTGGGTACAATATTTCCGGTGGCTTCCAAAGGAGATATTACAATTTGGTGTTTTTCCAGGAATCGCTATCGTTTTTATTGATCTTATTTTGATGTACATTTTTCCAAAACGCTATTATGATGATGGGGGAATTAACGAGCGAATATTTAAAAACCTTTCTATTAAAGAAATTTTTTTAATTACATTACTCATTGCGATTTCAGAAGAACTATTATTTAGGGGCGTAATCCAAACAACATTTGGATATCTTTTTGCAAGCATTCTGTTTGCACTTGTCCACCTCCGCTATTTAAAGAAACCCGTTCTGCTTATTTCAGTCCTTGTCATCAGCTTTTTAATCGGATATATATTTATGCTTACTGAAAATTTGTTTGTTACAATTACCACTCATTTCATTGTTGATTTTCTTCTAGGAATCATAATTCGGATGCAAAAGCGAGGTGCTATGAATGAATAGTCAGTCTACTGAAAAAGATGGAGATCAGGAAACAGATTTAAAAAAACTTGTAAATGAAATTCAGCATGAGGAAAAACAGGATGAACACGAACAACCCCTTCCGGAGATAAATGAACCTGAGGAATTCAAAAAAATAGATGTGCTAAATTTACCACCTAGAAAAGAAGTACATAACCAAACTCAATGGACACATGTGAAACTAAGAAAACCATTCGGACGCCTGATAGCAGTTATTATACTTCTGTTAATTATAACACTAAGTGCATATTTTTTATGGAGAGAAGATGTTTTAATAACGATATTTTGATTTAATAAAAACTAGCCTAGGATGATTTACAGCACATAGAGACTAAATAAATCCTATAAAAATACAAGCTAATGAAAAATCATCTCATGTAATTTGCATGAGATGACAAACTGATACCCGAATTGCTTGCTTTGGATACGCTTTTGCTTCTTAAAGATTCATCATCAACTAGGCTTTAATTTTCCTTTTTATTTTTTATGGCTTTTTATGCACATCATGATACAATGGGTTATTAAACCTCTGGATAATTAAAAATACCGCTGTTCCTAAAATCTTGGATAATCCTTTCAAAGTGCATGGCTATGGTATTTATGAGAGGATTTTGCTAATAAAACTGTAATCTCAATTTAAATAATGAGGAAAAAGCTGTTTATTGAGTTCAACAATTATATGGAAAGCATATAGTATACTATTGAGACCTATTTATTTCGTTAATATTAAGTATCTTGAAAATGGATATAAAAAGGGGGATGCTACATGCGAATTGAGCGAGTATCGGAAAGTCAATTTACAATCTTTTTAACTTTTGATGATTTAGTTGAACGTGGCTTTACGAAAGAAGATTTATGGCATGACGCATCAAGTGTCCAAAATTTGTTTAGTGATATGATGTACGAGGCGAGTTTTGAATTGGATTTTGAATTAGAAGGCATGTTGCTTGTACAAGTTCACTTGATGCAAGCGCAAGGAATGCATGTGATTGTTACACAAAAGTATGAAAATATAGATTGGGATGAGGATTTTATTGAAATGAAAGTGACTTTAGATGAAAGTAAAGAGCTAATCTTTTCTTTTGAGGAGTTTGAAGATATCATCCAAGTTTCATCATATTTATCTGCCTTATCGATCAAAGGTGGCCAAGTATACTTTATGAATAAACGTTATTACATGCTGTTACACGATGATAACTTACAAGATGTAAATAAAGAAAATATAATTGCGGTTTTGTCTGAGTTTGCATCCCCAAGCATTGTTACTTCCTATCGATTAAAAGAATACGCAAAAATAATATTCTCATCCAATGCTGTCAAAGAAATAATGAATACTTTTTACTGAGATGGGATATACGAAAAAATGATAGTACCTTATTTCATAACGTGCTATGATAAAATATGAAAGTTGAAGTTTATATTGAATTAGCCAGTTAGGAGTGTACATTTTGAAAATAGCTGTACTTTACGGGGGAATTTCCGGAGAAAGAGAAGTTTCTTTATCATCAGGAAAAGGAATTATAGAAGCACTAAAAAAAAAATAAACATGAAGTTATCGGGATCGATTTCCATCCTGATAAGATGCATGAACTTATTGATCTAGACGTGGATTTAGTATTTATTGGGCTTCACGGAAAATTTGGTGAAGATGGCCGTATACAAGGGTTATTAGATATGCTAAATATTCCTTACGTTGGCTCAGGTGTTCTGGCTTCAGCTCTAGCAATGGATAAAGCAAAAGCTAAGCAAATATTCGATATGCACCAAATACCAACTGCAAAAAGCAGTGTTTTTAGTATAACAGAAAATACAGATAAAGAAGAATTAGCCAAAACAATAAATGCCACATTTACAACACCTTTTGTTATAAAGCCAAATAGAGAAGGATCAACACTTGGATTAACTATTATAGAAGATGAAGAGCAAGTAAAGAATGCAATTGATAATGCAGCGGCTAGTGACAAATCTATACTCGTTGAAGAATTTATTAAAGGAAAAGAATTAACTGTACCTGTTTTAGGGTACACAGATAAAGAAAAAGCATTACCTGTTATAGAGATTATTCCTAAAAATGATCTCTATGACTACGAGTCGAAATATTCACCGGGTGGGAGTGAACATATTATTCCGGCACAAATTGATAAAAAAACTACAGAGAAAATACAAAATTATGCAATATTAGCTCATCAAGTATTAGGCTGTAAGACATACTCTAGAGTGGATTTTATACTTACAGAAAATAATGTGCCAATTATACTTGAGGTAAATACCTTGCCCGGGATGACTCCAACCAGTTTATTTCCCGACGCAGCAAAAGCTAACGGAATGAGCTACGAAGCGATGATTGATACCTTTGTTAAACTATCAGTTGTAGAGGATCAATAAAAGACATGATCGTCCATTTATAAGGAAAAGGAAATTTCTTAAAATAATGAGTTTTGATAATTAAATAAAATAGCTTTATTTAATTGCATATTTATTATGAAGGTGTATACTAAACTCTGAGTATAGCGATTATAAAATTTTCAATAGAATTTCTAGGAGGTAAATACATGGTAGCCGATAGACCAACCGATTCTACCAGACAGGAAAATAATAATACAGATGTATTGGATTCTACGCGCACTGTTATAAAAACAGCATTAGAGAAGCTTGGTTACCCTGATGAGGTTTATGAATTATTTAAAGATCCAATACGAATGATTACAGTAAGAATTCCAGTAAGAATGGACGATGGATCAATCAAAGTCTTTACAGGATATCGCGCACAACATAATGATGCAGTAGGTCCTACCAAAGGTGGCGTTCGGTTTCATCCAAACGTAACTGAAAGAGAAGTAAAAGCATTGTCGATCTGGATGACTTTAAAAGCAGGTATTGTAAACCTACCGTATGGCGGAGGTAAAGGTGGTATTATCTGTGATCCCCGAGAAATGTCATTTCGTGAATTAGAAGGGCTTAGCCGAGGTTATGTTCGAGCAATTAGTCAAGTTGTTGGTCCAACCAAGGATATTCCAGCTCCAGATGTAATGACAAACTCACAAATTATGGCATGGATGATGGATGAATATAGTCGGATTGATGAATTCAATAATCCTGGATTTATTACTGGTAAACCAATTGTACTTGGAGGATCACACGGAAGAGAAACTGCTACTGCCAAAGGTGTTACTATTTGTATTAAAGAGGCAACCAAAAAAAGAGGCTTCGACTTAAAAGGAGCTAAAGTTGTTGTGCAAGGCTTTGGTGCTGCTGGAAGCTTTCTATCTAAATTCTTGCACGATGCTGGTGCAAAAGTGGTAGGTATCTCTGATGCTTATGGAGCTTTACATGATCCGGATGGTCTTGATATAGATTATTTATTAGACAGAAGAGATAGTTTTGGAACGGTAACAAAATTATTTAATAATACGATAACCAATAAAGAGCTACTCGAGTTAGATTGTGATATTTTGGTACCTGCGGCAGTTGAAAACCAAATTACTGAAGAAAATGCTCAAAATATTAAAGCAAGCATTGTTGTTGAAGCTGCTAACGGACCTACAACAATGGAAGCTACACAAATTCTCACTGACAGAGGAATTTTATTAGTACCTGATGTGATCGCATCTGCTGGCGGAGTTACTGTTTCTTATTTTGAATGGGTTCAAAATAATCAGGGCTATTATTGGTCGGAAGAAGAAATTGATGAGAAATTGCATGACACAATGATAAAATCATTTAACACGATTTATAATACCGCTCAAACCAGAAAAATTGATATGCGTTTAGCAGCATATATGATTGGTGTGCGGAAAACAGCAGAAGCTTCACGTTTCCGTGGTTGGGTATAAAAATATTCATTTCATATGACGAAAAAACTCTTATCATATATAGTAAGATAAGAGTTTTTATTTTATCTGAAAAAATAAAGGAAGTGCGAACAAAATGAATCAGGAGCAAGCCATTATAGTTGGTGGGGGACCTTGCGGAATGTCATGTGCAATTGCCTTACAAGAGCAAGGTGTAAACCCACTAATTATTGAAAAAGGCAACGTAGTAAATACTATTTATCGATTTCCAACACACCAGACGTTTTTTAGCTCCAGCGAAAAACTTGAAATTGGAAATGTTCCTTTTATAACAGAAAGAAAAAAACCAGTTAGAAATCAAGCATTAGCATATTATCGATCAGTTGCGGAACGTAAAAAA
>NZ_JFBD01000098.1 GCF_000709085.1 Virgibacillus alimentarius | reverse complement strand
AGCAGAAGAAGCTGCAGCAGCACAAAAAGCAGCTGAAGAGAAAAAGGAAAAAGAAGCAGCAACAAAAACAGTGAAACAAGTAAATGAGGCTGAACAAAATACAGATGGTAAAACATTCAATGTTACAGCTACCGCATATACAGCTAAATGTAATGGCTGCTCTGGTCATACTGCAACTGGGGTAGATTTGAATGCAAACCCGAATGTGAAAGTGATTGCGGTAGATCCAAATGTTATTCCATTAGGATCTAAAGTCCATGTTGAAGGATATGGTACTGCAACAGCAGCAGATACCGGTGGTGCGATTAACGGTAATAAAATTGATGTCCATGTGCCATCTAAAGAAGCGGCACAAGGATGGGGCGTAAAAACTGTAAAAGTAACTGTTATTGATTAATTTTAAAAATGAATAAAAGAAAAGCAAAGAAAGCATCTATATTTTAGATGCTTTCTTTGCAAAGTACATCTTGACTTCAAGACAATAAATAACAAATTAGAAAAGAACAGACATCATTTGGTATGATCTCTGTTCTTTTCTTTAATGAAAAACGATTGTTTTATTTTCTTCTACAATAATGCGATCTTCTAGATGCCACCTAACCGCTTTAGTTAGAACACGTCTCTCTACTTTTCTGCCAATTTTCTTTAAATCATGAACATGATCCCGGTGATCTACTCTTTCGATGTCCTGTTCAATAATGGGACCTTCATCTAGATCATTCGTTACATAGTGGGAAGTAGCTCCTATTAGTTTGACGCCTCGGTCATAGGCGCGTTCGTAAGGGTGTGCCCCGATAAATGCTGGCAGGAAAGAATGGTGAATATTAATAATTTGATTTGGAAAATGACGAACAAATTCAGGAGTTAATATTTGCATATAACGTGCAAGTACGAGCAAATCAACATGATATTCCTTCATTAAGCGAATTTGCTCTGTCTCCACTTGCTTTCGAATTTCTTTGTTTGCCGGAATATAGTGAAATGGTATTCCAAATGATTCCACCATGCCACGCGCATTTTCATGATTACTTATAACGACGACGATATCTGTATCTAAATCTCCATTCTGCCATTCCCACAAAAGCTCCATTAAACAATGTGGTTCTTTGGAAACAAAAATAGCCGTTCGTTTTCGATCGTTATCGTATGTAAAGCGATAATTCATTGAAAAACGAGTAGCCAACTCCTTGAAGTCTTCTTCCATTTTTAAGCGATTTTCTTGTAAATTTTCGGTATGAAATTCAATCCGAATAAAAAATGTACCGTTTTCCGGATTACTTGAATATTGACTTGATTCAATAATATTTGAATGATGCTCAAATAAAAAATTGGAAAGTGCCGCAACAATCCCTGGTCTGTCCGGACATTTTACTAGTAAACGTCCATGATTATCTTTGTTTTTTCCTATTTTATCAACCATTTACATACATCTCCCGTTTGTCAATCTAAGTATCTATTATATAGGATGACGTGAGATTTGAAAATATTAGTTTATCGTTAAAAATGACAGTTATGTTAACAAGGGACATAATTATTTACTATATTTCCGGCCATAGTGTATATTGAAGTTGAAAGGCTCACTAAATAAAGTAGCTTTTTTAGGAGGCATTCAACAATGGTTCAACTAAAGGACATGGCAATAAAACAAAAGTCACGAATAATATGTCTTTGTATTTTTGCTTTTTTATCAGGGTTGGCAATAATAGGTCAAGCTTACTTTTTGGTTACAATCGTAGATCACATTTTTTTGCAAAAACAATCTTTTCATGAAATTGTTCCTGCCATGATTGGTTTATTGGTTGTTCTTATTGCCAGATCCGTTTTTAATTATTTGAGTGGGCAAATAGGAGTTAAAATGGCTTCTAAAGTAAAAAGAGATCTTAGGAAGTCTTTATTAAATAAATATACCGCTAATCCAGTTCAAGCTTCATTAAAAGGGCAATCAGGAAAGAAAGTTAGTGTGATTTTGGATGCTGTTGATGAGATTGATAGCTATTTTAGCAGTTATATTCCACAGTTAATACAGGCATCTGTTGTACCTCTAGTAATTCTTGTTACTGTTTTCACTCAACATATTTATTCAGGTCTTATAATCATTGTTACAGCACCATTCATTCCTATATTTATGATTATAATTGGCGGGAAAACGAAGCAAAAATCAGAAAAACAGCTTGATAAAATGGCTGCTTTTTCCGGACGCTTTCTTGATACGTTACAAGGACTGACAACGCTGAAGCTTTTTGGACGGGCCAATTTACAAAAAGAGATTATCCAAAAAAGCAGTCTTGATTTTCGAGATGCAACAATGGAAGTATTGAAAATAGCTTTCGTATCTACTTTAATGCTCGAGCTAATATCAATGCTTAGCATTGGATTAATTGCACTTGAGTTGTCTTTAAGGCTCATCGTTTTTGAAAACATTCCTTTTTTTACCGCCTTTTTTATTTTAGTTTTAGTACCAGAATTTTATATTTCTCTGAAAGATTTAGGTAGTGCTTTTCATACGGGAAGGGGGAGCATGGGGGCTGCTCAAAAAATACAAGATGAACTTAAAATAGAAAGTGAGCATGTTTTATGGGGAGGATACAGTTTATCGATAGAAACTCCCCCTCTTATCGATGTGCGTGATGTCAGTTTTTCCTACGGGGAAGATGGATTCCAATTAAAAAATATTCATACGCAAATTAAACCTTACGAACAAATTGCAATTGTTGGAAAGAGTGGGGCCGGAAAAACAACACTGCTTCATATCATCGCAGGTCTTATTCCGTTTTCGGAGGGTGATATCTATATCAATGATCGTCAACGTTCTAAAATAAAAGAAAAAGATTGGTTTGATCAATTAAGCTATATTTCACAAGATCCGTATTTATTTTCCGGAACAGTTGCAGAAAATATTGCTATTGGTGCGAATATGGATGTATCCAGAACAGAAATAATGAAAGCAGCACAAAAAGCTGGAATTGATGCTTTCATTGACTCTCTTGAGAGTGGGTATGATACATTGATTGGCGAAGGAGGGCGCGGGCTCTCTGGTGGGGAAAAACAACGGCTTGCTATTGCAAGAGCATTTTTGAAAAAACCTACTGTTATTCTTTTCGATGAACCAACCACTGGACTTGATTTGCATACAGAGCACATTTTGCAGTCTTCATTAAAGGAATTATCGAAAGTAGCTACCGTTATTACGGTAGCGCATCGTCTTCATACTATCACAGCTGCTGATAAAATTTATTTCCTTGATGATGGATATCTACATGCAGAGGGAACGCATGATGAGTTGATGGCGTCCTCAGCTTCATACAAAAAAATGATCACCATACAGCAGGGAGGAGGTTAAGAATGAAAGATTTAGCATATGTCGTGAAATTAATAATAAAAGAGAAAAAAGACATATTTCTTTCCATCTTTTTCGGGTTTTTAACTGGTCTGACGGCTGTTAGTTTATTTGCGGCCAGTGGTTACTTGATATCCAAAGCTGCTTTAGCCCCGCCTCTATACGCTTTAATTTTGCTTACAGCATCAGTGAAACTGTTAGGTTTTATGAGAGCTTTGAGCCGTTATGGAGAACGTTATTTTTCACATAGAGCCACCTTTACGATGCTAAGTAATTTACGTGTATCTTTTTATAATAAATTAGAACCACTAGCTCCTCGTATTTTTCAAAAATATCGAAGCGGTGATCTTCTGGCAAGAATTGTAGGAGATGTAGAAACGTTACAAGACTTCTTTTTACGCGTTTTTTATCCGCCTATTGTATTAATAATGGTTTTCTTAAGTACGATTCTTTTTACATCTTTTTATTCCATTTATATTGCGTTAATATTATTTGCAGGACTTGTATTAACTACCTTTATCATTCCTGCATTATTTGCTTTGAAACAGCGGAAATTAGATAAAAGGCTTCGAGAGAACCGTGGTAAAATGTCTACAGAAGTTACTGAATTTCTTTATGGATTTCGTGATTTAAAAATTTATCAACAACTACAGGAAAAAGAAGAATATCTAAATAAAGTTTCAGATGCTTATATTGAGGAACAGCGGAAAGAGGGTACACATCAAATATATAGTCAATCCATTAATTTACTCGTCTCCTTACTTATATCCTGGCTTGTTTTAGGTGTTGGAGCTTTTATCGTTACTGAAGGAGAGTTGGATGGGATCTTCCTAGCCATGCTTGTAATGATTTCCCTGACTGTTTTCGAAAACGCTACACCAATGGCTGCTTTCCCTAATCACCTGGAAAACAGTCGGCAAGCAGCAAGTCGTTTATTTTCAGTTGTGGATAAGCAGGATACAGAAGATATGCAAATGGGAATGGAAAATCTTTCGAACCAGCCGCCTACGGTCGAAATGCGTGATGTATCTTTCTCATTTCCGGGTGAATTGGGTATGACCATACAAGACACTTCCTTGTGCTTACCTCCAGGTTCAAAAACAGCAATCGTCGGCCCAAGTGGTTCCGGAAAATCTACGCTGTTGCAGCTTATATTAAAAGTCGCTTCGGTAGATCAAGGCGAAATTAACATAAACACGATTCCGATTGAACGTATAGAACAGGAAAGCATATGGAAGCAATCCAATGTTGTTTTGCAAAAAAATCATTTTTTCTATGGAACAATCCGGGAAAATCTTCAGCTAGCTAAAGATGGTTTAAGTGATGAGGAAATGGAATTGGTGTTAAAGATGGTAAAATTAGATCACTTTTCTCTAGATACCCACGTGCTGGAACAAGGGGAAAATCTCTCTGGTGGAGAAAAACAGCGTCTATCCATTGCAAGAGCAATGTTAAAAAATGCACCACTATGGGTTTTAGATGAGCCAACTTCTTCAGTAGATGCGCTGACAGAGGATCATATCTATCGTCACTTATTTCAGCAGGCAAAAAATGCAACAGTAGTTCTTGTTAGTCACCGGTTAACAGGAATAGAGAAAATGGATCAAATTATTATCATGGAAAAAGGAAGAGTAGTTGAGGCAGGAACATATGATGAATTAATGGAAAAACAAGGTTATTTCTATCGAATGAAACAAGTTGAACAAAGTGTATTTTTATCATGATGAGAATAAAACAAGAGGCCGGGACATAACTAGCCTTAAATAAACAAAAACGGTTGTGTTTATCAATAAATGATAAACGCAACCGTTTTTTCCAATGTTTTTATGTGAAAATGTTCTATTTTCATTGTTAATGGCGGAATACTTCCTTAGATTTACCGCCATTAACGCAAATCCCATTTCGGAATTGGTAACCAAGGCCTTAACCGGTTAACCGGTTC
>NZ_JFBD01000097.1 GCF_000709085.1 Virgibacillus alimentarius | reverse complement strand
TACTACGGCTTCTGCTGACTTCTCGTTTCCCAGGCATACATCGCTGTACACTTTTGATATAGATAAACGAGACCTCCCCAGTTAAGGTGCGAACTCTTTCCCTCCATCTATCTGCCATATATACACCACATGATGTTTGTAGCTATTGGGCTTCAGCTTCTTTAGCAGCCTTATCCGCATGTGTTGCCTCATATATGATTTCTGTTCGTCAGACCAGAGGTTTGCCTTGAGCTTCCTTCAGATTCCATATCACTATGGACACCCTTGCTTTTGGCTATGTGCTTACCGCTACATGGTTGCACTCGGGACTTTCACCCGTTAGAGTTCGCCCATGCTGGGCGAACAAAAAAGCTTCACACATTTTTCCGTGTGAAGCTTTTACGTGGAGCAAAACACTCAACTAATAAAATAAACACAGTAGCATGGATCCACTATGTATCTACCGAGTTAATCGAATGAAAGTCTTTCTTTATGTTTTCTAACTGAGTGTGGTCACTCATGCTCCTTGATGAGAACCTTTTTCCTTGTGTTCCAACCGAGTTTGGTCTCTCCTATCTCTATATCGAGCCAGAAAAAATAGCATGGGAAATATTTTCGAATAATTCCCATGCTCAATCCTATACGGATTCTATCGTTTTTTATTTTAAAGAAAAACACATTACATCATGTTAGGTAAACCTTGTTAATCTTCTTGTTGGTCTGTTTTTTTTGGTAAGCGGCCAGCCTTTTTTGCAGATTCCCTTAATAAAAATTCCAAATGACTATTGACACTGCGAAATTCATCTTTTGCCCAGGTTTGTAAAACATCATACAGTTTCGGATCAATCCGCAATGGAAAATTCTTTTTTTTAGCCATAAAAACCAGCCTTATTGATATAATGATCCTGTATTTACAACAGGTTGTGTACCGCTGTCAGATACAATCGATACAAGTAAATTATTAATCATGGCCACACGACGCTCATCATCCAATTCAACCATACCGTTCTTTTCTATTTGCTTTATCGCTCCCTGAGCCATTCCTACAGCCCCATCCACAATTTGCTTTCGGGCTGCAACAATTGCACTTGCCTGTTGACGCTGAAGCATTGCTTGAGCAATCTCCGTGGAATATGCGAGATGTGTTAACCTTGCCTCGATTACCTCAACACCGGCAACCTTCAAACGTTCCTGCAATTCTGCTGTTAACTCATTAGATACCTCTTCCGGGTTGCCCCTTAACGTTAATTCGGCATTTTCAAAGGTATCATATGGATATTTCGTTGCAACAGCTCGAATCGCTGTTTCACTTTGAATTTCCACAAATTCCTCATATTGATCAACGTCGAAAACTGCCTTCGCTGCATCGATTACTTTGAATACAACAACTGCTGCAATTTCAATTGGATTCCCATTAACATCATTTACTTTCAGCCGTTTACTATTAAAATTACGTACCCGTAAAGAAATCGTTCTCCTCATGGAGAAGGGGATTGTTACGACGATTCCTTCACGCCTAACAGTTCCCATATATTTTCCCAAAAAGATGACAACTACCGCTTGATTAGGCTGGACTAATGTTATTCCGCTTCCTAGTACAATAGCAATAATCAGACAAATTCCGCCAAGTATAAACTGCTCATTAATCAAGCCCAAAACAGTACCTGCCAATAGTATTGCAATGATAACAATACCAACAAATCCATTCATCGCCCAGGCTTTTCTTTCATAAATCATCTAAACACCATCCTACGTGGTTGATTTTACTTCCATATCAATATGATATCACTTTTATATCTTTTTGACAATTCACAAAGTAAGCTTAGCTTGCATTTTCAAGCAAACCATCGACTGGACTTTTTTCCTGATGAATAAAATAACTTTCTCCATTAGTATTAATGGTTAGGTCCCCGAAGACCGCAGTTGAATAGATTTGTGCTTTTATTTTATTTAAATTTTTAATAACGCGATTAACTGGATGACCGTAATCATTTGATTTACTATATGTTAGAATAGCAACTTTTGGATTCACTTCCTTTAAAAAAGCTAAGGAGCTACTCGTATTTGAACCATGATGCGCTATCTTTAAAAAATCCGCCTCCAAATTGTATTTTTTTATCAGCTTCATTTCTTGATCCCGTTCCACGTCAGCCATGAATAAAAAATCCATTTCTTTAAAACTTACTTTCAAGACAATGGATGATTGATTATTATTTTTTTTAGCCGAATGTGTATTCAAAACACGAATGTTAATTCGCGGATCCAGTTTTATTAATTCATTTTCTTTTGCTATTTCTAATGGTATCTTTTGTTTGCCTATTTCTTTCATAAACTTAGCATAAGTTTTTGTTGAATACAGCTTTCCTGAGTCAAGAACTTTATCTACTTCTACTGATTTCAGCACATGTCTAAGGCCCCCAATATGATCAATATCAGGGTGTGTAGCAACAAGCAAATCAATTTTATTTATTTTATGTTTTTTTAAATAGGCAACCACCTTTTTTTTAGCTTCTGGCGGCCCTCCATCAATTAAAATCGTCTTATTTGATGGAGTCTGTATTAGCATACTATCCCCTTGACCCACATTGATAAAATGAATATCCATTTTCGGCTGCTGTTCACTATGAACAGATGTGAAAGGGGGGATGATAAATCCAATAACAAATAGTAATATGATGAAATAATAATTCGTGCGCATAAAAGCCAATCCCTTATTATAAGATGCTTTTAGTTTGGCACGATTTGTTTTGATTTATGAATAATTTCTTAGCCGAATTTCATTTTAAAATACTGCAAATTTTATCATTCTTTCTTTTGAAAATGCTCATTCATGGAAACCTCTACTCTTTTGAAGTATAGATAGTATCCGGTCCAATATAGACCATATATGACAATAATCAAAACAACACCAAGAATAATAAATTTAAAATCCAACGGAATCCATCCCATTGATTGCAATGAAAAAATAAATAGCGATCGATAGAAAAAAATGGATAAGTGTAGCTTTTAATGGACTCCATTGATCTTTTTCATAAATAAATGAGGATAAACCAAAATAAATACCAAGGACAAAACTAGCAAGCATATGATTCCAAACTTCAGCTACTGATCCTTCAATATGATTAAATTTCATAATGGTAAGAGCAATAAATGTGTAAAGGGCTCCAAATGCAATCCCGATCAAACTTCGCTTAAGGATTTCAATTATCATGATGTATGCCTCCCATCCGCATTTTTTCTTTAATCTTTGCAACATATCTGCGGGAAATATACTCTTTATTACCGGATTGAAAGTATACACAGAGAGTTCCATTAAATGATAATTCAAAAAGCTGTATCCGGTTCAAGTTGCCAATAACTGATTTCGAAAAACGCATAAAATAATGTGGGATCAGCATTTTCTCTACTTCATAAAGTTTCAATTTTATTTCATAGTGCTTATTTTTCAATGCTGCAAATGTCTTTCTATTCTCTGTATATACAAAATCAATTTCATCTGGTTTTAGTAACACGGTCTGACCTTCTTCAATCCCAAATAAACGCCTAGATTGTCTTTTCTTTATCACTTGAAGTATTTCTTCTAATTCTTCTGACCATGCATCAGCTTGAATAGTGATCGACGTTTCTGTATATTTTTCGTCAATATCAAAATTCACCTTCATTCTCATACCCCCATATAAATACTAACCTCGTGCCTTTTTCAAGTAGTTAGAATACCGAAATATGGCAACAGAAAATCAAGTAAAAATGGGTTCGATCATCGGTCTTTGATGATTGAACCCATTTTTCTCAGGATTACTTTCGTGATCTGTTGCCTGATTTCTGTTCATAGCGATGCACTTTTTCAAGTTTACCGCCTTGAACGCAAACCCTAATTCATTTTCCACCTTCTCTTTGCCCCTCACCGACAAACGCGTGAAGCGCAAATTAGCCTTCAGAAATCCGAACGCTGGTTCTACATCTGTTTTACGCTTGCCGTAAATTTCGCCAGTTTCTTCTTCCGAAAGCTTCTTTCTAATATATTCTTTTTCCTGCTCCCATTTTTCGTTATAATAAATTTTCCGGTTGTTTCCTTCTTTTGCTTTTCTGTCTTCGAATAACTGTTGCGTTTTCCGAAGACTTTTATGTCATTTTCGTATTTCTG
>NZ_JFBD01000096.1 GCF_000709085.1 Virgibacillus alimentarius | reverse complement strand
ATTAAAAAAGACAAACCATTGAAGAAAAAGGATTATTTAGGTATTGAACTAAAGCCTCCAGCCAAAAAAGATAAGAAAAAAAGCAAAAAGAACAATTCAGATGAAAATAATGAACAAAATGAAACGGACGAAACCGAAGAATAATACATCAATATATTGCTTATGAAATATCATATATAGTGTGTATTTTACAGATGAACAGTGTTCTATTATGTCTTTCTAATTCATATAGTGGATACAAGCCTACCTATGAAGAAAAGGGGATGGAAAATGAAACGTGTATCCACTGTCACAGTTAGAAAACGAATAGTTACTGTTTTTCTTTTTGGTTTACTTCTCTTTATGATTATTGATTTCCGATTGGGATATGTTCAATTTATTATCGGTGATAAATTAATGGATAAAGCAAATGAGTCATGGAGCAGAGATATCGTATTTGAAGCGGATCGTGGCAAAATTTTAGATTCCAATGGGGATATATTAGCTGAAAATGTCTCTGCACCTTCTATAACCGTTGTACCTAGACAAATTCAAAATCCGCAGAAAGTCGCAGAAAACCTTGCAAATATATTGGACATGCCCGAAAAGAAAGCATATGAATATGTGACGAAAAATGAATCGAGTGTGAATATTCATCCGGAAGGAAGAAAGCTTTCTGAAAAACAGGAAAAGGCTGTTCGAACGCTCAATATGGATGGGGTTTATCTTGCTAAGGATTCCAAACGGCATTATCCATACGGTGATTATCTATCCCATGTATTAGGTTTTACAGGTATTGATAATCAAGGATTAATGGGACTTGAACTTTATTACGATGACAAATTGAAAGGTGAAAAGGGAAGTTTATCCTATTATTCGGATGCAAAGGGGAAAAAACTGGAAAGCATCGCAGATATATACAATGCACCGAAAGATGGTTTGGATTTAAAGACGACCATTAATTCTAAGGTGCAAACAATAATGGAGCGTGAACTTGACCTAGCAGTAGCCAAATATAACCCCGATGGTGCTTCCGCAATTGCCGTAAACCCAAAAACGGGCGGTGTGTTAGGTATGACAACAAGACCAAACTTCAACCCAGAAAACTATCAAGATGTTGATTCTTCGATTTTTGATCGTAATTTACCAATATGGAGCACATATGAGCCAGGATCAACATTTAAAATAATTACACTTGCATCCGCTTTAGAGGAAGAAACAGTTGATTTAGAAGAAGATGAGTTTGATGATGATGGGTCGATATCAATCGATGGAACCCACCTGCATTGCTGGAAAGAGGGAGGTCACGGACACCAATCATATCTTGAAGTTGTGCAAAATTCTTGTAACCCGGGATTTGTCAATTTAGGAATGAAGCTAGGAAAGGAAAAGTTATTTACGTATATTAAAGATTTTGGATTTGGAAAAAAAACAGGAATTGATTTGCAAGGAGAGGGAAATGGAATATTATTTGATCCCGAAGATATAGGCCCTGTTGAGTTAGCTACTACATCCTTTGGTCAAGGTGTTTCAGTAACCCCAATTCAACAAGTTATGGCAGTCGCTGCAGCTGTTAATGGCGGGAATTTATATGAACCGCATATTGCAAAGGAATGGATTGATTCGAGAACAGGGAAAACCGTTGATAATTTTGAAAATGAAATAAAAGATAAAGTCATTTCAGAATCTACCTCCAAAGAGCTCAGATATGCCTTAGAAAGTGTAGTAGCAAAAGGAACGGGTAAACCTGCATATGTAGATGGTTATCGCGTTGGTGGTAAAACTGGAACAGCTCAAAAAGTGGGACCAGATGGACAGTATATGCAAGACAATTATATTGTGTCCTTTATCGGATTTGCTCCTGCCGATGATCCAGAAATTGTTGTTTATGTAGCGATCGATAATCCTAAGGATACCTTGCAGTTCGGTGGTGTCGTAGCTGCTCCAATCGTCGGAACAATTATTGGTGACAGCCTTAGAGCAATGGGAGTGGAACCAAGAGAAGATGGATTGGAAAAAGAAGTGGATTGGCCTGAACAGCCAAAGGTTGAAGTACCAGATTTAATAGGTTTAAAGAAAAAAGACGTAACGGAATATATGACTAACTTATCGATTGAAGTAGAAGGATCAGGAGATCATATTATTGATCAAGAACCAAAAGCCGGTTCCAAAGTTGAAGAAGGGGCAAAAATTAGAATCTATTTATCTAATAAAAAGGATCGTGATTCTGATTAAAATTTGCTATAATAAATAAGATGTTAATTAATAAAATGTAAATAAAATAAAAAGAGGGTGGCTGCACCCTCTTAAAAAGTGTGTTTTAAGAGAATAAATATGTGGGAAATTAACCAAGGCAGGGTGTTTATATGAAATTAACAGAAATTATTTCCATACTACCATTCTATCAATCAACAAAAAAGTTAGAAGAAATCGATATAAATTCAATTGAAATGGACTCACGTCGTGTTAAAGCAAGTGATTTGTTTATTTGTATTAAAGGGTTTACGGTTGACGGACATGATTTTGTAAATCAAGCAATCGAGCGTGGAGCTAGTGCAATTATAGCTGAAAAAGAAATACAAACGAATGTACCTACCATTGTTGTACCTGATACATCAAGAGCACTAGCGCTTATTGCAACGAAATTCTTTGCGTATCCGACTAATCAATTCCCTCTTATAGGCGTCACAGGAACAAATGGTAAAACAACAGTAACCTATTTACTCGAAGCAATCTTTTCAAAATATAAAAAGAAAACAGGTGTGATTGGAACCATTCATATGAAGATTGGCGATGAGTCATTTCCTGTAAACAATACAACACCAGATGCGCTTTTTCTGCAGCGGACTTTTAGACAAATGGCAGATGAGCAAGTTGAAACAGGAATAATGGAAGTATCCTCACACGCTTTAGATTTAGGGCGCGTATATGGCTGTGATTTTGATATAGCAATATTTACTAATTTATCTCAGGATCATCTGGATTACCATAAAGATATGAATGATTATTTACGTGCTAAAAGTCTTTTGTTTGCGCAACTGGGAAGTGCTTACGCGGATGGGCGGAAGAAATTTGCTATTCTTAATGAGGATGATCCACATAGCTCATTATTAAAACAAAGCACAGCGCAACATATATTGACCTATGGTCTAAGTGATAAGGCGCAGGTCAAAGCGACAAACATACAGCTGGACGTTACACATACAAACTTTACATTATCATCACCGGTGGGCATTATTGAAATACATAGTAAGCTCATTGGAATGTTTAATGTGTATAATATGCTTGCTGCTAGTAGTGCTGCGATTGCTTCAAATGTACCATTAAACGTGATAAAAAAGGCACTTGAATCGATTACTGGTGTAAATGGACGTTTTCAGCAAGTAATAGCTGGACAGCCATTTGCTACAATTGTCGATTATGCACATACACCGGACTCTCTAGAGAATGTATTACAGACAATCCAAGAGTTTGCAAAGAGAAAAGTGTATGTAGTTGTTGGATGCGGCGGGGATCGTGATCGCACAAAACGTCCTTTAATGGCAGATATTGCATTAAAATATGCGGATCTTGCAATCTTTACTTCTGATAATCCGCGAACAGAAGAACCGCATCGAATATTAGATGATATGACGAATGGATTATCAAAAACACACTTTGAAGTAATCGAAAATAGAAAAGAAGCGATTTGTCATGCAGTACAGCTTGCAAAAAAAGATGATATCATTTTAATTGCCGGCAAAGGCCATGAAACTTATCAGCAAATTGGGCAAACAAAGTACGATTTTGATGATCGGGAAGTTGCTAAAGAAGCAATAAATAATAAGGGGATTTAGAATATGTTATTTACGACCAAGTGGTTATCGGCTGTTTTTGGTGGACATCAAGGGCAGACAAAAGACTCTATTACAATTAATGAGGTAACAACAGATAGCCGATTGAAATCAAATAAGTCATTATTTATTCCTTTAGTTGGTGAAAACTTTGATGGTCATCATTATTTGAAGCAAGCATATGATAATGGTGCTATAGCCACTTTATGGAATAAGCAAAAGGATCTGCCGTCTTTTTTACCTGCAAATTTCCCGGTGTTTTATGTTGAAAATACATTGGATGCTCTGCAGAAGCTAGCATCAGCTTATAGACAGGAGATTAATCCAACAGTTGTTGGTATAACCGGTTCAAACGGGAAAACGACAACGAAGGACATCGTGGCATCGGTATTAAAAAAGGCTTATAAAACGCATTATACAAAGGGCAATTTTAATAATCATATTGGTTTACCGTTAACCATATTGTCTATGGAAAGAGATACAGAGATATTGGTTTTAGAAATGGGAATGAATCATAAAGGGGAGATTGAAAAGCTGACAAAAATAGCGAATCCTGACTATGCCATTATTACCAACATCGGTGAATCACATATTGAATTTCTTGGTTCACGAAAAGCGATTGCAAATGCTAAACTGGAAATAGTGCAAGGTATGGGTGAAAAGTCCTCTCTTATTATTGATGGAGATGAAGAACTGTTAGCATCGATAAAGCCAAAAACCAATGTTATAACATGCGGCTTTCATCATTCCAACAATGTAGTAATTAATGATACGGAGATATTCCATCAAGAAACGCGTTTTCACTTATCTGATGGGGAATGGTGGACCATTCCTTTATTAGGAAAACACAATGCACTTAATGCAACGTATGCTATAACGCTTGGAAAACTGTTGGGAATGAATGAAACAGTGATAAGCGAAGCTCTTCAAACATTAGAAAGAACATCCATGCGCTTTGAAATGCTCGAAGGGAACAATGGTGTTTCAATTATTAATGATGCTTATAATGCCTCACCAACATCTATGAAAGCAGCAATTGAAGTAATGAAACAAATAGAAGGATTTAAGGAAAAAGTACTTATACTTGGCGATATTTTAGAACTTGGCGACTACTCCAAAGAAATGCACGAATCAGTCGCAAAAGTAATAACATATCCTGTTACAGCGTTATTTACATTTGGAAAGGAATCCAAATATATTTCTGATCAGATTCAGAAGGAAAATCAAAGGATGACTTGTATGCATTTTGATTCGAAAGAAAAGTTATTCGTGAAACTGCGAGGCTATTTACGCAAGGATGCCCTCTTATTGTTTAAAGCATCCCGGGGAATGCAGCTTGAGTCACTTGTTGAAGCGATCCAAAAAAAGTCTTTCTGAATGAATGAAACAGTAAAAACCTTTTGTGAAAATTAGTCAGCCATCATCATTAGTATGGACGGTTGTTGCACGAGGGAGGAAATTGTAGTGAATATATACGGTTTAATCATAACAATAGGTATCGCATTTTTAATTACCGTCCTTTTATCACCTATATTTATTCCTTTTTTAAGGCGTTTGAAGTTTGGACAAAGCATTAGAGAAGAAGGCCCAAAGTCACATATGAAAAAAACAGGGACACCGACAATGGGCGGAGTTATGATTGTTATAAGTATTGTTATTACATCTATTATTATGGTTAATAAATTTAGTGGTTCAATTGGATATGAATTGTGGTTATTGATTTTTGTATTAGTAGGATATGGTATATTAGGGTTTCTTGATGATTTTATTAAAGTAGCAATGAAACGTAATTTAGGATTAACGTCGAAACAAAAAATGGCAGGTCAAATTGTGATTGCACTTATATTCTTTTATATTTTACAATCACAAGGTTTTTCCACTTATATAAAAATACCAGGGACAAATATTCAATGGGAGCTTGGCTGGGGCTATGCCTTGTTGATTATTTTTATGTTAGTAGGAGCGTCGAATGCAGTAAATTTAACCGATGGACTTGATGGCTTACTAGCAGGAACGGCTGCAATTGCTTTTGGTGCATTTGGAATTCTGGCATGGTACGGATTTCCTCAAAATGAAGTTACGATTTTTGCATTAGCTGCTGTAGGAGCTTTATTAGGTTTTCTTGTTTTTAATGCCCATCCCGCTAAAGTTTTTATGGGCGATACAGGCTCACTCGCTCTTGGTGGTGCGATAGCAGCAATTGCGATTTTAACTAAATTAGAAATTTTATTGGTTATTATTGGTGGGGTGTTTGTTATTGAAACACTCTCCGTTATAATCCAAGTTATTTCGTTTAAAACAACTGGAAAAAGGGTATTTAAAATGAGTCCATTACACCATCACTATGAATTAATTGGATGGTCCGAATGGAGAGTAGTAACAACCTTTTGGTTAATTGGACTTATTTTTGCTATCCTTGGCATATATATTGAGGTGTGGATAACTTGAGAAAATTAAAAGACTTTCATTATTCTCATGTACTTATATTGGGTTTAGCTAAAAGTGGAACCGCTGCTGCAAAATATTTAATTAAAAATAATATAAATGTACGTGTGAATGATATGAATGCTAAAGAAAATGATGTATCCGTGACTGAATTAAAAACGATGGGGGCAGAGGTCATTATTGGCTCCCATCCTATTTCTGTTTTAGAAGGGATTGAATTAATCGTAAAAAATCCCGGTATTACGTACGATAATCCGATTCTTGTTGAAGCACAAAAAAGAAATGTTCCGATTATCACCGAAATAGAAATAGCTGGTAAATTAGTTCCTGATTCGATAATAGGAATTACAGGATCGAACGGGAAGACAACAACAACTACACTGATAACACAAATGTTAACTGAAAGTAATGTACGGACCAGGGTAGCCGGAAATATTGGAACAGTAGCTTCCGATGTAGCACAGGAATTAGCTGAAGATGAAAAATTGGTTTTAGAACTCTCATCCTTTCAGTTGTTAGGTGTAAAAACTTTCAAACCCCGCGTAGCGTCTTATTGAATATTTATGAAGCACACTTGGATTATCATAAAACACTAAAAAATTATCAACAGGCAAAGTGTAATATTTTTGCTAATCAAACATCAGATGATTTTCTTGTTTACAATGCAGATGATCCGACCGTTTCTAATGCTATCAAACGAGCAAATTCCCAAACGATACCTTTCTCAGTAAAGCATCGGCTAGTTGATGGCGTTTGGACAGACAATTCTACTATTTATTTTAAAGATGAAAAAATAATCGATAAAAAAGATATTGTTTTAGTTGGTTCTCATAATTTAGAAAACATATTAGCTGCAGTGTGTGCATCTAAGTTATGTGGAGCAACTAATGAGGGAATCTATAAAGTATTATCGACATTCTCTGGTGTAAAACACCGTCTGCAGTTTGTCGCTAATAAAGATAAACGCATGTTTTATAATGATTCAAAAGCAACAAATATTTTGGCAACACAAAAAGCCCTGTCCTCTTTTAGTAAACCTACGATTCTATTAGCTGGTGGTCTTGATCGAGGAAATGGCTTTGAGGAACTATTACCATATTTGAAAAATGTTAAAGCAATGATTGTGTTCGGACAGACCGCGGAAAAGTTAAAGCAATTAGCTGAAACTGCGGGAAGTAAGGCTATTGAAATCAAGGGAAATTTAACAGAAGCTGTTCAAACGGCATATGATTTATCAGAAGAGGGAGATGTTATTTTATTGTCCCCTGCATGTGCAAGTTGGGATCAGTATCGTACATTTGAAGAAAGAGGAGACATGTTTATTCATGCAGTGCATACACTAATGTAGGGGCTTGTTTCTACATTAGGTATTTTCAGATTCGCCCCTATTCCTAGGATTTTGGAAACGGGGTGTTTTTTGTTTGAGGAAATTATTTAATCATCAAAACAGACCAGATCTTTTCTTATTAGGAACTGTACTTACCTTACTTATAGTAGGAGTTGTGATGGTTTACAGCTCGTCTTACATATGGGCGGATTATAAGTATGCAGACACGCTGTTTTTTGTAAAAAGACAGTTACTGTTTGCAGGTGTGGGCGTTATCGCAATGTTCTTTATTATGGTTTTTCCATATGGTACATGGAAAAAGTATGCTAAAGTTCTGCTGTTTGTTTGTTTCTTCTTATTATTACTTGTCTTGATTCCAGGAGTTGGCATGGTCCGAGGTGGAGCTCGAAGCTGGATAGGAGTTGGGGCTTTTAGTATCCAGCCATCTGAATTTATGAAACTTGGCTTAATTATCTTCTTATCAGCCTATCTAGCTATGAATCAGAAGTACATTACATCATTTAAAAAAGGATTTTTCCCGTCCCTTATCCTTGTTTTTACAGCGTTTGGATTAATTATGCTACAGCCCGATTTAGGAACAGGGATGGTACTTGTATTAACCTGTATCCTTATGATCTATGCGGCTGGTGCTCGCTTGACGCATTTTGTTGGGCTAGCTTTACTTGGATTAACAGGTTTTGTATTCTTGATCTTGTCTGCTCCATATCGTATTAGCAGAATAACAGCTTTTTTAAATCCATGGGAAGATCCACTTGGTGATGGCTTTCAAATCATACAATCTCTTTATGCTATTGGCCCAGGAGGTTTAATGGGAGTTGGATTCGGTGAAAGTTTGCAAAAATATTTTTATTTACCAGAACCCCAAACTGATTTTATTTTCGCTATTTTAGGCGAAGAATTAGGATTTATCGGTGGATCGCTTGTGATTGGATTATTTATCTTATTATTTTGGCGTGGCATTAAAATCGCGATTGAAGCACCAGATTTATTTGGGAAATTTTTAGCACTTGGTATCATATCAATGCTAACCATTCAGGTTATGATCAATATTAGTGTTGTGATTGGTTTAATTCCTGTAACAGGTATTACGTTGCCGTTTCTAAGTTACGGTGGTTCCTCATTAACCTTAACACTCTGCTCTGTCGGTATTTTACTAAATATAAGTAGATATACCAAAATATAGCGTGATGCTTATTTTCATAGAGGCATAATTAAAAGTTTGGGCACAGAAATGAAGGTGCTCAAACTTTTTTTCTATACCTTTATTTGGAAATATATTGTCTGTTTATTTATAACAAAAATATTGATAAACTATTAGTGTGGACTATCTGTTTAGATACTGAATATGATATAATTCATATAACAAATTCGGTGATAGGATGGTAGATCATTTGATTTTGTTAATTACTGATAAAGGAAGAAATAGAAATGGAAAAAAAGCAAATTGTTTCCATTGAGGATCGTATCCCTAAATTGAAACAAGCTCGTAAAAAGAAAGCAAATCGACGTTTAATCTTCTATCTTACTATTTTCTTCATTTTAATATCTATTATTGTTTATTTACAATCACCTTTAAGTAATGTGAAAAAAATTACTGTTACAGGCAACACATCGGTAAAAACGAAAGAAGTGATTAAACAGAGTAAGCTAACTGATAGCACAAATATTTGGACAATCAATAAGACGAAAGTAAAAAATAACATAAAAGAAAATCCAGTTGTTCAATCGGTTGATGTGGATAGAAAGTTGCCATGGACAGTCGAAATTCAAATAAAAGAATATGAACGTGTTGGATATATTAAAAAAGAAGGTTATTATCACCCTATTTTGGGGAATGGTACTACGGTTACATCAAATCAAAAGTCGAGTAATGGCGATGCTCCATTGATTATAGGGTTTTCAGAGGGTGCTTATTTAGACAAAATGACGGATGAGCTACAAAAATTGCCCGAAAGTATTTTAAATTTAATATCAGAAATTCACTGGAAACCTACAGACGAAAACAAGAATAAAATTTCACTTTATATGAATGATGGCTTTATGGTTGATGGAACCATAAGAAACTTTGCAGAGAAAATGCAAGTGTATCCGTCCATTGTCTCTCAGCTTGATTCTGATAGTAAGGGCATTATACATATTGGAGTAGGAGCGTATTTTGAGTCATTTGATAAGAATCCAGATGAAGGTGAAACCGAAGATAGTACAGAAAGGTAGGTATGAATCCATCCATCCATTTTTATACCAGATGGATAGACGGTATTTTATTGTGATCTGAAAGAAATAGATTGAATTTAAAGGGTTTTAATGATTTATGTTGAAATAATCATTATATCTTTTCATTCTTCTCAAATTCGATAGAGTAATGATGAAAGGATAGAACCGAGAAAAAATATTTATAAATATTGAAATGGCTAGTCGAAAAGAATAATTCGGGTAAGAAACTTTATATGTTCTCCGAAGTTGTTTAATTAGGAGGTGCCTTCTTTGAATAATAGTGAAATATTAGTAAGTCTTGATATAGGTACAGCAAAAATAAAAGTAGTTGTAGGTGAAGTACTGAATGATTCACTAAATATTATAGGTGTGGGTACTGCAAAATCAAATGGAATGAAAAAAGGTGCTGTTGTTGACATTGATCAAACAGTAAATTCAATAAGAAATGCAGTCGAACAAGCTGAACGTATGGTCGGTATGCAAATTGACCGAGTAGTAGTAGGTATTAATGGAAATCATATTCAATTGCAGCCTTGTCACGGTGTCGTAGCAGTCCAAAGCGAAGATCGTGAAATTAGCGATGAAGATATTACCCGAGTCATCGATGGTGCACAGGTAATATCGATTCCGCCTGAGAGAGAAATCATTGATGTTATACCGAAACAATTCATTGTTGATGGATTAGATGAAATAACGGATCCAAGGGGAATGATTGGTGTTCGGTTAGAAATGGAAGGAACCATTATTACATGCTCAAAAACTGTTTTACATAATATTTTGAAATGTGTAGAACGAGCTAACCTACAAATATCTGATATTTGCCTGCAGCCACTGGCAGCAGGAACACTCGCTTTATCAAAAGATGAAAAAAATCTGGGTGTCGCCTTAATTGATGTTGGTGGGGGATGTTCTACCGTTTCTATTTTTGAAAATGATCATCTTGTATCGACGAATGTGATACAGTTGGGCGGAGATAATATTACAAAAGATTTATCGATAGGGCTCAGAACATCAACAGAAGAAGCGGAAGAAGTTAAATTGAATTATGGACATGCATTCTATGATGAGGCGCAGGAAGATGAAGTTTTTAATGTTTCCATTATAGGGAGCAACTCTAAACAAACCTATAATCAATTGCAAATATCTGATATGATTGAAGCTAGATTAGAAGAAATATATGCTTTTGCAGAAAGAGAAATTAGAAAAGCTGGTTATCACGAATTACCGGGTGGTTATGTATTAACAGGCGGCACGATGAAAATGCCGGGTGTCCTAGAATTAGCGCAAGATCTATTTAGGTCAAATGTACGTATAGCTATACCGGATTACATAGGTGTAAGGGAACCCCAGTTTACTGCAGGGGTGGGAATCTTGCAATTTGCCTATCATAATGCGAAAATACAAGGAAAAGAATTATTTCCTGCTGTGGTCGCTAATACGCAAGAACCAAAACCAAAAAGAAATAAAAATCAAACAAAAACAGAAGAACCAAAAAAAACGGAGAAAAAAGAATCCAAAATTGCTAATTTGTTCAAGTACTTTTTTGACTAAGATTAGTACACGTTCGAGTGTTTGTAATTTTGCATATTAGGAGGAACAAATATATGTTAGAGTTTGATACTGAGATGGATAGTCTAGCAACAATTAAAGTAATAGGTGTAGGTGGCGGCGGTAATAATGCTGTAAACCGTATGATTGAACACGGCGTTGAAGGTGTAGAATTTATTGCTGTTAACACAGATGCTCAAGCATTGGAATTATCCAAGGCAGAAGTAAAGCTGCAAATTGGTGGTAAACTTACTCGGGGACTGGGCGCAGGTGCCAATCCAGAAGTAGGAAAAAAGGCTGCTGAAGAAAGTAAAGAACAGATCGAAGAAGCACTGCAAGGTGCAGATATGATTTTTGTAACTGCAGGAATGGGAGGTGGTACCGGTACAGGTGCCGCACCAATTATTGCAACAGTAGCAAAAGAAATAGGCGCACTAACAGTAGGTGTTGTAACGAGACCGTTTTCTTTTGAAGGAAGAAGAAGATCCACACAAGCTGTTGCTGGTATCGAATCATTGAAAAGTAGTGTAGATACGCTAATTGTTATCCCAAATGACCGACTGCTGGAAATTGTGGATAAAAATACACCAATGTTAGAAGCTTTCCGTGAAGCTGACAATGTGTTGCGTCAGGGTGTTCAAGGTATTTCTGATTTAATCGCAAAACCAGGTTTAATTAACGTTGACTTCGCGGACGTAAAAACAATCATGGTTGATAAGGGCTCCGCATTAATGGGGATTGGTGTTGCGAATGGAGAACATCGTGCAGCTGAAGCGGCGAAGAAAGCAATATCCTCTCCGTTGTTAGAGACATCAATCGATGGTGCGCACGGAATCCTAATGAATATTACAGGTGGTGCAAGCTTAAGTCTGTATGAAGTCCAGGAAGCTGCTGACTTAGTAACATCCGCTGCAGATGAGGAAGTGAATGTTATCTTCGGCTCCGTTATTAATGAAAATCTTAACGAAGAAATCATTGTAACAGTGATAGCAACAGGATTTGATGAAACAAAAAGAGAGGAAACACAGCCAAGACAGCGACCTCTCATTCACCATAATCAACATGCTGCAACAAAAGCAAATGATGATTATTCTCAGGAAATGAGCCAACCACAAAAACAACAGAACCCTCAACCGCAACAAAGACAAAAGCCTGAAGAAGATACATTAGATATTCCAACCTTCTTAAGAAATCGTAATCGAAACCGCAGACGATAATTTTTAAAAGAGTAATTGACCAACTCTATGGATCAATTACTCTTTTTTTATAAGCCGACAAACTCCCCGATAACTAGTTAAAATTAGCCCCAATATACATACAAGATGTGACAGACTTTGCTTCTGTATTTAGATATACTTTTTTATACATGGATTTCCCCTTAAATTTTATGTTAAAAGAATAATTTCTTAGAAAGGAAGGGTCAGGTGACCATTTATCTTGATGCTGTCTGGGCATTAAATTTTTTTCTGGATATGATGCTTTTATTGCTTACACAGGCTTTAGCGAAAGACAGTACAAGAAAAGGAAGAATCCTATTTGGTGCCTTTATAGCATCCTTATTGGTACCAATTACACTTTATTTTCCAGACTCATTTTTTAGTAGCATACTAGGAAGATTGCTTTATTCTATTATTATTATTATTTGTGCATTTCGCTTTGTTACTGTCTATCAAACGCTAAAACTATTAGCATTATTTTACTTTACTACTTTTTCCATCGGAGGTGGTTTGATAGCTGCACATTTTATTTTTCAAAATCCGATTGGATTATCTTCAAGCGGGATTCTTACATTTAACAATGGTTTTGGAAATCCGATCAGTTGGATATTTGTTATTGTCGGATTCCCATTAAGCTGGTATTTTACCAAGGTTCGTATGGACAAGCATGCAATAGAAAAAATACGATATGACCAACTATGTCCAGTTAGTATCGAACTGAAACAAAAAACGTATTCAACTACTGGGTATATCGACAGTGCTAATCAGCTAGTTGATCCAGCAACAAAAAGACCAGTTGTTATTTGTGATGAGCATTTTTTAAAACAATGGTTTACAGATGATGACTGGCAAATGTTAAAAGATGCTCACGATGAACTTGATTTAGATAGCCTCCCGAAAGAATGGGAAAGACAGTTACATATTGTGCCTTTTCAGGGAGTAGAAGGTAAAAGTAATTTTTTGTTTGCTTTGAGGCCTGACCAGCTGATCATCCACTATAATGATCAGAAAATTATGTCAAATAAGGTATTAATAGGTATTCAATTTGCTGAACTAACAAAAGATCAACGTTACCATTGTTTGCTTCAGCCACAAATTATTAAATTATCAGCTGTATATTCAGCATAAATGCAAAAGGAGAGGTAAATATTGAGAATTTTAAAATTACGTCTGCGTTTATGGTGGTATAAACTATTAATTAAATTAGGATTCAAATCGGATGAAATTTATTATATAGGTGGAAGTGCAGCTTTGCCACCGCCACTGTCAAAAGAAGAGGAACAAGAGTTATTAAAACTGCTCCCAAAAGGAGACAAATCAGCTCGAGCAATGTTAATTGAACGTAATTTACGTCTGGTCGTATACATTGCCAGAAAATTTGAAAATACAGGAATAAATATTGAAGATTTAATAAGTATCGGAACAATTGGACTTATAAAAGCAGTAAATACATTTAATCCAGAAAAGAAAATAAAATTAGCTACTTATGCATCAAGATGTATTGAAAATGAAATATTAATGTATTTAAGAAGAAATAATAAGTTAAAAACGGAAATATCTTTTGATGAGCCCTTAAATGTTGATTGGGATGGCAATGAGTTGTTATTATCTGATGTACTAGGGACTGAAGTAGATATTATAACAAAAAATTTGGATAAAAAAGTGGATAAAAGTTTATTGAAAAATGCATTATCGCAATTAAATGATCGTGAAAAACAAATTATGGAGCTCAGGTTTGGATTAGTTGGCGAAGAAGCGAAAACACAAAAAGATGTAGCAGATATGCTTGGAATTTCTCAGTCCTATATTTCACGGTTAGAAAAGAAAATCATTAGACGCTTAAAAAAAGAATTTAATAAGATGGTTTAGCCTTTATTTTATAGGTTTTAGCGGTAATTTTATGCCTTGTTTTTCATGAAGCTGATTGCATAAAAAACCTCCTAGAGGGAGATACTGTCCATGAACAGCATCACCAACTGGGAGGGCAGAACACAATGATCAGACATAAAGTTGAGATATGTGGTGTTGATACATCGAAATTACCGGTATTAAAGAACGATGAAATGCGCAAATTGTTTGTAAGACTACAAGAAGGAGACTTGGAAGCAAGAGAAGAACTAGTAAATGGAAATTTACGTCTTGTATTAAGTGTTATTAAGCGATTCAATAACCGTGGTGAATACGTAGATGATTTGTTTCAAGTAGGTTGTATTGGTTTAATGAAATCGATAGATAATTTTGATTTGAGTCATAATGTTCGCTTTTCAACCTATGCTGTACCTATGATCATAGGAGAGATTCGAAGGTATTTAAGGGACAATAATCCAATTAGAGTATCGAGGTCACTGCGAGATATTGCCTACAAAGCATTGCAAGTCAGAGAAAAGTTGGTGAATAAAACATCAAAAGAACCGACACCAATGGAAATTGCTGAAGAAATGGGTATTCCTCATGCTGATATTGTTTTCGCCATGGATGCTATCCAAGATCCCGTTTCTTTATTTGAGCCTATTTATAATGATGGGGGAGACCCGATTTATGTGATGGATCAAATAAGTGATGACAAAGATAGTGAAGAAACATGGGATGATAAACTTTCGTTGAAACAAGGGATGCATCAACTAAATGCTAGGGAAAAAATGATATTAAATAAGCGATTTTTCCAAGGAAAAACACAAATGGAAGTTGCGGAAGAAATAGGAATATCGCAAGCACAAGTATCAAGGCTTGAAAAGTCTGCCATCCATCAAATGAATAAAGAAATGTTTGAATAAAAAAAGAAAATAATATGATTAAGTGGAAATAGAAAAGACAGACACTGGTTCCTTATATTAGTGTCTGTCTTTTTTTTATTGTATTATGTTCGTTTACTGCATATAGATAAAATAAGGTAGGTGAATGGGTTGATAAAATTATCTGAGCTGCAAACAAAAGAAATTATCGTGATTGAAGATGGGAGACGTTTAGGGCATATTTATGATCTTGAAATAGATCCAGACAGTGGAAAGATAACTGCAATCATCATTGTCGTCCGAGATAAAAAAAGTGGTTTATTTGGAAAATCGGATGAGCTAATCATTCACTGGGAGAAAATTATAACAATTGGTTCGGATGTCATTCTTGTAAAAGAAGTAAAAGAGCCAACATTGTATCCGGAATCAAACTTTCCTGACTGAAAAAGAAGGAGGTACAACCCAAATATGCTAAAATAGTACATGAATCAGTCAGGAGGTTTCAATATGGAGAAAGAAGCTTTTTACCATTCTAATCAATCTTTTTTACATATAGCACAGTGGCAGAATATCCATTCAAAATTACAAGTTGGTTTTACAACAAGAAATGGGGGAGTCAGCAGCTCTCCCTATGAATCGTTTAATTTTGGTTTCCATGTTGATGATTGGCGGCCGTATGTTATCAAGAACAGGCAACGATTAGCTGAAAAATTATCTTTTCCATTAGAAAACTGGGTTTCTGGGGAACAAGTTCACGATACAAATATAAAAATAATTGGGGAACAAGATAAAGGCAAAGGAGCCACAACGAACCAAACTTCCATCAAAGGAATAGATGGGTTAATCACCAATCAAACAGGGATATTATGTACAGCTTTTTATGCAGATTGCGCTCCTCTCTATTTTTTTGACCCTGTAACAGAATATATTGGTATCGCACATGCAGGTTGGAGGGGAACGACAAATAAAATTGCTCAAAAAATGGTAGATACATTACGTTCCCTCGGTGTAAACGCTTCGAATCTGCTTGCAGCAATTGGACCATGTATATCGCAGGAATATTATGAAATAGATAGTCGGGTAATGCATAAGATAGATCCACAATATCGGCAAAATGCAATTAAGTCCAAAGGAAATAATCGTTATTTATTAAATTTAAAGCAGCTAAATGTAGATATCCTTTTGCAATCTGGGGTTTTACGTAATAATATAGATGTAACACAATATTGCACATTTCGAGATAATAGTCTATTTTATTCCCACCGCCGGGAGAATGGAAAAACAGGTCGAATGTTAGGTTACATAGGTTACTTGAAAGAGTAAGTGATTATGAAACAGGGAGAGATAAAAGCAATGGAAGTAGAAACAAATCTTAAACATATCCGTCGTAATATGGAACAGGCTTGTGAAAAAGTCAATCGTAATTTAGATGAAATTACCCTAATTGCAGTAACGAAATATGTTACAATAGAACGAACAGAAGAAGCAATAAAGGCGGGAATTACAAATCTTGGTGAAAATCGTCAAGAAGGGTTCTTGGAGAAATATGAACATATACAAGATAACGTCCAATGGCACTTTATCGGTACATTGCAATCAAGAAAGGTGAAGAGTGTAGCTGACAAAGTAGACGTTATTCATTCGTTAGATCGTACGTCACTTGCAAAGGAAATCAATAAACGAACAAATGAGTTGAAGGATTGTTTTGTTCAAGTCAATGTTAGTGGGGAAGAATCAAAGCACGGTCTGTCTCCAAAGGATGTTTTATCCTTTGTGAAAGAAATGGAAAAGTTCGAGAACATCCGAATTGTCGGTTTAATGACGATGGCCCCGCATATCGATGATGAACAAGAGCTAAGAGCAACATTTAGAAGGTTAGCACAGTTAAGAGACATGGTAAAAGAAGAAAAATTAACACACGCACCTTGTGAGTATTTATCAATGGGAATGAGTAATGATTACACAATAGCTATTGAAGAAGGTGCCACACATATACGTATTGGTTCAAAATTAGTTGGATCAGAATAATTGTGAGGTGTAACCATGAGTAT
Source organism: Virgibacillus alimentarius (assembly GCF_000709085.1). GTDB lineage: Bacteria > Bacillota > Bacilli > Bacillales > Amphibacillaceae > Virgibacillus_B > Virgibacillus_B alimentarius. Next base: position 17,867 of record NZ_JFBD01000096.1, on the reverse strand, counting down.
CAAAAATAAGATTAAGACATTCTTTACAATGGATGATGAATATGAATATATGGAAGAAACAGAAGAGATAGATGCGATGGACAAGCCAGCGGGACAAAGCAAAACCCAGAGCCCGAATAAGGTCGTCAACTTGACGAGTATGCAGCACCCTACTTCGAAGGTAGTGCTTTGTGAACCGCGAACATACAATGAAGCACAAGAAATTGCAGATAATATTGTTGGCCGTCGTGCTGTTGTTATAAATCTGCAGCGAGTTGACCATCAACAAGCCAAGCGAATTGTTGATTTTCTCAGTGGCACTGTTTATGCTGTCAATGGCGATATACAAAAACTGGGTTCGGAGACATTTTTATGTACACCTGATAACGTTAATGTATCGGGTTCTATCTCGGAATCATTGGCCAGCAGTGAAGATGAATTTCAAAAAGGATGGTAGTAGAAGATGATGCAGCTATACAATGTACTCTATTTTGCACTAGAAATATACAGTTTTGCGTTAATTGTATATATTCTCATGTCTTGGTTTCCAGGGGCCCGAGAATCGGCTTTTGGTGAATTTTTGACTAAAATCTGTGAACCTTATTTAGAACCTTTCAGAAGAATTATTCCACCTCTTGGAATGATTGATATATCGCCCATCGTAGCCATATTTGTCCTGTTTTTTGCCAGGTCCTATGGATTACCGGTGCTATTCGATATGCTGATGGGCTGGTTTTAACAATGAGTATTTATCAACATTTTCGCAAGGAAGAACAACCTTTTATTGATCAAGTTTTATCCTGGAGGGAACATGTAGAAAGAACGTTTCAGATGAAATTAACAGATTTCTTGGATCCTCGCGAGCAGCAAATAATCGAGGCGATTATAGGTCCTTCAAATGATGAACTGCAAGTGCAGTCCTATGGTGGAGGGAGGCACTCAGAAAGAAAACGTGTCATCATTGCCCCGTATTATGAAGATGTAACAGCTGCGTCTTTTAATCTTACACTTTTAGAAGGAAAGTACGCAGAAAAATTCGTCTCTTTATCACACCCAGATGTTATGGGGGCGTTTTTGTCCTTGGGAATTGAACGGAAAAAACTTGGTGATATTTTTGTTGAAAATGGGATGATACAAATTGTTGTAGCAAGTGAAATCGCTCCATATGTAAGTGTGAATTTAACCAATGTGAAAAATTCGAGCATCAATCTTGATTCAAAAGATTTATCTCATTTAATCGAAAGAGAGCTAGAGTGGATTGAATCTGATAAAACAGTGTCTTCTTTGCGCCTAGATGCTATTGTAAAGGCAATCTATCATTTATCACGGAAAGAGGCCGCAGATTTTATTGAAAAAAAGCTCGTAAAAGTAAATTTCAAAATTGTAGAAGACGGAAAAATGAATCTTGAGTCTGGAGATATGATTTCTCTTCGCGGCAGAGGCCGAAGCAAACTCCTTCATATAAATGGGAGAACGAAAAAAAATAAGCTTAAAATCACTACCGCCCTTTTAAAATAATTGAAGTGGGTTGAAGGATCACCATTTTTTGTCGAATAAAAACGTGTAGATTAATTCTAATGAAGTAGAAGGAGGTGGCCAGTGTGCCATTAACACCGCTAGATATCCATAATAAAGAGTTTACAAGGAGTTTTCGCGGATATGACGAAGACGAGGTTAACGAATTTTTAGATCAGGTCATTAAAGATTACGAACTTTCAATTAGGGAAACAAACGATTTAAAAGAAAAAGTGGCTCAATTAGAGGAAAGGCTTAGTCATTTTACGAATATCGAAGAAACCTTAAATAAATCGATTTTGGTCGCTCAGGAAACGGCCGAGGAAGTAAAGGGAAATGCGACCAAGGAATCGAAACTCATTATTAAAGAGGCTGAAAAAAATGCGGATCGAATTATAAATGAAGCATTGAGTAAATCAAGACGAATCGCTATGGATGTAGAAGAATTAAAAAAACAAGCAAAAGTGTTCCGAACACGTTTAAGGATGTTGGTTGAAGCTCAGTTAGATGTAATTAGTACAAATGATTGGGAAGATTTATTTGATACAGAAATAAGCGATGAATTAGAAGAAGCGGGGAATAAATAATAATTGATAAAACTTGACGTTCACTGCAAATTTACATATAATTCATACTAAAAAACTATATTTAAATAAATACAATGATGGAGACAGTATAAAGGTATGATCTGAAAAGCGAGTCAGGAAACGGTGAAAGCCTGATGCAGAGAAACTTTTAGAATATCACTCTGGAGTAGTCGTTCGAAATCAGTAGAAATGGCCGTCCTATTCACGTTACGAGTATAGAGTGAATTTAAAACGTTATTTTAAATTTATAAGGGTGGTACCGCGAGTCTTCTCGTCCCTTTTTAGGGATGTTGAGGACTTTTTATATTTATATAATATATATGGATAAAATTAAAGGAGGAAAGCAAGATGGAATACAAAGATACACTAGTTATGCCTAAGACTAAATTTCCAATGCGCGGAAATTTGCCAAATAAAGAACCAGTTCGCAGACAGCAATGGGAAGAGAATAACATCTATGAAAAGGTTCAAAACAAAACAAAAGGAAGACCAATATTTATCCTGCATGATGGTCCTCCATATGCTAATGGTGATTTACACATTGGGCATGCTCTAAACAAAATTCTGAAGGATTTCATTGTTCGTTATAAATCAATGACTGGTTTTCATGCTCCTTATGTACCTGGATGGGATACACATGGGCTTCCAATAGAAACAGCTTTGACAAAAAAGAAAAAAATAGATCGTAAGAAATTAGACATTGTTGAATTTAGAAAAATGTGTACAGAATATGCAATGGACCAATTAGATAATCAGCGCACCCAGTTTAAACAATTAGGTGTTCGTGGAGACTGGGATAATCCTTATATAACATTGACAAAAAATTATGAAGCAGCTCAAATAAGAGTGTTTGGAGAAATGGCCAAAAAAGGTTATATTTACAAAGGCTTAAAACCAGTATATTGGTCACCTTCTTCTGAATCTGCATTAGCTGAAGCAGAAATTGAATATCATGATAAACGTTCTCCTTCTGTTTATATTTCATTTGAAGTAACAGATGGAAAAGAGCTTCTTGAAGGTGGAGAAAAGTTTGTTATCTGGACAACTACGCCGTGGACAATACCGGCAAATCTAGGAATTAGTCTGCACCCGGAATTTGAATATGCTGTTGTAAATGCAGGGCAAGATAAATATATAGTTGCACATGACTTGTTAGAAACGGTTTCGGAAGAATTGGGATGGGATAATCCTGAAGTACTTAAAACGTTTAAAGGAAAAGAGGCAGAACAAATCATCACCAAGCATCCGCTCTATGATCGTGATTCGATTATTATGTTAGGTGATCATGTTACGATGGAAGCGGGAACTGGTTGTGTTCATACTGCACCGGGTCACGGGGAAGATGATTTTTATGTAGCACAAAAATACGGAATCAAAGCATTATGTCCAGTCGATGAGAAAGGTGTTCTAACAGAAGAAGCTCCTGGATTTGAAGGGCTTTTCTATGATAAAGCGAATAAATTAATCACAGAAAAGCTGGATGAAGTTGGTGCGTTATTAGATTTAAAATTCATTACACATTCTTATCCACATGACTGGCGTACAAAGAAACCAACTATTTTCCGTGCGACATCTCAATGGTTCGCCTCGATTAAAGATTTTCGTCAGGATATTTTAAAAGAAATAAAAGAAATTAACTGGTATCCGCATTGGGGAGAAACGCGATTATATAATATGGTTAGAGACCGCGAGGATTGGTGTATCTCTCGTCAGCGTACTTGGGGTGTTCCTATCCCAGTATTTTATGGTGAAGATAAAACACCTATTATCACAGATGAAACAATTGAACATGTTTCTAAATTATTTAAAGAACATGGTTCCAATATATGGTTTGAATGGGAAGTGAAAGATTTATTGCCAAAAGGGTTCAAATCAGAACATAGTCCAAATGGTACGTTTACAAAAGAAACAGACATTATGGATGTGTGGTTCGATTCTGGTTCTTCTCATGAGGCCGTATTACTAGAAAAAGAAGATCATCGCCGTCCTGCAGATGTTTATTTAGAAGGAAGTGACCAATATCGCGGTTGGTTTAACTCTTCTTTATCAACAGCTGTTGCAGTGACTGGAAAAGCTCCATGTAAAACTATCATTAGCCATGGGTTTGTATTGGATGGCGATGGAAGAAAAATGAGTAAATCATTAGGAAATATTATGCAGCCAAACAAAGTATTAAAGCAGCTTGGGGCAGATATTCTACGTTTATGGGTAGCTTCTGTTGATTATCAGGCTGATGTTAGAATTTCAAATGATATATTAAAACAAGTTTCAGAAACTTACCGTAAAATCAGAAATACCGTTCGATTTATGCTTGCGAATACAGCTGATTTTGATCCGAAAAAAGACAAAATCAACGAAGCGGATTTAGCAGAAGTAGATCGATACATGCTTCATTGCTTGCAAAACTTAGTATCAAAAGTACGTGAAGGCTATGACAAATATGAGTTTTCAACTGTTTATCACGAAGTTCATAATTTCTGTGCCAATGAATTAAGCTCTTTCTATTTGGACTTTGCTAAAGATATTTTATATATTGAAGCGGAAGATAGCAGCCGTCGCCGAAGCATTCAAACAGTCTATCACGAGATTTTAATTACTATAACAAAATTACTCGCACCAATTATTCCACATACAGCAGAAGAGATATGGGAATATATCCCAGGTGTGGAAGAAGAAAGTGTACAGTTAACAGATGTTCCAGAAGCACGGGAAGTTGCTGGCTTTGAAAACCAATTAGAAAAATGGGCTCAAATCATGCATGTTCGGGATGATGTTTTAAAAGCACTTGAAGAAGCGAGAAATGAAAAAGTTATAGGAAAATCATTAGAAGCGGAATTAACGATCATTCCAAAAGATGAAAAAACAAAAGAAATATTAACAAACATTCAAAACTTGCATCAATTGTTTATCGTATCAAGATTAAATATCAGTGATGCAAATGATCGTGCAAAATCCTATCAATATGTTGACATCCTAGTCGAAAAACATCCTGGTGAAAAGTGTGAACGTTGCTGGATATCTTCGGAAACAGTTGGAGATGATAAAGACTACCCAGAGTTATGTACACGCTGTGCAACGATCGTTAAAGACCATTATTCAGAAGCATAAACATCTATAAAAATATCCCTCTCATCATAGAGGGATATTTTTGGCTAAACGAGCACTTTTTTATTTCTTGTGGTAAAATGCTTGGGAAGAGTTTGTTAAGAATCGGAGGACAGGGTATGTACTGGTATTATGTGATTACGATTGCTATCATTGGCATTGATCAATTGTCTAAGTGGATGGTTGTGAAAAATATGGAAATATATGATCAAATTACTGTGATCGAAAAATTTTTTTATCTGACGTCTCACCGCAATACAGGTGCAGCATGGGGAATATTAGAGGGGAAAATGAATTTCTTTTATATTATAACGGTCATTGTTGTTATCGGTGTTATTTTTTATTTACATAAATATGGAAAGGAAAACAAATTATTGGCTGTTTCGCTCAGCTTTGTTTTAGGTGGTGCGATCGGGAACTTTATCGATCGAATTCTTCACAAAGAAGTTGTAGACTTTCTGGATTTTATTATTTTTAACTATGATTATCCTATTTTTAATATAGCTGACTCAGCATTAGTTGTTGGTGTAATTTTGCTCTTAATTTTTACTTTTATGGATGAAAGAAAGAAAGGAAAGGGTACATCATGACACAACAAAATTATAAAGTATTACCTGAACAGCATCACATGAGAATAGATAAGCTACTGGCGGTCATTAATCCAGAATATTCACGTTCTCAAATCCAGTCATGGATTTCTCAAAAATTCGTAACAGTAAATGAAAAAGTGGTAAAACCTAATTACAAATGCGCTGAAGGAGATAAATTAAAATGGAAAGTCCCCGAAAAAGAGAGCTTTTCCGTTGAAGGGGAGGATATCTCCCTTTCTATTTTATTTGAGGATGAGGATCTATTAGTTGTTAATAAACCTGCTGGAATGGTTGTACACCCCTCTTTAGGACACCAAAGGGGAACCCTTGTGAACGCATTGCTTTTTCATTGTGACCATCTTTCAGAATTAAATGGAATAGAACGGGCAGGAATAGTCCATCGTATTGATAAAGATACAAGTGGTTTGTTAATCGTAGCTAAAAATGAAGCAACGCATATTCATTTGGCCGAGCAGCTAGTAGCGAAAAAAGTAGAAAGAATTTATGAAGCTATTGTTCATGGTGTTATTGATCATGAAAATGGATTAGTTGATGCACCAATTGGAAGGGATCCTAAAGATAGGCAAAAAATGGGAATTGTTGACCAAGGCAAACCGGCAATTACTCACTTTCATGTACTTAAGCGTTTTAAGAATTTCACACATATTAAATGTCAACTAGAAACGGGAAGGACACATCAAATCCGTGTGCATATGAAATATATCGGACATCCATTAGCAGGAGATCCCAAATATGGTCCTCGAAAAACTTTTGATATTGGAGGACAAGCTCTGCATGCAAGAAGTATAGGCTTTACTCATCCAACAACAAAGGAATGGATGCATTTTAAAGCAGAAGCTCCATCCAAATTCAAGGAGCTGTTGACTCAATTAGAAAAAATGTATTGACAAATAGAGACATGTTTGACATAATTAATAAAGAAATGAAATGATCCTTTAATTCTAGTCCTGTGAGGCTAAAAAGGAAACGGCGTTCATATGTAGAAATACATATGTCTAAATACCTTTTTTCCTCTTGGAAAAAAGGTATTTTTTTGAACCGATTCCTAAGTTTGAGGTGAAATGAATGAAGAAGAAAACTGAAATCCTTGATCAGCCAGCAATTAATCGGGCATTAACACGAATTGCACATGAAATTCTTGAGAAAAACAAAGGGGGAGAAAACCTTTTATTAGTAGGAATAAAAACAAGAGGCGTTCCGATCTCAAGGAGAGTTCAAGAAAAAATTAAACAAATAGAAAATATTACGGTACCAATCGGAGAACTAGATATTACTTTATATCGAGATGATTTACAACGAGTAACTGAGAATGAGGATCCAGAGTTAATAGAAACAAATATTGAAGAAGATCCTACAGGAAAGAAAGTAATCCTAGTTGACGATGTATTGTATACTGGACGCACAGTTAGAGCTGCGATGGATGCTGTGATGGATATAGGAAGACCATCGCAAATGCAACTGGCAGTCCTTATTGACAGGGGGCATCGGGAATTGCCAATTCGGGCCGATTATGTTGGTAAAAACACCCCGACATCTGAAAAAGAAATTATCGGTGTTCAATTAATCGAAATAGACGATCGGGATGAAGTTTCTTTGTACGAAAATTAAATCGTATGACCTTTAATTAAATCCAGAGAGGTTTAAAAGGTTGCCAAGATACGTGTTAACACTATACGTATACCTCTTTGCGACCTTTGCAAAGAGGTTTTTTAATGGATTAAATAAGAACAACACGAAGATTGCGTGAAACCTGGGCAAGACTAAACCAACTTTTGGAGGGATACCAATGCGACATTTTATATCGGTCAATCAGCTAAGTAAGGAAAACATCATCTCATTAATAGAAACTGCTGAAAAATTTAAACAAGAGCAATACTACATTAATCAACAAATATTTGCGGCTAATTTATTTTTCGAACCGAGCACGAGAACAAAAATGAGCTTTATCGTAGCACAAAAGAAATTAGGTTTAGAAGAGCTGGATTTTCATAGTGAAACATCTAGCGTGCAAAAAGGGGAGTCGCTTTACGATACAGCTAGAACATTTGAATCGATTGGTGCACAACTGCTTGTTGTTCGGCATCCTGCAGATAATTGGATTAACGAAATAAATGCTAATGTTAATATACCGATTATTAATGGGGGCTCTGGTAAGGAAGAACATCCAACACAATGTATGCTAGACCTCCTAACAATATATCAGGAGTTCGGTTATTTTGAGGGCTTAAATATCGTTATAGCCGGCGATATTAAACATAGTAGAGTCGCAAGGTCCAATGCAAATGCATTAAAAAAACTTGGTGTTAATGTGTATCTATGTGCAGCACCAAACTTTGAAGACAATACATTAGATTTTCCTTATGTTACTATGGATGAAGCAGTAGAGCTTTGTGATGCGTTAATGCTTTTAAGAATACAGCATGAAAGACATAAGAGTTCAAGTGGTAATACGTATCATTACTTGGAAAATTTTGGTTTAACGAAAGAACGGGAAAGAAGAATGAAATCTCATGCAATCATTTTACATCCTGCACCAGTCAATCGTGGGGTTGAAATGGATACAGATTTAGTAGAATGTGATCGGTCTAGAATCTTTAAGCAAATGACAAATGGTGTCTACATGAGAATGGCAATCATTATAAAACTATTACAAGAATGGGGGATACTTCATGAGCATGCTATTGAAAAACGCCAAACAATTACTGCCTAACAATGAAGTGAAAGCCTGTGACGTATTTATCGATAAAGGAAAGATTAAACAAATTGGAGAAAATTTATCAATAGATTCAGAAGAAGTAATCGACTGCGGTGGTCAATTACTTCTACCAGGTTTTATTGATGTGCATATCCATTTGCGCGAGCCGGGTGGAGAACATAAAGAAACAATCAAAACTGGCACACGAGCTGCTGCAAAAGGAGGCTTTACAACAGTTTGTGCGATGCCAAATACTTCTCCAGTTCCGGATAATCAAGATACGTTAAACAAGCTGCACGAGAAAATTAAAACAGACGCCTTTGTACGTGTTTTACCATATGCAGCAATTACTAAAAATTTACAGGGAGAAACATTAACGAATATAACGGAACTATCTCAAGCAGGTGCATTTGCATTTACCGATGATGGTGTAGGAGTACAGACGGCTGATTATATGCTACGCGCTATGAAAGAGGCAGCTAGTAATAATAAAGCGATTGTAGCCCATTGTGAAGACAATTCGATTGTTTATGGCGGTGTTGTTCATGACGGTGAAATAAGTGAACGTTTAAATCTACCTGGCCTTCCGTCTCTGAGTGAATCAGTACAAATTGCGCGTGATGTTTTATTAGCAGAAGCTGCAGGGTGCCATTATCATGTCTGTCATGTTAGTACGAAGGAATCGGTACGTGTAATTCGTGATGCAAAAAAAGCAGGAATTCATGTGACAGCTGAAGTAACCCCGCATCATCTCTTATTAAATGAACAAGACATCATAACAGATGATCCAAATTTCAAAATGAATCCACCACTCAGGGGCAAAGAAGATCAAGAAGCATTATTAGCCGGGTTACTTGACGGGACAATTGATTTTATTGCAACAGATCATGCGCCACATGCTCAGGAAGAAAAAGAAATTGGTTTCTTGCATGCTCCTTTTGGAATTGTAGGGTTAGAAACAGCGTTTCCTTTACTCTATACACATTTGGTTCAAACAAAGAAAGTTCCATTGAATCAATTAGTTGATTGGTTAACAAATAAACCTGCAGATGTATTTAACTTACCTTATGGAAAAGTAGAAGAAAATGCGATTGCAGATCTTACTTTAATTGACTTAGATAGAGAAATAAAAATGAATAAAGAAGAATTTTTCTCTAAAGGTAAAAATACTCCTTTTCACAATTGGAATGTAAAAGGAACTCCAGTATTAACAATTGTTGAAGGAAAAGTTGCCTTTCGAAAGAGTGTCTTTGCCTAACTACGAATATTAAACGAAAGAGGTAGGTTTATAATAAATGTTAAAAAAAGTTGACATGCAAATAAGAAAAACGAATGTTATTGCACTTGATACTGTTGAAATGGTATTAAAAAGTACCTATATTAGTCAAACGGCAGTACCGGGGCAATTTCTTCATGTAAATGTTCCTGGTCATACACTAAGGAGGCCTATCTCAATAGCCGATGTAAATAGGGAAACCGAAACAATAACAATTTTATTTAAAACGATTGGATCCGGTACAAAAAAACTCGCTTCTTATCTCCCAGGTATGAAAGTAAATGCACTTGGTCCTTGTGGAAAAGGATTTCCCATTGATAATGAAGTTCCTTCCAATGTTTTATTAATAGGTGGTGGAATTGGTGTTCCACCGTTATACTATTTAGGCAAAACACTAGCAAAAAAGAATATAAATATGATTTCGGTATTAGGATTCCAAACAGCGATCAATGTTTTTTATGAAAATGCATTTAGTCAATTTAGCGACACGCATATTGTTACGAATGATGGAACTTACGGTGAAGCAGGGTTTGTTACTGCCGTTTTAGATAAAATTGGTGATTATGACCGATATTATGCATGTGGACCATTACCAATGCTGCAAGCTATTACAAAAGAGCTGGATCATAAAAGCGGATATATATCTTTAGAGGAACGCATGGGCTGTGGTGTAGGCGCATGTTTTGCCTGTGTGATACCTACAGATGATCATGGCGGTTATAAGAAAATATGTAGAGATGGCCCTGTTTTTAAAGCACAGGAGGTTTGCTTATGATGGACTTAACAGCTCAATTACCTGGGTTAAACTTGAAAAATCCGATCATGCCAGCATCAGGATGTTTTGGATTTGGGCGCGAATACAGTGAGTTTTATGACTTAAGCAAATTAGGTGCTATTATGATGAAAGCAGCAACTGGTGAGGAGAGACTAGGAAATAAGACACCCCGAGTTGCCGAAACTCCTTCTGGAATGCTTAATGCAATCGGTTTGCAAAATCCCGGTGTGGATAAAATAATTGAAACAGAAGTCCCTTTTTTGGCAAACTATGATATTTCACTGATTGCTAATATTGCGGGGAGTACAATAAAGGAATATGAGAAAGTAGCCAGTGCCTTCAATGAGACAGATAAAGTCCATGCATTAGAATTAAATATTTCCTGTCCCAATGTAAAGAAAGGCGGAATTCAATTTGGAACAGACCCTTCTATGGCTGCTGAAGTGACTAAAGTAGTTAAAAAAGCGAGTAATCTGCCAGTATATGTAAAGCTATCCCCTAACGTATCAGATATCATTGCGATGGCAAAAGCAGTGGAAGAGGCAGGAGCAGATGGTTTATCAATGATTAACACGTTGACTGGGATGCAAATTCATCTCCCATCAAAAAAACCGATTATCGCTAATAAAACCGGTGGTTTATCTGGGGCTGCGATTAAACCAGTCGCTATTCGAATGATCTACGAAGTAAAACAGCATGTAAATATTCCGATTATCGGTATGGGAGGTATAAATACAGCAGACGATGTTCTTGAATTCCTTTTAGCTGGAGCAAGTGCTGTGGCAATTGGAACTGCAAATTTTAGGAATCCATTTATTTGTACTGAAATAATAGAGGCATTGCCAGAAGTGTTAAGTAAGTATGGATTTCAGTCTGTTCAGGATGCTGTGGGAAAGGGGCATGACATAGAGTGAATCGAATATATTTGGCGCTTGACTTTCCGTGTTGGAAAGAAGCAAAGCAATTTATCGAATGGAATGAATTAAAAGGTGTACCCGTTAAAGTTGGGATGGAACTATTTTACAGAGAGGGCCCAGCTGTAATAGAAAGATTGAAAGACAATAATCATCCTATTTTTTTGGATTTAAAACTTCATGATATTCCAACAACTGTAAATAAAGCCATGAAGAATATTGCCAAACTAGGGGTTGATATGGTTAGTACACATGCAACAGGTGGAAGCGAAATGATACAAGCAGCAAAAGAAGGATTACTTTCAGGCTTATCTGATGGTTACAAAACACAATTAATGGCAATAACCGTATTGACTTCCATGGATAAAGATAGCCTAAATAATGAGCTGCTATTACCTGGTGAGGTCGAAGAAAATGTTGTTCGTTTTGCAAAACTGGCGGAACAAAATGGGGCAGATGGAGTTGTGTGTTCTCCTCACGAAGCCAAGCAAATTAAAGCCGCATGTGGTCCATCATTTTTATCCGTAACACCAGGAATTCGCCTGCAGTTATCTGAAAAGAATGATCAAAAGAGAATTGCAACACCAGCATATGCTCGCGAACATGGTGCCGATAATCTTGTTATAGGTAGAAGTATTACAAAAGCAAATGATCCATATGAAGCATATCAACAAGCAGTCAAGGAGTGGAAACATGGAATTAAATCATGAAATTGCGAGAGATTTGCTATCGATACAAGCTGTACAAATTAAAACAGACAGTTATTTTACATGGACGTCTGGAATAAAATCACCAATATATTGTGATAATCGGTTAACGATGTCTTATCCAGCTGTTCGCAAGAAAATAATGAAAGCATTTATCCAAAAGATTAAAAAGATGGATGAAAAACCTGATGTAATTGCTGGGTGTGCAACAGCAGGGATTCCCCACGCTGCTTGGTTAGCAGAAGGAATGGAATTACCCATGATCTATGTTAGATCTAAAACTAAAGGGCACGGTAAAGAAAATCTAATTGAAGGTACATTGGAAAAAGGACAAAAGGTTCTTGTAATTGAAGACTTAATTTCAACAGGTGGATCATCCATTAAAGCAGCACAAGCTGTACAGGAACATGGCGGAAAAGTAATAGATATTTTATCCATATTTACCTATGGATTGGATAAAGCAAAGCAGCAATTTTTAAATGCGCGTCTATCTTATCAAAGCCTAACTAATTACGATGAAGTACTTCACATTTTAGTAGAAGATGGGAAAATTGAAGATAATGAAAGAAAACAATTAGAAGCGTGGAGAAATGAACTTTAAATAAACAAAAAATCACTTGTCTATATGGACAAGTATTTTTTATTTTAGCCAAAAAGTCTTTTACTTTCATTGTCTTTTCATCCCTTCATCATTTTTTTGAAAATTTTCTGGATTTTATTTTTCAGCACAAAATAGTCTGAAATGAGCTATAATTAGGATGTATTTATCATAATTTCAAGGTAGGTTATTGAAATGAAAATAGATGATTACGATTTGTTATTGAAATTAAATGAAATAGGAACAGTTCGAGGTACAGCAAAACAAATTTTAATTTCTCAACCTGCTGTTACACAGCGATTAAAATATATAGAAGACTATTTTGATGAGAAAATTTTTATCCGCACTTCAAAAAAATTAATTCCTACTCCAGCTGGCGAACTCATATTAAAGCAGGCCAAAAATATTATCGAACAGGAACAAAATCTAAAAAATACACTTGCCAAATCAAGCGCTGAAGTTCAAGGTACCTTATCCATTGCCTGCTCAACACTCATTAGTCAGCGGTATTTACCATCCATTTTAGCTGCATATACGAAAGCATATCCAAAAGTATCGATTGATTTAGTGACGGGAATTAGTGAAGATATAAAAAAGGATTATACAAAATATCACGTTTGTATTATTAGGGGAGAGCAACTAAAAGAAGGGATATGTGAGCATTTATTTGGTGATCCATTATATATTTTTGATACGGAAGCCTTTCCGAAGAATCAACTAAAGGAACGTCCTTTAATTTCTTTTAAGAGTGATGATAGCATGCATGATTTAGTAGATCATTGGCTTTATTATCATCAAAAAGAGATTAAGCCATTAAAAGCGATTCGCGTAGATCAAATTGAGACCTGTAAACAGTTTATGATGGAAGGGTTAGGAATGGCCGTATTGCCTAAAAGTGTTTCTCATTCTTTAATGAAAAGTTATCCGCACATGCCATTAAAGTTAAATGGTGCTTATGCAACTAGGGATACATGGGTCTGTTATCAAGAGGGAATTCGAAATCTGCCTCAAGTTGATCATTTTATTCAAGCATTATTACGAGAAAAATATGATTAAACGTTTCGTACTCGTGCTTAGGAGGAACAGTTCATTACACGATAAAAAAGGAGTGCTAAAATGAGCAATCTAATTTTTACAACAAGTGCTACTGCAACAAATGGCAGGGACGGACATGTTAGATCAGATGATGGATGCATCAATTTTAAACTGGTCCATCCAGCGGATAAGAGGCAAGAAGGTAAAGAAGGGTCAAATCCGGAGCAGCTTTTTGCTGCTGCGTATGCAGCTTGTTATGACGGCGCATTAAACTTGGTGGCTTCAAACCAAAACAAAAAAATTAATTCAGAAACAACTGCAGAAGTCAATTTCTGCAAGGATCAAAAAGATAGTGGGTTTAAATTAGCAGTGACGTTAAATATTCACATTGAGGGTATAAGTCCGGAAGAAGCGGAAGAATTAACAGAAGAAGCTCATCAAGTTTGTCCTTACTCCAAAGCAACAAGAGGAAACATCGAAGTAACATTAATTCCAAAAGTAGCATAAATATAAAGCAAAGCAAGGATGGTTCTATATGCAATCATCCTTGCTTTTTTAACTTATCAACTTTTGACTTCTCAGGAGTAACAAAAAGTGTTTTTTGATTATCATAGGTAACAAAACCAGGCTTTGCTCCTTTTGGCTTTTTCACATGTCTTATTTTTGTATAATCAACTGGAACCGAAGAAGAAGCTTGTGATTTGCTAAAATAGGCAGCTAATTGAGCCGCTTCCAGCAGCGTATTCTCATTGGGATTACTCTCACGGATCACAACATGTGAGCCGGGAATATTTAGAGCATGCAGCCAAATATCATCACGATGAGCGAGTCTTGTTGTTACATATTCATTTTGTTTATTATTTTTGCCAACGAAAATGGTTGTGCCATCAGAAGAAATAAATTCTTCAGGCATTGGTTTTTTTTGTTTGTTTTTCTTTTTCTTTCCTCCCTGTGTTTGTTTTTTTAAGTAGCCTTCTTCACGTAATTCTTCCCGAATTTCTTCAATGTCTGATTCACTGGCCACGTTTATTTGCTGTAATAGCTGTTCCATATATGCTATTTCAGTGTTCGCTTTCTTCATTTCTTTTTTTACAACCTGTTTGGATGTTTTTAATTTTTGATACGTTTTAAAGAAGCCTTGTGCATTTTCGCTAGGGGATTTATTAGGATTAAGCTCAATAGTAAGTGAATGTTGATCAGGATCATAATAATCCGTTACCGTAACTGTTTTATCTCCTGATTTTACCAAGTGCATATGGGCGGTTAAAAGCTCCCCTAATTTTTGGTAATGCTCTGCTTTCTTAGCCTTTTTCAGTGTTTGTTTATGTTTTTTTAACTTACGTTCATTTTTATTTTTTTCATTTTTAAGAAATCGGTATAGGTCTCCAGCTTTTTGTTTGACGCGATCACGTTCTGCTTTTCCCGAATAAAATTCATCAAGCATAGCATTAGTGGAGTCAAAATGTTCACTCTTCCCTTGAAAGGAAGTAATTGGAAGCACATGAAAGTCTTCTTTTTTATTACGATATATTCTTGGCTCAGTGGTTTGACTTCTGATTTGTTCTTGAAATTCCATGAATTTTTCAAGATATACTTTAGGTGAACCTAACTGCGTGCGAGCAACAAATTCCTTTGCAATAAAAGGTGATATGCCAGTAAGCAGATGAACGATTTGCGAATCAATTCTTCCTGCATTAAAGTCAATTCCTTTTAAAAATTCGTTTCCGCTTATTTCTAGTGGATTCACCTTTTCTTGTGTTGGAGGGAGCTTATAAGTCGAACCAGGCAAGATGGTGCGATAACGGTTTTGAGACATGGAAACACGTTTTAAACTATCGATAATATGTTCCTTTTCTTTATCCAAAAAGATAACATTGCTATGTTTTCCCATTAATTCCATGACAAGCGTTTTATAAGTTGTATCACCAATCTCGTTTCTTGCCGTGATATTAAATGAAACAATCCGCTCCATCCCAAATTGCTCAATCGATTCTATAATAGATCCTAATAGATGTTTGCGCAAAAGCATACAAAACATTGGCGGCTGGGCTGGGTTTTGATAAATATCATTCGTTAAGTGAAAACGAGCATAGGTCGGATGGATTGATAATAATAACGAATGATTCTTCCCTTTGCTTCTAACGGTAAACACTAGCTCAGTCGCTGTAGGCTGATAGATTTTTGTGATTTTTCCTGGCACGATCTCTTTTTGTATTTCTTCTTTTACTGCTTTTGTAACGATTCCATCAAATGGCATAAAAATCACCTCACCGAACAATTATAGCATCTTTTTGGACAAACCTGCATATATATCGATTAGGACTCATCGAAACAGCAAATGTATGTAGCAAAGTGTAAATAGCATGGTGAGAATTTGGAGGAATGCGATGTGAAATGGTATCAATTAGATGTTGAACGAGTCGAGCAAAAGCTGCACGTTACAGCAAATAGAGGTCTTACAGAAAAACAAGTAGAAGAACGTCGCAAACAATTTGGTGAAAATGTGCTAGAAGGAGAAAAAAATAAATCAAAATGGCTTATCTTTTTAAAACAATTCCAGGACTTTATGGTATTGGTGTTGCTAGGGGCAACATTAATTGCCGGGTTACTCGGAGAATTCATAGACGCTATAGCGATCATGGTAATTGTATTAATAAACGGATTAATTGGCTTTTTCCAGGAGCAAAAAGCAGAAAAATCATTAGAAAAATTAAAAGAATTATCCGCTCCGGTAGCAAATGTCTTGCGAGATGGAAAATGGAAAAAAATTAACTCCAGAGAAATTGTTGTTGGCGATGTCATAAGGTTAACGAGTGGAGATCGTATTTCTGCCGATGTTCGCCTCGTTAAGTCAAATAGTTTAGAAACGGAAGAAGCTGCCTTAACAGGAGAATCTCTTCCTGTTATGAAACACGTACAAGCAATTAATAAAAGTAACATTGATGCGCAAGATCAAACGAATATGGGATTTACCGGAACTTTAGTAACTAGGGGTACTGGAATAGGAATTGTTGTCGGTACTGGCATGAATACTGTCATGGGGCAAATAGCTTCGTTGATGGTTCGGACAACAAAATCGAACACACCACTAGAAAATAAACTTGCTGAACTCGGAAAAGTATTGATTGTTTTAGCATTTATTTTGACTTCATTGGTTGTTGTGATAGGTGTATATCAAGGACATGCCGTATATAAAATGTTTTTAGCAGGCGTATCCTTAGCAGTTGCGGCAATTCCTGAAGGGCTCCCTGCGATTGTTACTGTCGCACTGTCCTTAGGTGTCCAGCGAATGATTAGACGAAAAGCAATTGTACGGAAATTATCAGCAGTTGAAACACTGGGCTCAACATCTATTATTTGTTCCGATAAAACAGGAACAATGACGGAAAACCAAATGACTGTAAAGGAAATTTATTTGAATGGTGAGTATTTATATGTAACGGGCGATGGTTATGACATTCAAGGGGATTATTTCTTAGGTAATACGAAAGTTGCTACGGATTTCCCTAATTTAAGACAGATGCTCCTGTACGGAATGCTTTGTAATCATGCCTCATTATTAGTAAATAAAGGAAAATATTCGGTTGATGGAGATCCAACAGATGGAGCCCTGCTTGTAGCAGCAAGAAAATTCGGTTTATCACATCATTTATGGGATAATTATAAAGTTATTAAGGAAATACCATTTGATTCAGAGCGCAAGCGCATGAGTATTGTTGTTGAAGATGAAAATAATATGCGTTTTCTAATAACGAAAGGTGCACCTGATGTTTTATTACCGAGATGTTCGAGTTATATAGACAAGGATGGTAAAAAATTCTTAAAAGACAAACGTCCCTTAGAAGGTACGGTAGATGATATGGCCGCAAAAGCACTACGAACGATAGCTGTGTCCGTTAAATCTATCCCCAAAAATCAATCCCTTGAGACAACATTTTTAGAAAATGATTTAACTTTCGTTGGCTTATATGGCATGATGGACCCACCAAGAAGAGAAGTAAGATCAGCGATAGCAGAATGTAAACAAGCGGGCATAAAAACAGTTATGATTACAGGAGATCATGAAAAAA
>NZ_JFBD01000095.1 GCF_000709085.1 Virgibacillus alimentarius | reverse complement strand
CTGCACATTGTATATTTCAGTTGATTCTGTCATATGAATCCTTCTTTTCTATGTACTAATACAACAAATTATATAATATAATCATACTTGGATAGGCTACACTTAATTAGACAGATTCGTTAAGGTCATATAAACTTGGTTCAAGAAAAGTCGGAGGAGAATCAAAAATGACCAACAAAAGAAAACGAAGAACCTTCTCAAAAGAATTTAAAGAACAAATTGTTAAGCTTCATGCTTCCGGAAAACCTAGGAGCGAAATTATCAAAGAATACGAGCTAACGTCTTCTGCCTTTGATAAGTGGATTCGCCAACACAAGGATTCTGGATCGTTTGAAGAAAAGGACAATCGAACTCCTGAACAGGAAGAATTAATCAGGCTTCGTAAAGAGAATCAAAAACTCGCAATGGAGAATGATATTTTAAAGCAAGCCGCGCTGATCATGGGACGAAAGTAGATGTGATTCGCAACAATGCTCACAAATACTCGGTATCAGCAATGTGTGACGTCCTACAAATTCCAAGAAGTACGTATTACTATGAAGCAAAGAGCCGTGAAAACAATGATGAAGAACTGACAACATTAGTTGTGGATATCTTTAAAAAAAGTCGTAGCATTTATGGTCAAAGAAAAATCAAAAAAGAGCTAGAAAAACTTGGCTGGACTGTGTCCCGCCGACGGATTAGCCGAATTATGAAAGAACAAGGTCTTGTTTCTAAATACACCGTTGCCCAGTATAAACCGACAAAGTCAACCTGTAATGAATCCGAAGTTGGTAATGTATTGAACCGGGAATTTGACCAAGACCAGGAGTTAAGGGTTGTTGTCAGTGATTTGACTTACGTCCGTGTTGACCAAAAATGGCATTACATCTGTATTTTAGTAGACTTATATAATCGTGAGATCATTGGCTTCAGTGCTGGTCCTCACAAGACTGCAGCGTTAGTTCAGCGTGCCTTTGCATCCGTACCGTACAATCTAAATCAACTCGAAATATTTCACACAGATCGCGGTAATGAGTTTAAAAACCAGCTCATCGACGATGCTTTAGATGCTTTTGGTATCGAACGTTCCTTGAGTGAAAAAGGATCTCCTTACGATAACGCCGTCGCTGAAGCAATGTTTAAGACGATTAAGACAGAATTTGTGGGCGGCACTATTTTCCCTTGCAAACAAGCACTTGACCTTGAACTTTTCGATTATGTGAATTGGTTTAATAATATTCGAATTCACGGATCGCTAGATTATTTAACACCAGCTGAATACAAGTTGAAACACCTTTAAAAATTTGTTCAGTTTAGTGTTTACATTCCATACTTTTCCAAGTAAATTAAATCATAGAAGCTGTCATGACGATAAATAAAATGTACGAAAATAAGTCTTTTATTACATTGTATGACACAAGGTACCTTACCCAAACTTGATTTCCTATTGAAATTTATTCACTGTAGGCAGTTTCATTTTGCTTTAGTAAACAACATATTTTAGGATGTTTTTTATATTTTATTTATTGCTATAAAGATATTGATCTTTCTGATCGGTATTAATACCGGCCTCCGTGTGAACGACTTGGTTTGATTAAAAGTCGGAAACGTAAAAGACAAGGACGCTTTTTCCATCCGGCAAAAAGAAAAAAACCGATCACAACAACAAAGTCTATCGCATTTTGGATGATGCAGCAGAGATTTCATGGGGCGTGAAGACGTAAAAACTTCAACTACTACAAGGATTTCGACTCCCTCTTGTCGAAAGTAGATGCAAAGGGAATGTTTTAAGAATCGTGAAAGAGTTTAAACCAGAGGACGAAAATCATGTATAATCATTCTGAATACCAAATTCTGTTACCCGGAGATTTCTTTTCTTCCATTTGGTGAAGAGTTAAATTCTAAAAATCACTAGGTGATCGAGGCTAACTTTATTCCATGGTGGAAAGTCGAAAACTGCTGTAAAAAGCAACTGAAGGATTTGAATCATAGTGCCCGCGCCCAAACTCGCTCCGACTCGTTTTGTGTTAGACATTAAAAGAACGTCTGGGAACGAGAGACGTCGAAGCGATAAGATAGATCACTGAAAGCCCGCACCTTCAATATTTCATTAAACTGCTGGAATTTTAATTCTAGACGCCCTTACATCATTAAAATTACTAATTTTGTGTAATTTAAATCATTAATATGGAAAAGTATATAACACTTCATAAAAGCATGGGGAGAGAGGTTGTTTAGATGGCATTGGTAGAATTACATAATGTATTTGTTACCAAAAAAGAAAAAACAATTTTAGATTTAACAAATTCCGACATTTCTATTGAAAAAGGAGACAAGATTGGTGTTATCGGAAGCAATGGTTCAGGCAAGACGACGATGATTAGGGTTATTTTAAATTTAATAAAATATAAAGGTGAAGTAAATCGTTATATACAAACAAAAGATATCGGCATTCAAATGCAACACAATCAGTTCTCCGATTTAATGAAGGTTAAAGAAATTATTTCCCTAGTGTGCAATTGTTCCATGAAAGATCCACGTGTTCAAGATGGCGTTATCCGTTTTGATTTACAGGAATTATTAAACGAAAGATTATCACATCTGTCCGGTGGCGAAAAACAACGACTAACTATTTTTCTTGTGATTTTTCATGATCCGGATCTATTAATATTTGATGAGATCACATCAGGTCTAGATTTTGATAGCAGAAATACAATTATTAAGCTGATAAAATCGCTTGCCAATGATAAAACACTGCTTATTGTTTCCCATTATTTTGAAGAAATTGAAAAATTATCGGACAAGATTTTAATCTTAGACGAAGGTAAACTGATTGCCTTTGATACATTAGAAAATTTATGCACTAAATATCAATTTTTTTCGGCAATAGGTATAGACCAGGAAGCTTCATTTACGGATTCGACCCTCCGTTTTGTACATACAGCAGACCAAAAGATATTTATGACAAAAAATCGGCAGGAAGAAGAAAAGGTCATGGAGGCACTGCGAAATGACAATATCCCTTTCACCTATAAACCTAAAGATATTCAAACGCTATATACGTATATACGCAACCAATCTAAGAGAGTGATAGTATGAGATATGCCCGATATATATTGATAGAATTAAAGGTCATTTTGCTACGAATACCGATAGTATTATTTTTCAGCATCATTTTCCCTCTTATGATGATGGTTATCGTTGTTGGAAGTGAAGGAAATATTGAAATTGGTGACGGTTTTCATCTTACGGATAAATATATCATGATTGCATCTGGGATAGGTCTAGTTCCGCTTTGTTTAGTTTCTCTTCCTGTTTCCATTGCCGCAGAAAGAGAATCAGGTGTGATGGAAAGGTACGTTCTCTTTGGCATTAATCCGTTTGCTATCATCGGCTCAAAAGTTACTGTACATATGATGATAGCGATTATACAGTTTACGCTTGTCTGTGTATTTGCGAAGATTGTTTTCAACCTTTCGATACCGGACGCGTTAACCTTATTCAGTTTCATTATGCATTATTTGCTTGCAGCTGTATTTACTTTGTCCGTCGGGGTGATGTTGGGACTTCTCACCACCCGAGTACAAATAGTACAAGTTGCAGGACTGGCTCTAATGTTTATGATTCTTGCTTTATCAGGTGGTTTCAATGAATTCAGTACGCTGCCTGAGAATGTCCAAGGTGTGATGGATTATTTTCCGGTGAAATATTTGATGAATGATTTTATCTCTATCTGGTTTAAAACAGAACTATTTTTAGGGGAATTTTTCCAGCTTACACTTGGCTATTTAACCGTTACGGGAATTATTATTTATGTTCTCATGCGAAGAGCATTCAAATTTCATTTTAGCTTTCAATCGTTAAGCCCATTAGATACATCGTCAAAGCATGGGAAAGCATAACTTATTTATCTGAAATTTAAATTTCGACATTTAGGAGGGGAATGATATTTTCCAGTATATATATACATGACTAGATAGTCTCCAAAATACTGATATTTAAAGGAGGTGAGACCTATGAATATGAAAGATGGATCTATTCAATCCCATAGTTTCTTGAGCACCGGAGAGCAAACCCAAGCGCTTAGCTACGCGGCTGGAAGCTGCAGCTGCTCATGTTCATGTTCATGCTGCTGTAGTTCATCATCTTAATTCTTACATGAGAGGCATTTATCAAAAGAGAAATATGAACTTTGACCTCCTTTCATATTTGAAGGAGGTCAAGGAATTATTAAAAATTACTTAAAGAGGTGCGACATATGAACATGAAACGCATTTCAATTTCTTTTATTTCAGCCATCATCATCACGGTGGTCGGATTTTATCTTCTTATATTGAATGGCTATCAACAGGTGGATATACAGAATCTTGAAAGTGATAAATCTTTAACAATCTTGGGTTTGGAGTATTTCAAATTTGAAGCAAACGAAGGTGCTAATGCAGAAGGTGTACCAAATAATTTCAATATGGCGCTTGTCGGTATGGTGATGGGAATTCTTATATTTTTTGTCCTGGAGTTATGGAGTAAACGGCGCAATAAAGGAGGTACAAGGAAATGAACAAGGGACTGATGAATCTTCACAGTCTTGTTTATGAGGACAGGAACAATATAGCCAATCTCTCTAATACAAAAGTCTATGCCAATATATTAAAAGGCTATGCGGATTCGAATGCATTTAACTACTTACTTGGGATGACAAGTATTCGGATCAGTGATATCCGTTCCTTGAATTTTTATAACGAAACAGGATTGGCTGATAAGATTAATGCGCAAAGAAAAATGGAAGAAGTTGAAGAAAGTAACACAACGATTTCATTACCTAAACCCAAAAATTTGAGGGGGTCGCTCAGTAATGCATTAAAATCACGACAAAGCATCCGTGAGTTCAGTAATTACAAGATGAACTTGGATGAGTTTTCCACGCTTCTAAAATATTCAATTGGTTTAAGTGATCGATATACAAAAGATGATGAAGGTAATACTTCCTATCGTCGTTATTATGGATCAGGGGGAGGAATATATCCAATCTCAGTATACTGTGTGGTGAATACTATTGAAGGTCTACGGAATGGAATTTATTTATATCGGCCTTTCACACATACATTGAAGGAAATTACCCGTGACTCTAATCTTGACGAACTGTATGAGAATGCACCGATTGACACCCAGAATTCCAATGTCAGTCTGCTTTTTTCTTACGAACTTAATAGGAATTATTTAAAATACGGGGAACTCGGCATGTTATTAGCATTTGTGGAAACCGGAATAATGGCACAGAACATACACCTTGTAACCAGACAAGTGGGTTATGGCTCATGTGATGTAGCCGGGTTCAATAAAAAATATGCTGAAACATCGATAGGTCTGGATAGTGTGAATTCACATATCATCTATTCAATTATTATTGGAAAGGAGCAGTAAACATGACAGACACGCAAACTGAAACACATCAGGGTATTACGTATAAAAAAACCAATGGACTCAATATAATAAAGAATGAGACGGAAATTACTTTGCGCAAAGGTGCTCTCCACCAGACAGAGCTAGTCATCGATAAAGAAAGCAGCTCACCAAAATTCATCGCACTCCTTGAAGCCATTTTGGATGGCCAAGAAGTGACTATTGAACCCAATCATGTACACCAAAATGATTTTAAAACATTATACAGCTATGGGTTAATCCGTAATAAGATTAAACAAGGCTTTACACTGTTAATGGTTGAAGACCAGCAGATGTTTGACGCGGTGAAAAATTTTGTGCCGGATAGTGACGTTGTGAAAAGATCAGAAATAATTTCCGATGCAGATATCGACTTGATTAGCTCGGAAAATAATTATCTTAAAACTGATGCTTATCTGGAGAGAATCCAGGAAGTCTTTACTTCTTATTCCTCCATTTATTATATTGCAACCCTTAATGAACGCCATAATGTGCAAACAATCAATAAACTGATGGTTCAGTTGGATCAGAGTTTTTTTATGGCGCTATTTGATAATGAAAATTTTCTGTTGTTAGGTGTTGAACCCAAATTAACAGGATGTTATGAATGCCTAGAAAAGAAAATTTTGTCCCGTATTCAGTTTCAAGCAGAAACACAAGATATGCATGATGACTTCGAAGTAACACCTGCAGAGCTGCTGGTCGGATTGGGGCTGATCAGAAAGAATATTGAACAAACAGAAGTAAATGGCATGTCCATGCTGACAGGGGCAGTGTTATATTATTATTTCCCTAATTTTGAGTATTCCTTTGACTTTAATAGGCGAACCATACTATGCAATACGTGTGCAGGTATCAACAAAGTTGATTTTAATGAACAAAACGCAGCATCAGTCAATATAACAAAGGAGTTAATTGATTATGAAGATTAAACTGACTGATAAAAATATCGATGACCGCATGCGCCATTTCGATGGGAAAATTGCTGGGCTATGGAAATCCCCTGAGAAATTTTACCGTCTGCGCTCATTTCCACTGCCTGACTTTCACTTTATCACCTCGGACTATCCGGAGTTTGAAAAGTTTGTATATGGTCAAGATATACATTTCACCTATCACTTGAGCGGATATGGAAAATTATACAATGAATCGAGAATGTCCTTTTTAGGGGAATCTGCCGAACGGTTTGCTTATGCCTCTCAATATCTGGGGTTACAGCATTTAATTATAAAGAAAAGCTTTGAAACGCTTCAAAAAGAAGTGGATGCTGGGGATCGTGTATGCCCTCTTGACTATGTAAATCTATTATATGGGGAAAATGACATTAATTTTATTCAGCCAACAGATAAAATATCATGGGTAAAAATGAACGCCTTGACTGAACCGGGAAAGCACGTTTATATTCCTTTGCAGTTGATGGTTTCAGGAACGCATTTTTTGAAGGAAGATGAAAAGATTGCAGTTGCAAACGCAGTCTCGACAGGAACCGCTTCTCATGAGACATTTGAACAGAGTCTTGAAGCTGCGCTTATTGAAATCTATCAATTGGATTCATATAATTTGTATTGGTATGGTGGTCTGCGTTGTCCGGATATTACGGATGCATGGAAAGAGTTAGTTGCAAAGATAATTGGTGATGCCTCTTTTTATGATTATTTTGACGTGAATATAATTGACATTACATTGGATAAACCAATTCCGATAGCTATGTGTGAAATTGTTTCTGATCTCCCCTATACACCTAAATATACAGTTGGTATTCAAGGGGCTTATACGCTAGAACGTGCGGTTTATAGATCAGTTATGGAAACACTTGCCATTGTGGAATATAATATGAATGCGAGTTGGACACATACGGAGACATTCCAGTCTGTCATGGATCAGAAAACTTTTGACAACCTTGATGACAATGTTCTTTATTATGCCCGAAAAGGAAAGCCAGAAAATCTAGCGTTCCGCGATAGTCCTCTGCATGCTAGCCGGCTGAGCATTAATCTGAAAGATCTAGTGAAAAGCCTTCAAGCATTCAGCAAATATGCAGCATTTTTAAACATTACGCCACCTGATTTTGTGGGTTCCCAGCAAGTAATTACCCGAATCATTGTACCAGAACTTCTTCCGTTGTGCATACCGAGTTTCCCACAAGTATATCATCCGAGATACAATGATATCGGAGGAATATTAAATGATTTGGTCCACCCTCTTCCTTAGAATAATGTTCATACTCATCTTTTTTCCGGGAATATTTTATCTAATTTATGATAAAATATTCATTGTACGAAGAGGGACGACCGACAAATTCGTGTTTGCTTTAATTAGCTCTGTGTTGCTCAGCCTTATATTTGTACGGGAGATGAGCATAATAATAGTGCTCCTTTTGAGTGTTATTATTCCTGCGGTTCAGGCTATGCTGGAACTGCACAGCGCTAAACGTTTCCTGAAAGCATTTCGGGAGAAGAAATTTCTTTTGCAAACACTCATCTTCATTCCATTTTTGGAAGAATATATTTTTCGGTATGTAATGTATGAAACGTTTGCCTCACACGGCGTACCGCACCTATTTTACATTGGGTTTTCGGCACTGGTATTTACATTTATGCATTACTACAAGCTCAAAACAGACAGTTTTTACAAAATGGCATTGGGTATCATGCTCGCGAGCGTATTTGCATACACAACTAATTTGTTTGCAGTTATACTTATGCATATCATATTCAATGTAGTCGTATATTTGATCAAATATACCAATAATTACAGAGGATTTCAGACATAATAGTTAGTTGTTTCATAATACACGGTTTTTTCTTGGAAGGTATGGCTGTCTTGATTATAACAAACCCTGTCTGGCGGATTTTTATTTGCATTCACGTTACAGACGGGGTTAAATGATTGCCGATAATGGAACAGTTCTTTAACAGCATTTTATCACGCCTGTAAAATGTATGATTATATCCCTTTTATTACATTTTATAAGCAACAATAAACTTAAGAAGTTGCTCTAATGGCAACCCCCCACTAGTTAACTCAACAAGAAATGCTCATTTTCTATGCATTACAAATTGTGACTTACTCAATTTAAATTGATTTTTTGTATAAAAAGGGATTAAATGTTCTTCACAAAACAAGCTTATAACATCGATATCAGAAAGCTCCTCTAGCAATTTTGATACGAGATTCGTCCCAATGCCTGAATTTTGAAAAGCGTTATCTATAACCACATCTTCTACGTATGCTCTAAATTTACCATCCGATATAGCTCTGGCAAACCCAATAAGAGTACCGTCCTTCCATGCTCCAATTGAAATTACAGACTTCAACATCTTTTCAATATCTTGCTCTCTCCTTTCCTTCCACCAGCCTGCATCTTTATAAAGCTTCATAAGCTCAATAGCTGTAATTGGTCTCAGCGAAGTTTAAATATTCTACTTTCAAGTTATTCATACATAGTACCCCCAATTATGTCACTTTCTTTCTTAATTTAAAAACTATAAAATCAGCACATCTGAAATCTTCTTCAAATGACGGATATTTACTCAATTTATCCTCCGATGGCTTTGGTTCAACTAAGCCTTCTAAAATAAAACCTGCTTTAATGACATTATTAACATAGCTCGTTAAAGTTCTATGGAATAATAGCTTTTTTTCTTTATCGCCTAATCTTTGTTCATAAACACCTTCATAAAAATATTTATCTACGTTCCAATGTAACTTTTCACCATCTTTTGTTTTCTCCCATCCACTCTCTGGAGTAACAAAACAGGGATGTAAAATTGAAAAAATAAAATATCCTCCATTTACTAATAGACGATACATTTCTTGAAATGCTTTTTCATAATTTGCAAAGTCTTGTATTACCATATTCGATACTATTAGATCAAAACTGTTATCCTCTAAAAAATTTAAATCCTCACAACTCCCATGCTTATAATCAATTCTCAAATCAATTGGAGTTCTTTCTTTAGCAATTTCTAACATTTTTTCTGAATAATCTATTGCTGTTACATTCGCTTCAGATTTAGCTAAAATTCTACTGAAATATCCTTCACCACATCCAGCATCTAAAACTTTTTTATTCTTTACAGTTCCCATAAGTGATAATAAAGTAGGGTTTAAAAAAATTTCTTTATGAATGTCACCTTTTTCATTATGAGCTGCTGAATATGTTTCGGCATATCTATCCCACCTTTTAATCGCTTCTTCTGTGCTAATATTTTTCTTCTTTTTAAAACCACCTAACTTATTCATATTATCTTTGATTTTCCATTCTTATTACCATTTAAATGTACTATATTCAAGAGGTATTCTAACATTATTTATTCAAGAAAATGATACCCAATTGTGAAATACAATCCTTTTAGGTAGTAAAAGTGTAAAGGTGATGGAAGGTTAGAATTTCTCGTTCAACTCTTGATGGTCCCCATGATATCTTACTTTAGAAAAATAAGAAGAATGAAGATAGAGAAAGCCACACTATTATATTTGTGGCTCCCTCCTCCCCTTTATAGAATAATCAATTCTTTGTTTGCATGTGTTAATACTTTGCTTCCATTCTTTTTCACCAGAATATCATCCTCGATTCTAACACCGCCAATTCCAGGCAAATAAATGCCAGGTTCTACTGTCATTACCATGTTTTCCTTTAAAACATCTTCAGACTTTACGGAAAAATATGGCGATTCATGTACCTCAAGCCCAATTGCATGTCCAGTACCATGTCGAAATTGCTTACCGAAGCCTTTCTCCGTGATAAAATCTCGAACTTTTTTGTCGATTGCTTGACAGAAAGATCCTGCTTTAATCGAATTAATTCCTATTTCAAGTGCATCATAAACAATGGAATATATTTGCTTTAAATCATCATTTGGTTCGCCAACAGCAATTGTCCTAGTCATATCAGAACAATAACCTTCGTAATAAGCCCCAAAATCAAGTGTTAGCATATCTCCTTTTTCTACTTTTTTATTACTCGCAACCCCATGCGGTAAAGCTGAACGAATTCCTGAGGCAATAATGATGTCAAATGAAGAAGAAGTTGCCCCATTTTTACGCATATGATGCTCCAGTTCATGGTTTATTTCCATTTCAGTTATTCCTGGTCTAATAAAGTTAAGAATATGCTCAAATGCTTTATCAGAAATGTTAGCGGCAGTATTTATTTTTTTAACTTCGTTATCCGTTTTTACCGCTCGAAGTCCCTCGATAATGCCTGAAACAGGTATACATTTTTGGACTAAATTATTTAAGTCTTTATATTGTTTGTAATTCAAATCCTCTTGTTCGAACCCTAATCTTTCAATTCCCATTTTCTCAGCTTGTTTAGCAACTTCTTGAAGGGTGGATCTATTTTCAATAATTTGGAATCCCTTAACCTGGTTTACAGCTTGTTCAACATATCTAAAATCAGTAATGAACTTAGCACATTCTTTGGAAATAATTGCTACGCCTGTTGTTCCGGTAAAACCTGTGATATACCTACGATTAAAGCTATTAGTAATCAAAAAACCATCAATATTATTTTGCTCAAATTGCTCTCTTAGAACGGTTAGTTTATCCATTACAAATTCCCCCTTATACACTTCATATTGTTTAAATTTTTATCATTCAATTTTTGCGTAAATTCATACCAAACAATTGAATGATAAAAATATCTCCTTCTGTCCTACCGAGTAGATAATCTTTTTAAATGGTGATTGATTGTTTACTGTATATTACTTAATATAAGTAATGCAACTTATATGCCAATTCTCTATATCTTTTGTGCTTTAAATCATCTTTTCTAAAAAAGGATTCCGGATTTTGCATCTTATCGTGGTATAAATCTTGCATACTTTATTAAAAAGACGAAGGAGGATATATTATGTCCATTAATTATCAAACGAGATTAACTGCATTAAAAACCTACTTAGAAGAAAATAATATTGATGTTGCAATGATTATGACACCAGCAAATGTATTCTATTATACTGGATTTAATTCTGAACCACATGAGCGTTTCATGGCTTTGGTTGTTGATAATCGCAATCAACAAAATATCTTATTCGTCCCCGCTTTAGACAAGGATTTGGCTTCTAATGACTCGATTATTAGAGAAATAATTCCAATCTCTGATGGGGAAGATCCGTACACTATACTTCAAGAAAAGCTGGGTAAGGGAATCACTCGTTTTGGACTCGAAATGAAAAAAGTGAGTATGTTTCAACACCAGTATTTAACAGCGGTTTTCCCTGAGGCTAAATATGAAGATATTCAACCATTCATTAACAAACAACGGATGAAAAAATCAAGAGATGAAATTGCGCATACACAAAAGGCAATAGATATTATTGAGAAAGTAATGGAAGAGGGAATGAAAAAAGCAACAGTTGGTATGAGTGAACTAGAATTAGTGGCTGAGCTAGAATTTTTGATGAAGATGTTTGGTGCAGAGGGACCTTCATTTTCAACCATTGTGTTATCTGGTGAAAAATCAGCATTACCACATGGGATACCAGGAAGCAGAACTTTTAAAAATGGGGACTTTTTGCTAATTGATATGGGGGTAACTATTACAGAAGGGTATTGTTCCGATATTACCCGAACATTTATTATCGGTGAACCAACAGAAAAACAAAAAGAAATATATGATATTGTGCGAAGGTCTAATCAAGCAGGTATTGATGCTGTAAAATCCGGTGTACCGCTTAAAACATTTGATATGGAATCAAGAAACTTGATAACAAACAATGGCTATGGAGAATATTTTAATAATCGGGTTGGTCATGGCCTTGGTATTGAAGTGCATGAGGAACCATCTATCCATGAAAATAATGAGCAAATGGCAGAAAAAGGATTATTGTTTACGATCGAACCTGGAATTTATATACCTAATTTTGGCGGTGTACGGATTGAAGACAATGTGTATATTAATGAAGCTGGAGAGGCTGAAATATTGACTTCCTTTCCGAGAGGGTTACATATGTTGTAAATCAAACTGGCGGGAACTTAAAAAAGAACAATAGATGGGTCTAAAATGTATCCTATTACGTAATCTCTTAAAGGCGATAGATAGAAGAAGTAGCTGATATGAATTAGGTTTTAACTCGCTATTTTATTAACAGCGTATATGACCTACACCAATAAATATGGGTAGCAATGAGATGTAAGAAGATGACTCCTATTCTATACAGGAACCATCTTCTTACAAAATGGAACTGGATATTTGATGATAATTAATTATTTACATTCCCAATAGTATTGTATTGAGTATCTTTAGTCATGCCAACTTCATCATATTCACTCATCATCGAAGTAAGTTTTCTTGAAGCAAAAAGAAGGATGACTCCTAGTGCAATCGCTACTCCGCCAATTGTAAGAAATATCCCCATATAACCTAAAGAGGCTGTTAAAGCAGCCAGTTGCCCAGCTATAAGATTGGCAATCCCTATAGTAGATAGCCATACTCCCATAAGCAAAGAGGCAATTTTAAGTGGTGCTACCTTACTGACCAATGATAAACCAACAGGAGATAAACACAATTCACCCAATGTATGCAATAAATACGTTAATATAATAAAGGCTATATGGGCCTTTGTAACTATATTTTGCTCATCACTCCCTGTGTACAAAACAGCAGGGATAAGAATCATAAATCCTACTCCGAGCAATATCATGCCTAAACCCATTTTCGTTATTGGTTTTAGATCACCAGTTTTAGATTTAGAAAGCTTAAGCCATAAAATTGAAATAATTGGTGCGAAGCTAACGATGAATAATGGATTTAGTGATTGGAACCAAGAAACAGGTACGAGGTATCCAAATACTTCCCGATCCACAAAGTTTTTAGTGTATAACGTAAATGAACTTCCTGCTTGTTCAAATCCGGCCCAGAAAAAAACAACAAAGCATGCAAGGATCATAATTGCCAATGTTCTTTTTTTCTCTTTTTTTGTAAGTGGCTGTTTTTGGTTCTTTTTCTCCGGAACTTCTTTTACATTCAATTGGGTTGGTTGTAATCCTACATTACCTAAATATCTATTACTT
>NZ_JFBD01000094.1 GCF_000709085.1 Virgibacillus alimentarius | reverse complement strand
GTCGTCATATTTCTATTGATCAATGTGATTGTACTAAGCTTTGGAATCAAAAAATGGGATCGAAAAGGGCAAAGTAAATATTTAATGCCTTTATTATTTATTTTCTTTCTTATTTTAGTTATCCGCTCGCTTACATTGGATGGGGCGATGGAGGGTGTTCAATTTTTTCTTAATTTGGACTTTTCTAATATAACCGGTGAAGGAGTATTATACGCTCTTGGTCAATCATTCTTTGCGCTAGCAGTCGGTTTTTCCTGTATGGTAACGTATAGTTCCTATCTCAGTAAAAACGAAAGCATCCCATCATCTGCATCGAGTGTTGTAACATTGAATATCATTGTTTCCTTACTTGCGGGACTGGCAATTTTTCCGGTTGTATTTGCTTTTGGACTTGAACCAACAGAAGGTCCGGGATTATTATTCGTTGTACTACCGACGGTATTCAGTCAAATGGGATTAGGCCCTGTCTTTTTAAGCTTATTTTTACTATTGTTCCTATTTGCCACATTAACTTCATCCTTTAGCCAGTTGGAAATTATTATTTCCGCATTTACAGCGAATAAAAAATATTCACGCAAAAAGGTCGCTGTCATTTCAGGAATCATTGTCTTTTTGGCAAGTATTCCAGCAACGCTTTCATTTGGCGTGCTTGCTGACGTCTCCATTTTTGGAAAATCTGTTTTTGATGCAACTGATTTTCTTGTTAGTAATATCCTGCTTCCACTTGGTTGTTTGCTCATCGCGATATTTATATCGTTTCGAATGGACAAGGCGATTGTTGCGAGCGAATTTCAATCAGGAAGCAACATAAATATGGGATGGTTTAAAGCTTGGCGCTTTCTAATGCGCTGGATCATTCCGATTACAATCATTATTGTGTTTATGTCTTCTTTAGGTATATTTTAAATCATACACCACGAATCTCATCTAAAAATGGGGTTCGTTTTTTGGTGCGGAAATGTTGATTCGTCCGTTCTTCCCCAGCAGGATAAGTTCATTCATGGAAATAAAACCGAGACTTTGTTACAATTGTTTGAATAATAAAATTAATTTGCGTGGAGGTGTGCACTGTGGATGAGAAGCTGGAATCACTGCTAAAGCAAAAGGGATATTTTCAGACGAAAGACGAATTCAAACGTATCACCTATATATTGGAAATATTTGCTTCCCTATATCCATTTGAAAACTTGGATGTATTATTAGGAAAAGAAGATCCGATCACACCTTCCTATATAACGGAAAAAATGCTGAGACGCGGGCGCGGCGGGGTATGTTATGAGTTAAATGCACTACTGTATATGGTTCTCAAGGAGCTTGGATTTAATGTTTTTCTCGCATCTGCAACCGTTGAATCACCAAAAACTGGCTGGATTATCGACCGGACGCACGCGATTAATATTTATGAAAAACAAGGAAAAATGTACGTGATTGATTCCGGATCAGGGAACAATTTATCCATGGCACCCCTTGAATTGGACGGTCCTGTTGTCACGTCCCCAGCAGGAAAATTCCGCCTGCGGACAAAAACGACCGAAAGAGGAACGATTGTTTCCGAGAAAATGGGTGAAAAGGATTGGCTGCTGCGATACGCCTTTGTTCCAACACCTGTAGGATGGGAGGATTTTAACCGAATTAAGAAAATGATTCACCATCATGGCGAATCACCATTTAATAAATCATTATTAATCGCACAAACACTGCCTGACGGAACAATTTCTGTCAATGATGAGCGACTGCTGCGCAAATGGTCGGATGGCACGGTGAAGAAAGTGCCATTTACGTCTGAGGAAGAAAAATTGAACACCATTAAAAAGCATTTTCACCCGTCCGTTTATGAGGATGCTGTTAAATATGTGGAGCAAAAGAAACAGCAAAAGCCTATCTAAAATCACTAGATGGGCGTAAAACTTTGTTTGAAATAATAGGGACCCGCGCAATAAATGGGGAAGATCGCGTGAAAATGTTCCGGAATCGTGCGTTGGGCGAGCACACTAAGAATCGCTTCACATAAGGCGGACACAATCATCATTCGTAATCTCAAACTGGATGCTGTCATTATGATAAGTGATCTCTTACATCCTGTTAATAATAAATGGTTAACGTTATGTGTATCAATCAACCTGAAGTGGCAGCGTGCAATAGATACTAAATTTTGTATAATAGAATCATATAATGAAAGATTGACCAAATAGGCAGAGACAGGATGTGGAATAGATGATTAAATGTATCGCAATTGATATGGATGGTACATTGCTAAACAACAAAATGGAAATCAGCCCCCTCAACCAACAAGCTATGAAAGCAGCACAAACACAAGGAATCGAAGTTGTGATTGCAACAGGACGTGCGTATAGAGAAGCAGCAGATATGCTGAAAGAAGCAGACCTTTCGTGCCCCATCATCAGTATGAATGGAACCGAAGTGCGAAGAGCTGATGGCGAGTTGATTGCCGGTTTATCCCTTGATAAAAAAATTGCATCGAATATCATAGATATCCTGGATGATGAACATATTTATACGGAAGTACATACCAATCAGGGGGGATTTACCGTCGATCCCAAGAAACGCATCCGTGTCATTATTGACGTTTATCAGCAGATGAACGTAGAAGCTAAAGAAAGTGAGATACGGGCGATGGCGAATGAACGATTGAAAAAAGGCTATACAACGATTGTCGATAACTTTCATGCACTTTTTCAACGCGAAGAAATACAATTGTTTAAGATGATATCGTTCTCGAAAGATAGGCAAAAACTAAAATCGATTCAAAAGAAACTTCATTCGACCAAAGAGATTATCGTAACTTCATCTGGAAAATTTAATATGGAAATTACCGACCGAAATGGACAAAAAGGAATTGCTCTAAAGAAATTTACTGACGTATTAGGGATTGACTTAAACGAAACGATGGCGATCGGGGATAATTATAATGATCAGTCAATGCTGAAAATTGTTGGAAGGTCGGTAGCGATGGAAAACGGCGAACAAGGTATAAAGAAAATTTGTACGCACACGACTTGTACAAATGAAGAGGACGGGGTGGCAAAAGCAATCGATGAAGTGCTTCAGGAACAAGGAGCGTTATAGTTATAAAATATAGGAAGAGGTATGTAATGCATATTCAGCCCGAAGACACTTTTGTTAAGTAAGGTGGTTGATAATGAAATTGAAGAATTCTTAGGTTGTGGGGAAGCGTTATTCCAAGATATTTATGGATGTACAGAGGTTGTCAAAATATTCCTTGTATTCCAAGACATATTTGACGCCTTTGATTCTTCCACCTCTACAAAAGCAGAAAAAGAAAGAGAAATGAGGCGATTGAGAGAAGGAGTAGGATGAAATGTTTGAAAAGAGGAAATTATTAGGTATATTTCTTGCGATTGGGGCTATCGCTCTTTTTGCAGGGTGTAGTTCCAATGATGAGAAAGGAAATATGCAAGCAAATGATGAAGATGTCATGCATAAGATGACCAATCCAATGAAGAAGATAAATTAGAAGAAATGTTCAATGAGGCAGATAAAGTAGCTATGGATTATTATAGGGCGTATTTTGAGAATGATTTTCCTGAAATGTATAAAATGCTTTCTCCAAAAGGGCAAGATAGTTTTTTAAATGAAAATGGATATTTAGAAGATATAATAGATGAATCAAACACTAGTATGGGGATAGAAGAATTTGTCAATCCTGAAAAATTCAAGGAATTTAGAGAGGAACATAAAGATTTAGAAGTAGAATTTGGGACTGGAGAGGAAATAGAGAAGGTATTTAAGGATTTTAATAAACTCAAAGAAGAATATGAAATACGCCGGTATGATGAGTATTTTGATAAGGAGAAGGGCGAGCTCACTTACTATATTACACCCGTGTCTGATTATGATGGATATACCGCCTTTGGTGATTCTGCTTTTATTGTCATGAAACAAAATCCAGAAGGAGAATGGAAATTAAAAAATATAGGAACTACAATTTTTGGAATAAATGTGTAAGAAGTCAAAGATGGAGTCGTGATTCATGAATATCAAGAAATAGAAGAAGAAACTAATGGTGATGATTATGGTTTTGAATAACTAAATGAAAGGAGGTAAAAGCAAAGTATCCCTGCAACGGGGTATTTTTTATGCTTACTTTTATGAGAAGGTTTTTTCTGATAGCGGTAATCTTACTATTAAGTATTATTGTTTTATTTCCGTCCGGTAGTGTTTTTGCAGAGTAAGAACAGTTAGGGGATTTTCAAGATGGTGGGAAATCTCATTCCTATTTAGACGCTGTTCCAGATGATACTACTGAAGATAAAAATTGGTGGGAAGAAACAAGAGATGAACATTTATGGTTTCTTGTTATGGAAGATGAATTTCCCCAAAAAATGTCTCAGTTTTTAAATTACTTGGTAAATATCGCTTTTGACATGAATATTATGACACGATTCATGACTTCGGCATTTGAGGGGGAGAGTTGGAGTGATTACATTGTCAAAGAGCGGCTAACGAAATTAATGAAAAACTGGATCTCTTATCATCAATATTACCTGATCATGAGAAAGTCTTGTTTCCAGCAAGTCCATCTCGATTATGTCAGCATTGTCCGTTTTCGGTAGAGTGTTACAGACAGTTCAGTCCAATATACAAAAAAAGAGAATATTAAAATGTTTCATATAGAAGGTGTTTAGCATTGCATAATATTTATTATGTAATGCTATTTTTTGCTTTTACCTTTTCATACAAATTTAAATAACTATCGTATTTCAAATGGGATGAAGGAACCCTTATTGAAGGATATGGAAATAAATTCATATTATAAACGATGAAAAAACAAACGGTAATATATCTGAATCAGTACGTATATTGGGAATCAGTTGTAATATTCTTTATATAAAGTTAAATAATTTTAACTACTCGCCAATTAGCTAATATATGTTTCAAAAAAGAACACTTCTATACCAAAATGTAACTCAACATTCCTTATCATTGGTGATACATAGCTAGAATGTGATTGGCATCATTATTGCATGTAAATATATAGGGAAATATAAATTTTAAAAGAAAGGAAATAGGATGATTAGATATTGCGTGAGCTAGATTTCAATATTCAATCTATGTTATGTATACAGGAAAAATTGATTTGATTAACCAAAGTTGGCCATATCGCAAAAGATAAGAAGTTTTTGTTGTTCAATTAAATAATAATCTTAATGGAGGGTGTATGAATATGAAGGTTAAAGCAGCAGTAATTAATGGAGTCAATGAAAAATACAGATTTGAGGAATTAACGCTTGGTGAACTTTATCCTGATGAAGTGCTTGTAAAAGTGGTTGCAACTGGTATGTGTCATTCAGATGAAGCGCTACGTATTGGTGATGCAGAATATCCGATGCCTGCTGTTTTTGGACACGAAGGGGCTGGTATTATTGAAAAGGTTGGGAGCGCTGTTAAGGATTTTGCTGTTGGTGATCAAATCGTAATGGCTTATAATTATTGTGGGATATGTCCTAGTTGTCGTACGGGTCACCCTTCATCTTGTAACGATTGGACACCACTAAACTTTGGTAATCCTCGTTCAGACGGTACTCATACTTTTTATAAGAAAGATGGGACACCAGTATCAAATTTCTTTACCCAAAGTTCCTTTTCCACGTATACAATTACTAATGCAATGAATATAATCAAAGTTGATCCTGAAGCAGATTTGCGTTTAGTAGGGCCGTTAGGATGTGGATTATTAACAGGATTTGGTACAGTAGTTAATGGTTTGAAACCAGAAATAGCTTCATCAATTGCGATATTTGGTACAGGAGCGGTTGGTCTTGGTGCACTAATGACAGCAAAAATTGAAGGGTGTTCACAGATTATTGCTATTGATATTCATGACTCACGGTTAGAAATGGCTAAAGAACTTGGAGCAACCCATACTATAAATAGTAGAACAGAAAATCTAAGAGAGCGGATAGATGAAATTACAGGTGCCGTAGGGGTTAATTATACAATCGATACAACAGGTATATCGTCTGTTATGAAATCATCTCTTGATATTCTTGCGATTGGTGGAAGTACGGCACCTCTAGCTGTAACACCTAATTCTCTTGAATTCAATCCATTTACGGAGTTAACAATCACGAGTCGTAATGTACTAGGTATTTTAATGGGTGATGCTATTCCACAACTCGCAATTCCAGAGCTTATTCAATTCCATAAAGAAGGAAAATTCCCATTTGAAAAATTAGTGAAGTTTTATAAGTTCGACGAAATTAATGAAGCCAGCCAAGATTCCAACTCTGGAAAAACGATTAAACCAATACTAATTGTCGACGAGAATTATCGTGAAGATGATCTATTAATGGGAGGTTAATAAAAAGATATATACCTTGATTTAGTTAAGAAAATCCGCAATCTATTGTTGTACTTGACTTTTGATTAACTTTTGTATTATTTATTGGTGTAACACCCTTTTTATTGTGTTTTTAAAGCAAAAAGGATACCTTCTGATAAAATTAAGTAACGACATAATAACTATCGGAGGTATCCTTATATTATATAATGAATCAAGTCGTTTTGCCTTTAAATCTTGGGCAGATGATGGCTGCGTTGGTAGTAGATATGGAAACCGCAACAACGTTCGCGATTGCTAAAAAGTTTAGCCGAAAAGCCATAGGTCTGCTCAATCTTTCAGATTATATTATTTCGGGAGATACTTTCTATTCAAGAAACGATAATTATGAAGCATTGGAAACAGAGGTAGACAGTAGAATCAGAGAAATTGCATTACACCTTTTCACTTTAGACACTTAATCATGCAAGAGTTGGTGTAGAGCATTGATTGATACCTTTTGAAGTCAAGTCTTCCAGAATTGGGCGCCGCTCGACAAGTTCCACTATAAATGTCTTTTGACGTGAAAAGTGGGGAATTTTTATTATAACTTTACAACCGAGGATGGGAATGATGGAACCACGTTTCCTGAAACCATCCCGTCAATACTCCTGTATGCGTTGTGACTGACAGATTACAGGGTTTGAAGTACAGGTGGAATAATCGAATATACAGGTCTAAAGTTTGAACATAGGGAAACTTATGTTCCATCTAACGATGGGGTGAGTGGTGTGAAGTGAAAATTTGCTCTATGAAACACGCTATACCGGACAAAGGCGGAAAGATGTGAAAAAGCTTGTTGATTCAAACTTTTATCATACAAATCCGTAAACGTTTCTGTCATATCGTAGTAATCCCAATACCGCAAAGCTTGCACTTTGGCATCCCTCCTATTGGAGTGATGTTCCCACGTTCCTACCCGACCCGTGCAATGCACGTGTGGAAAATAACTTTTCATTTCATTAGACTTGGGGCTATTCCTTCATTCCCATTACAGGAAATTCGTCAGTCATGCACCTATCCTCACAAAGATAAATGCCCTTCGGCATAAGTCTTATAGCAAACGTTTCGGATGACAGTCCTTTACAACCTAGCTATCCATACTGAACTTAGGTGTCCCCTGGAAGCCTGTGAGCTGGATATGATGTTATCACATCCAGAGAAAACATCTTGCTCGCCTATCGTACTATCAAATCCAATAAAGGGTCTCAGACACTTGGAACGGATAGAAAGACGATAAACGATATAAAAAAGCGGTCTGAAGAAAAGCTGATGATGGAAATTAAAAACAAGCTAGAGAATTATTGCCCGAAAAAGTTAGACGAAAATGGATTGAAAAAGATAACGGCAAGTGGAGACCGCTTGGCATCCCTTGTATGTTAGATCGAATCATTCAACAATGTTTTAAACAGATACTCGAACCGATTGCGGAAGCCCAGTTCTATAATCATAGTTATGGATTTAGACCATTACGTTCTGCGCATCACGCCATGGCGAGAATTCAATTTCTAATCAATCAAGCCCATTTTCATTTTGTGGTGGACATTGATCTCCGATTTCGAAAATGATTGTTGCCGCAATCTTTTCTCCAATACCAATAATAACGTGCCAATAGAAACCAAGCTTGTTGTATCCATTTATAAGGAAAATGGATTCGTGTTTTAGATGAGATTCAAAATCATACCCAATCGAAAGCAGCGGAACCAAAATCTTCTGATGAAAAACAAGCAAATGAAGAGTAACATGTTGGTAGGCTCAAGGATAAAAAAACACCAGCACGGAGATCGCCCCAAAAGTTAGAGTAAAAGAATTTAACTTTTGGGGTGCAATCCATTAGTGCTGGTGTTTTTCTTTCATCATCTTTGTAAGTTTTTTATCGTCATGATTATTTTTTATAAACATGTAGAGAGAGGCACCGAAAATACTGATATATCCGATCACACTCCAGACATCTGGAACCTGGCCAAACAAGACAATACTGATCAAAGCTGAGTAAACAACTGTTGAATAGAAGAAGATGGATATTTCTTTCGCTGGTGCGTATTTGTATGCTACCGTAATTCCAAATTGCCCAACAGTTGCAAACACCCCAGCTGCAAGTAGATAAATCCACTGTTTTACAGTCATTGGTTCATAAAAAATGATAACAAATGGCAATAAAATCATCGTAGTGAAAAAAGAAAAATAAAAGACTACGGTATAAAATTGTTCCCTATTTCCAAGTACGCGCAGTACTGTATATGCCCCTGCAGCAAACACTGCTGAAAGGATTCCCATCAAATACGGTACAGTATCTACGTTAAATGCAGGCTTTATGATGAAAAGTGTTCCTGCAAACGCGATCATAATCGAAATCATCTGGAAACGTCTTACATGTTCTTTTAAGAAAATGGCTGCAAAAATGATTGTCAAAAATGGACTCATTTTATTGAGCATATCTGCATCAGACAAAACAAGATGATCAATGGCATAAAAATATAAAATGATTCCCAGCGCACCAAGGGAAGACCGTAGTAAAAGCGCTTTTTGATTTTCTCGTTTCCCAAACAATCGCTCTTTATAATGCTTCACAAAGCCGAATGCAATAATCATTGACACAGCATTGCGGAAGAGTGTTTTTTGCACGGTTGGCACATCGCCTGACAGCTTTACAAATGCCGCCATAAGCGCAAATCCCAGCGCTGATAATAATAACAAGATGATTCCTTTATTTTTGTCACTCATAAGCTCCTCCAATTAATCGTATGTTTCCTCACCTGTCTTATCTTAATACAAAAAAGATGCTTTTGGTAGTGAAGCGGGTTGAAGGAGGTTTGAATTTTTGATACGAAGTGTGATCCATATAGTATGACAAAGCGAAAAGATGATTCACATAAATATTAAGAATGTAAAATACCCCAACAAACATGTTCTCTTCATTGATTATCTGCTTGATGATTTATTATTGTTTTCAATCATTTGTGACTTTTTCAAATAACAAGCAAGTTGTATTTTCAATACATCTTCACTATTGTTTAAATCTAATTCAAGCAGATCTTCGATTTTATTTAATCGCTGATAAAACGTATTAATGTGGATATGTAATGCTTTAGCTGTTCTACTTGCAGAGTGATTAAGATCGACATAGGTCATTAATGTTTTTTCAAGTTCTTTATCGTGTGTATTATTTGGTGAGAATCTAGAGAAAGTGTCGTCAATAAACTGATCAATTTCTTGGGAAGAATGATGTAAAAATAAGCGATCTAATCCAATATCTCCGTAACAAGTAATTTCAGTACTATTCCTTTTTGATACGTATGTTAATGCATTGTTAGCTTCGTCATAACACTTATTGATGTTTTCTAGTCCATGATAAGCAGTGCTTAAACCACCGCGAAATATGGGACTTTCAAAGTGCTTTCCATCGTTTTTTATAGTATTTAACTTTCGGTGAACCGTTTTGACATCATTTTGGTTAAAGAGTGGATGGAGTAAAATAATTTTATTATAAAAACCACAAATCAGGTTCTCTGATGAATTTAATTCCTTATTTATTTTAGCAGTAATATGTTGTATCTCAATGTCCAAATAATGCATTCGAATTAGGGGATTTGGTATTTCTAAAATCGCGATCATCCAATAAGCAGATATTGGTAGTCCCATTTCCCGTCCTCGGTGACGGATCTGCTGTGGTTCTTTAAAGGATAATAATTGTTTAAATTGTTCATATAATTCACGATGATAGATTTTTGTAGAGGTTTGTCTTTTTACAAACTCTAACGCTAATACTGTGCTCCCCTGTTCTAAGGTGATTTGATTTGTATTTGAAAGAGGTTTAGATAAGCGAAGCATTAAGCAGCCGAAAAAAACAGTTCCATTGTATATAGGGTACAAATAAAACAATTTTTCGTTATCGTCTGAAGGTTGTACGAATACAGCTTGGCGCTTTTTTGAAAAAATAGTTTTGATTTCGAACACACTAAAATAATAGTATTCATTCGCCTTAGGTGAGTAGAACGTATTTTCTAAGCAATTAAAAAGGGTAAGCTCTTGTCCCATCATTGTTTTTAAACTATTAACCAGTGAAGCAATTCCTTTATTTTTTAATAATAACATTGTCAGTGTTTCATGTACTTCCTGTCGTATCATGAGCTGTGTGTTTTTTTCCCTAAACTGTTTACTTAATGCAGTGATTTCTTTCAATCTTGTTTTTGTTTCTGTATAGTATGTTGCATTTTGTATAGCAAGGCCTGCTTGATCAGCAAAACTTTGTAATAAACTTGAATCGTTTTCCATTAGTTTTTTCTTTATTTTCCACTGATGAATGATCATCACGCCTATTCTTTTCTCGCCAATGGATATGGGGGTACAAATCGCACCTTCCGGGTGAGGTGCAGCCTTTAAAAGTGTTTCTAGATTTTCAGATGATATATTATAGGTGTACATTGCTTTATTCAATTCATCATAAGAATTAAATATTCTCACCTGACCATCTGCAAATACACTACCTGTAATAGCTTCATAAACTTTTGTTTGAAAGTTGTAGATTTCATCATTAAATCCGACAGATGCCTTTGTAATAAGTCTTTCTTGTTTATGATCATAGAGCATTAAATAACCGACATCAGCGGCAGGAATGACATTTAAAGCATGACGAATGATACTTTTAAGTACATCATTAAGATTAAGACTTGATGTAATCGACTGCATACTTTTCATTAATGTTTTTAATTCATTATTTTTATTTTTAATAATCTCCTCTAATTCAATAGATTTCAATAGGTGATATAGGTTTTCTATCTCATCCTTGTTGAATGGAATAGTTTTATTAAAAATGCGAATTGCTAATCTATTTCCTTCAGTATAATTAAATTGTATAAGTGTCTCATCAATTTGTTTCGTGATTTTATATGGCTCTAAGCTCATATTAGATGTTGGTGTAAAAATTGGTGGATTTGTATTATATCCCTTCCCCTTCGAATCTTTAATGAGGTAGACTTCATTTGTTACATCATGGTATCCCCATATTTGAAATTGTACCGATTTTAATTTTCTCTGTAAAAATAAAGTGCAGTATTTAATTGTATTCATATTGACACACCTTTCTTTATCATATGTAAAAACATACATTATTTAGTTATTATTATGTAGAAACATACATTGTTTTGCTATTAATTTAAGTGTATAGTAAAACTAATCAGAAAACAAATAATAAATAAAAAAATGAAAGGGGTTTCATTCGGTGGAACTAAAGGAGAGTTTAAATGGAAAATGTAATGAAACTGGCAAATAGCCCTATCGTATGGATGATCGCTGCAGCTGTTATTTTTGTTGTTATTTTCCAAGGTATTAAATTTATTCAGTTAGCAGTAAATGCAAGTGGTGATGTGGGAATGAGTAAAAAAGAAGTAAGGAGTGCTCTTAAGACAGGGGCAATAGCTGCAATAGGACCATCTTTTGCAATTGTAATTGTAGCTATTTCTTTAATAGCTTTTCTAGGAGATCCACTTACTTTAATGAGAGTTGGCATTATCGGATCTGCACCAGCAGAATCGATTGGAGCGACAATGGGTGCTAATGCCTATGGCGTAGACCTAGGGGGCGCTGGCTATAATGCCCAAGCATTTACTGCTGTGGCATGGACACTTTGCTTAGGTGGATTGGGCTGGTTAGTTTTTACAGCACTGTCTACAAAATCAATGAGTAAAATAGAAAAGAAAATCGTAGGCAAAAGTGCAAAAAGCAAACAAATTATGACAATAATCACAACTGCTGCAATGACGGGCGCTTTCGGTAATTTGGCAAGTGCAGAAATGATCAAAGGTATGGCATATGTGGTGGTAGCAATTGTTGCGGCATTAACAATGGTTTTTTTAACGAAACTCGCTGATAAACTTAAAATGGATTGGTTGCGAGAATGGTCACTTGGACTATCAA
Organism: Virgibacillus alimentarius; assembly: GCF_000709085.1. Lineage (GTDB taxonomy): Bacteria > Bacillota > Bacilli > Bacillales > Amphibacillaceae > Virgibacillus_B > Virgibacillus_B alimentarius. Next base: position 9,739 of record NZ_JFBD01000094.1, on the reverse strand, counting down.
TTTTTGTAAGTTTATGTATCGGCTATTTCTTGGTCTGACGAAGGGGGAAGCATCATATGGCTATAGAGCAATTGAGAACGACAGAAAAAAATAATAGCGCGGGAAGAACTTCGGTGCCCCACGTTTCTACGATGGATCATTATCATAAGAAAGCTCACTTTTGGGGAAGATTAACGCTTTGGGCTGCTATTATTTTGACTTTATCACTTCCTATATATTTGTCCTTTATACTCGGGCATCACCCAGGATGGAATGTTATTTTAACTGGATTCACTGCTTATGCTGGTGTAGTTGTAGCCATTTGGTTTTTGGAGCCGATCATGTATTTTCCTATTTTAGGGGTATCTGGAACATATATTGGTTTTCTCTCAGGTAACATTGGAAATATGTGCTTACCTTCTGCTGCGGCAGCTCAAAATGCCATTGGAGCTGATCCGGGGACACAAAAGGGGGAGATTTCGGCCACGCTTGGTATAGGTGCTGCATCCTTAGTGAATAAGCTTTTCCTTATTCCAATTATTCTTGGTGGCTCAGCTGTTATTGCATTAATTCCTGAAAATATTCAACAAATTTTCCCATTAATTTTACCAGCAATTTTTGGAGCGGTATTATCCCAATTTGCTATTAAAAAGCCTTTATTTGGAGTTGTAGCTCTTATTATTGGGATCATCGTAAATATCGTTCCGCTTGTAGCTTATTTGAAAAGTTTAACTAGTGTTATAGCAACTGTTATTATCTGTCTACTAATTGAAAAAAAGTCAAATGTAAAACAATTATAAAAACAGGAGGAATACTGTGAAGAAAACAGATATTATTAATTGGCTTAAGGAGCATGAAGAAAAGTTTACACAGGTAGCGCAAAGGATTTGGGATAACCCACAACTTGCCTATGAGGAAACTTATGCTTCAGAGTTACAAATGAATGTATTAAAAGAAGCAGGTTTTACGATAGAAAACCCTATTGGTGAACTAGATACAGCTTTTGTTGCTTCATTTGGAGTAGGGAAACCAATAATTGGTATACTTGGTGAATTTGATGCTTTACCCGGGCTTTCACAAAAAGCAAGTGCGATTCAAGAAGAAGTTGTTTCTGACGGTGCTGGCCATGGGTGCGGTCATAATTTACTCGGTACTGCAGGAGTTGAAGCAGTTATTGCATTAAAAGAAATGATGGAACAGGAAGGGACGCAAGGATCAATTAGATACTACGGCTGTCCTGCTGAAGAGGTATTAGCAGGAAAAACTTATATGGCAAAAGCTGGTGTATTTGATGATCTAGACTGCGCTTTGACGTGGCATCCAGGTAACTCTAATACAGTTATGGATAAAAGTATGCAGGCAATGGCATCTATTAAATTTCATTTCAGAGGAGTTACTGCACATGCAGCTGCCGCACCACATGCTGGAAGAAGCGCCCTTGACAGTGTAGAAATAATGAATGTTGGGGCAAACTATTTGCGTGAACATGTGCGTGATGGTGTGCGAATTCATTATGCTATAACAAATGGAGGATTGGCTCCAAATGTCGTTCCTGAATATGCGAGTGTCTGGTATTATATACGAGCTGCATCAAAAGATGAGGTACGTGACATCCTCCGAAGAATTAAAAACATTGCTAAAGGCGCTGCTTTAATGAATGAAACAGAGGTAACATCTGAGATTTTTGCATTTCCCTATGAAACACTACCAAACAACCATTTGAATAAGCTGATGTTTCATAATATGAAAAAAAGTAATCCGATAGAATACACAGACGCAGAACAAGATTTTGCCGAAAAACTTGTCGAAACAATAGAAGATCACTTAAGGCAAAAAGGTGGGACGTTTGGTAATCAGGTAGATGGATTATTACCGACTAATATATCATTTGATGATTATATTATAGGAAAAACCATTCAAGGTTCAACAGATGTTGGTGATGTAAGCTGGATTGTACCAACTGGGTCCATTAGTACAACTTGTGCCCCTGTGGGTGTACAATTACATTCTTGGCAAGCTACTGCATCTTTTGGAACCTCTATAGGTTATAAGGGTATGCATCTTGCCGCAAGTTCAATGGCACTGACCGCTTACGATATCTTGCAAAATAAAGATAATATATTAGATAAAGCAAAAGAAGAGTTTCGGGAATTGACAAAAGATAGAAAATATACCCCAGGAATTTAATAATAGTTCAATCAATGGTAGTAAGCACTCGTTAAAAATATCAGAACTTATAAAGGGATATAGAAATACTGTAGGTTACATTTTTATGTAACCGAAATAAAGAAAAGGCTTTCTGTTTTGGGAAAATTCCAAGTTCAGGAGCCTTTTTTTTTTCGATTGATTGTAAATATGGTAATAGTTTTTCTTTATAAAATCTGTCTCAAAAAAGGTATTTTTTTCTCCATTAATTTAATAAGTATTAGTTTGTATTTATCGAACTCCCCCGTTGGGAGCAGGATTTTCCACCTAATCCGGTGCATCTTTAACGATCAGATTCATTCTATTGTCTACTTATTTAGCATTATAACAATATTAAAAATATTCTTTTTATGATATGATGGACATGTTCTATTAAGCTATGAGGGAGGGATTGAATGAAGAAATTGTCTAAACTATTCATCACCATTTTGGTTGCGGTTGGACTAGTTATATTACCAACCACGCTGAAGGTGGAAGCATCACCACCGAGCAAACCAGCATCACAGGCATTTGATAATAAGATTGTTAAAAAAATTGACAAGGAAAAGATTTATAATCATGTTTATGAACTGTCTGTTGATATTGGTATCCGTGTGGCAGGTACAAAAGAAGAAAAAGAAGCGATCGATTATATTGTATCCCAATATCAATCGTATGGTCTGGATGTGGAAGTTCAACCATTTGAATTTCAAAGACGTGAAGATGGAGAGATTGTGACGAAAACTTCCCACAATGTGATCGCTACGAAAAAGGCACATAAAAATCATGACACAGGGGAAATCATCTACGTAGGGTCCCATCATGATTCGGTTCCTGGATCACCTGGTGCAAGTGATAATGCTTCGGGAATAGGGGTGAACATGGAAATCGCCCGAATTCTAAGCAAAATGCCGACAACATCTGAAATACGTTTTGTGACATTTGGTGCAGAAGAACTTGGCTTGCTTGGTTCGAAGCATTATGTTTCTACATTAACCGAAGATGAAAAGAATCGTTCAATGGGCATGTTTAATTTTGATATGGTCGGCAGTGAAAATGCAGGGGAAATGATCATGTTTACCGTAGATGGCGAGCGAAACATCATAACAAATACAGGAGCATCATCAAGCTTGCGTGTTAGTGATTCACTTACATATGGACAAGTTGGCAGAAGTGATCATCAGTCATTCCATGACGCGGGAATCCCAGCTGCGGTTTTTAGTTATGCACCATTAGAGCCGGAATATCATCAACCAACAGACACAATTGATAAAATCAGCAAAGAAAAAATGGAAGAGGTGGCAAAGGTCGTTTCAGCTAGTATCTATCAACTAGCAAGAAAACAAACGCCTGCTCTGGATCATTCAAATGTGGCACCTGAGCCAGTTGAGCCACCATATGAAGACCGTCCTTTATAAGAGAACAGAAGAAATCCGCGGAAGAATTGAGTTCCGCGGATTTCTTTTTGAAGAAAAGGACGTTATTTTCTATCTATGTGTTATGTTTATCCATTTCATAGTAGCCGTATTTTTCACCGTAATATTTATTATAGCGTATTTTGAACTTTCCAAAAAGATATACAACGAGTACTTTCAAAATAGCATATCCGGGTATCCCAAGGATAACACCAACGATTCCAAATAAATTCCCAGCAACAAGTAAAACAATGATAATGGTAAGCGGATGAATTTGCATCGTGCGCCCCATAATATTTGGTGAAACAAAATGCCCCTCCAGAAATTGAACAGCTGCCCATACGATTGCAAGTTTCAGTAGCATAAATGGTGAATGAACGATTGCAATAATAATAGCAGGGGAAATGGCGATAATTGGCCCTAGGTAAGGAACAACACTGGTAACAGCAGCAATGGATGCAAGGATAATGGCATAATCTAAACCGATGATTAAATAGCCAATATATAAAAGGATGCCAATGCAAGAAGCAACAATGATTTGACCGCGAATATAAGAGCCTACTTGTACATCCATGTTATGGAGAATTTGGTTAACGTCCTTCCTGTTTTTGGGCGGAATTAACTGCAGGCAATATTCTTTAAATTTTGTTCCATCTTTTAATAGGAAGAAAAGAATAAATGGAAACGTGAAAATTGCAACAAAGAAATGGGTTACGGTGCTTGCAACATTTCGAATTCCTTCCATTGCACCACCGAGATTTTCACTTAACTTACTGGTCAGATCACTTAAGTTAGTAACAACCCATTCATATCCTTCATCGTAAAAAGGACCTAAAAAGGAATGACTAATCCATCCTCTGAATCCCTCACTCATTTGCTGAAGATAGTTCGGAAAATTACTGGTAAGATCCTTAATCTGAGATTGGATTGTCGGGGCAATCAGCAGGATGATACCTGTTAACAGACCAGCAATTCCTAAAATAATAATAATAATTCCCCAAATTCGCTTCACATGCAGACGCTCCAACAAATTGACAATCGGATTCATTAAATAATAAGCAATAAAAGCAAGGATGATGGGAGCAGTTACCGTTGAAATAATGACAATAAACGGATAGAAAATAAAGGAAATTTTATTATATATAAAAATCGCTATTCCTAGTAATATCACAACCATCAGGATAAAAATCAGGTCCCTGCTTCCTATAAATTTCATAAATCGGGTTAATGATTTCTTTTCCATATATATCACCTTTTAACAAGAGTGTTTCATTTTGCTTAATCATATTATAGATGAAGTGTCGGAGCATGTCACTTCTGAATTGTTTGAGTTGATTTAAAGGATGAACGTTTACTTGGATCGAAAGAGAAAAGTAGTAGGCAAATGGAAAACGATTGATAGCAACAAAACTTACTTTTAAATGACATAGATAGACAATCTTTTTCGGATGATATCGAATAAAGGTATAAAATATTACATTTTCTTTTCAAATAGGGGCTCTTTTTTTGAAGTTGTAACATTTTGTCATATTTTGTTACCGAAACGTATTATTATCATAACCTTTTTAATAGAATTTTTTGCTAGAATATGTACTAACGGTAAAAATCTACCAATAGTATACGTAAAAAATGGGAGGATACATAAATGTTTAAAGGTAAATATTCTGTTCGGAAGTATATTGTAACTACGGTTTTGGCAACATCTTTTGCTTTAGCACCAATTATGTCTGGAAGTGTACTAGCATACGGAGGCCCTGCTGCCGATACAAGCGCGAACCAGACATCAGAAACTACGCAAGTAGAAGAAAACAATGCACAGGAAGCAGTACAAGCGGAAGAGACAAATGCTTCAACGTTAAGACCGGGTGACAGCGGGCCAGCAGTTAGTGATTTACAGTCTAAATTGCAAAATCTCGGATACAGTCTAAATATTGATGGAATCTACGGTGAAAATACTGGTTCAGCAGTAAGAGATTTACAAGGAAACAGTGGAATTCAAATTGATGGAATTGCAGGACCAGCAACGTTTAATGCATTAAATCAAAATCCTTCTAATGCTACTCCTACTAATGAAACTGTAGAAGAAAATAATGCACCAGAAGAGAATGATGAAGATGTAACAATTCAAGAAGCACCACAGCAACAAGTAAAACCACAAACTCTTTCATTATCCGGTTCTGGCGACGCTGTTTCTACCGCACAAAGTTTAGTAGGAACACCTTATGTATGGGGAGGTACAACTCCTGCTGGATTTGACAGCAGTGGATTTGTTACCTATGTACTCAAGCAGGAAGGTGTAAATGTTGGTAGAACTCATGCAGATATGTGGGCAAGTGGTGGTCAACATGTAAGTAATCCGAGCCCAGGCGATGTTGTATTCTTTGAAAACACTTATAAATCTGGGGTTTCTCATAGTGGAATCTATGTTGGAAATGGCCAAATGATTCATGCTGGTACAGAAGCTACGGGTGTGGAATATGCAAATAAGAATGATTCATATTGGGGCCCTAGATACATCGGAGCTAAATCATTTTAATTCAATCAAAATAATGCATAAAGGACTGTATCGTCAAAACGATGCAGTCCTTTTTGATATGATATAAGTTTAATGATTTTATGGATAGAATAAAGTTAAGTTACTTATTCTATACGCCTGATGCAGCCTGATTTGTCACATTGACGACAGAAGTACCTGCTAAGGTATCTTTTACCGGACAAATAGCATCTACATGGGAAAGAAGCTGTTCGATATTTTCTTTTGGCGAAGGTGAATCAATGTTTACTTTGTAGCGAACTTCCTGGTACCCTGGTCGGACATCAGGATTGATTCCGAGAAAACCATCGGGATCAAGATCGCCTTCCAGCTGAACGTCTAATCCATTTACTTCCACTTCAAATTTTTGGGCAAATGTGACCACAAGCACATTAATGCAACCCCCTAATGCAGAAAGTACATATTCTACCGGATTTGCCCCTTTGTCTGTACCACCCAATTCCTTGGGTTCATCAATAATAACTTCTTTTCCATTGACATTTGCAACAGATAATACTCCTTCACCAGACCATTTTACTTCAGAGATAAATGTAGTATTAGCCATTAAAAATCCTCCTTTATTGATTATATTGATAAAAATACTTGGTTTATCTTAAAAGCTCACCGCCTTTCTCTTCTTATTCATCAGAAGGGAATTAAAAAATCCCCTTCTGATGAATAAGAAGAGGTTTACATGAATCTGATCCTCTTCCTATCTTTCAGACATTACATATAGTCTGCTGGAATTGGCACAGTACTTTTGTTTAAGCCTGTTGCCGAGGTATCATGGGGCCATTCCCTCCACCTCTCTTGATAAGAAACTGCGTTATTCAATTTTTCCTGTTCTTATTTATTGTTTTAATGCCTGGCTGTCTTTTATCCTTAGCTTTTTCTGTTGTATCTATTTGCGTAATTTCTCCATTTTGCACTGTAATCATAATGGATCCATATTTCATTTTTTCAAGAGATGTTTTGATGTGTTCAAATTGTAAATGCGTTAGTTTACTCATCATGGTTCCGCTCCTTTTAAATTAAGCAATCGACTTTTTTTTATGCGATCGTTTTAGATTCGGTAGATCAAAACAGCAAGCAAAACAAAAACCCTCTTCTAAAAATAAGAAGAGGGTGGAGATCCATTTTTATATTGCTCTTCTTATTTTTCAAGTAAGCTACTTGCTGGAATTGGCACAGTGCCTTATAGCCTGTTGCCGAGGTATCATGGGGCCAGTCCCTCCACCTCTCTGAATAAGAAAGTTTTGATATGAAATTGTATCATTTTATATAATATACATGGAATTTTTCCATTTGTCAAATTCCCTTTAAAAATGAGCAACGGAATGCATTTTACGCTCCGTTATGTAACTAAAATGCGCATGTCATTGGCCATTTTATCAACAACAGATTCGGTAAACTCTTTTGTGGTTTTTGGAATGAGTGATTTTAATATGGGATTAACGACCGGTGCCATCATTCCTTTTGCAGTTATGTCGAGACAGCCGGTTATTTCAGTTTCACGGCCACTTAATTCTTTTGCTAAAAAATAACCGTTGCCCTTAAAGTTTTCACTTAATCCGGTTAACTGAAAGGTGACTTTCGTAGGTTCCTCCCACTTGATAATCTCAATCTTCAGATGGACGGTTTTTTGCACGATCCCGATGTCACCTTTGAATTTCCAGGTTGATTCCCTATCATTAATGATCTCGTGTTCCATATAACCGGGTACGAGGGGTGCCCAATTATTCATATTACTAACAAAAGACCAAACAAAGTCAATGGGAATGGTTATTGTTGAATCATGCAGACCTTTTGGCACAGAAAATACCTCCTTGATGTTGAGTTCCATATTAATTGCTGCCATTGAGTATATGTCTGCTTGGAAGCGAATAGAACATTTTCAAAGAAAGCATCTGTGAAAATGGAATAAGCGTATGTTATGGATGCAATATATGGCTATAACCTGTAACCATATTGACAATGATACCTCATTAGGATAAAATGAATGACAGTCAGTCATTATGAGTTGGGAGCTGTTTTGATGGATAATAAAAAGGAAAACATTATTCGCTCAGCAATTGATGTGTTTCAGGAAAAGGGTATCGAAAAGGCAAAAGTATCTGATATTGTAAAAGGTGCTGGCATTGCACAAGGAACTTTTTATTTGTATTTTCCAACGAAGCTTGCTGTCATGCCCTCAATCGCACAAGTAATGGTAGAAAAAACACTTGAAGAAATTAAAAAAGCAGTTCAGCAAGATTCCCCCTTTTCGCGTCAACTAGAGCAAGTTGTCGATGCTGTATTTTATATCACGAATGAGTACCGTGAAATATTCGCTCTGATTTATGCGGGGTTAGCGTCAAGTGAATACTTAAAAGAATGGGAGACACTTTATGAGCCTTATTATAAATGGATGAGTGGATTTCTAAAAAAAGCAAAAACAGACGGAATTATCCGCGAAACAGTTCATGAAGAGCATACAGCTACGTTGCTCATAGGATTAATTGAAGCAGCCGCCGAACAATCTTATTTGTATGACCATCAGGATGATAATGCTGCAAATATAAAGAGACAAGAAGTTTTAGACTTTTTAAAACATGCGCTTAAAAGCTAATTTTATTTTAATTTAATTGAAGAGATTTTTTACATGGTATTTCGCCATGCTTTCATTATTTAATAATGACTGAACGTCAGTCATAAAAGAAGGAGTGAATGAAGATGAAAAAAGCTTGGATGTATGTTTTCTTAACAAGTTTTTTTGAACTTGTTTGGATTTTGGGATTTAATATAGCAGATGCATGGTGGCATTGGATATTTATAATAACTTTTATCATAATGGACCTTCATTTTCTAACAAAGGCTTGTGAGCAGTTACCAACCGGGACGGTGTATGCCATTTTTGCTGCAGCAGGAACAGTGGGTACTGCTCTAATGGACGTGTATATTTTCGGTGGTGATCTAACAAGTGGAAAAATGATGTTTATGGTTTTATTGGTTTTAGGAGTAATTGGTCTGAAATTGGCTGACGAAATGCCGGAAAATAAAAGCAATGAAGGTAGTAAGGAGGTCATGCACTAATGGGATGGTTGTATATTGCACTTGCAGCGATATTTGAGATGATCGGAGTCTTGGGTTTAAGGTTATTCAGTGAGCATAAAAGTATTCGTAATGGCGTACTCTATTTTGGCGGTCTTGGTGGTTCATTTGCTTTCCTATATGTTTCTTTTTCCCACCTACTTGTGAGTGTCGCATATTCTGTTTTTATCGGAATTGGCACAGCAGGTGCTGTATTGATGAATATGATTTTTTTTGGTGAATCGAAGAATATCTTTCGGATTATAAGTTTAATTGCGATTATAGTGGGTGTGACTGGGTTGAAAGCTTTGTCCTAGCATCTATTAACCTAAAAAATGTCGATCTCTATTGATAAAGAGGTCGACATTTTCTTGCTTCATAAAAAGTTCCTGTCGATTTAACGAATAAATAGGAACGGAAAATAGACAGCTTTCGTTAATATTATTTCCCGGGTAATACTTTTGTCACAACATGAGTTGATGAATTTGCCCCGTAATCGTGCCTCCTTTCGATAGTAACAGTGAAACTATTATAAAAGACCTGCGGTAGTATGTCAAGT
>NZ_JFBD01000093.1 GCF_000709085.1 Virgibacillus alimentarius | reverse complement strand
GAGTTTTGTCCCAGCCTCTATTTTATTTTTCCAGATGGACAGTTACCCATTTTCGAACACTGTTTACATACCAGATTTTTGAACAATCAGCCAGTTCGTTCACGTTTAAAATACGTTCTTTTATAACACCATCAAGCAGTAATTCATTTCGGAATGTTCCTGCCAACAAACCACAAGTAACAGGCGGTGTGTAAAGTTTACCATCCATCTCTACTACTATATTCCCTGTAGTAAATTCTGTTATTTGTTTAAGTTCATTCCATAATAATACGTCGAAGTAATCTGGGGAATGTTGTTTATGCTTTTCATAAAAGGCTCGATTTGTTGTTTTATGAAATAAAAAAACATTCTCTTTATGGACGGGCTTATCTGCCAATTTGACGCGTATTTCATTTAAAGGCTTGTTTAATGGATGAATCTCTGTATTGAATTTTCCGCTTTTAGAAACGAGCAAACGTACTTTATAATTGCCAGATATATGATTTGCGGACAGTTTTGTTAATTCATTTCTAATAGCCGGTATGTCTAAACTGTAATTAAAGTAGGCAGCGCTCTCCCTTAAACGCTTTAAATGGTTCTTCAAAACAAAATACTTCCCATCAAAAAGACCAATTGTTTCAAGTAATGAGAAACTTGGGCGTGCCGTATGTAGTAATTCAGATTTTGCTAAAACTTCTTTATACTCTTCTTCCTTGGAAGATTTAAGTGTTATACCGCCTCCAACGCCATATGTTGATTTTCTGCTCTCATTATCAATGATCACTGTTCGAATTGGTACATTAAAAACGGCCTTTTTTTTCGGTGTTATAAAACCTATTGCTCCACAATACACCTCTCGAGGAGCGGTTTCCAAATCAGCGATAACCTGCATTGTCTCTTTTTTTGGCAAACCTGTAATAGAACCACATGGAAAAAGCGCTTTGAAAATATCTGTCATACTTTTTTTGGGTGATAAATTTGCCGTTATGGTGGATGTCATTTGATATACCGTTGGATATTTCTCAATTTCAAATAATTTCGTAGTTTCAACTGTTCCAGGATTAGCAATTTTTCCTAAATCCTTATGCATTAAATCAACGATTAATTTATTTTCTGCTTGGTTCTTTTTTGAGCTTTGCAGCCACTCAGCGTTTTCTAAATCTTCTTTATAAGTCTTGCCACGGCTTACCGTACCTTTCATCGGCTTTGTTGTTATTTTATTATTATCGATACGAAAAAAAAGCTCCGGGGAGGCAGATAGTATCGTGTGATCACCTGTATTTAAATAAGCCGTATATTTTGCATCTTGTGCTTCTTTTAACTGATTGTAAAACGCAAATGCATCACCACTAAATTCTGATTTCATTTGTATCGTATAATTTACTTGTTCGGTTATGCCTTGTTTTATATTTTTATGAATCTTATCAATATTTCGGTGGTACTGGTTAACTGTAGCAGAAGGTTTCCAAGGCGTAGAAGAAAAAGTGTCCTTAATTTTTTCTGGTTCTGAAGCTGGTTCATCAAATATACCAAACCATAATAAAGGCAATTGATTATTTTTTTTGACAAAAAGGGCGGAATCAAACGCCGGAGCTGCTTCATATGATAAATAGCCTGCTGCAAACTTTCCTTTTTCTACTTCATTCTCGATTTTTTGTAGAGAGGGGATGACCTCCTCAACAGTTTTAGCAACTATAAGTTTACTTGGGTTACTTAAGGTTAATGGATCTATGTTTCCATTTTTGTTTGCAAAATTAAAATGAAGAAAAGGTTTTTGATTTTCCATAAAAAACTTCCTTTAAAATTGATTTTAGACTTATAGTAAGTATATCAAACGAAAAATAACAGGAATAGAAAAAAATCCGCCAACAGACGGATTTTAATTTTTATCGTTACCACTTTGCCTCTTTTTCTCTTTTAATTCTTTTCTGTAACGACGTGTGTTATATTTTTCATCAAATTCTTTGCCTTCAAGCTCTTTATCTAATGTCAGTGGTTGTTTGCAGTGCATACAAGCATCGACTCGTCCAAGCATTTTGGTTGGCTTTTCACAACTCGGGCAGATGATTGGTATTGCCTTTGTTGATAACATACCGATCCAAAAATAAACCACACAACTGAAAATAACAAATAGAATTCCAATGATAAAAAATAAAACCATTAACCATTCAATTTTTTTTGTTAATATACCAATGTACATAAATAGGATACCAACAAAAATTAAAATCAAGGCAAATGAGCGGATTTTATTTATTTTACTTGAGTATACTAAATCTTGCTGTGCCATGTGTTTCCTCCTTATATTCTCAAAGCTAGTATAGCATATTTTACGTGAATTTTCGTTTGAGAAAAAGGATTTTATATGAATACAACGAAATAGCGAAATAGATAGTATTTAAGAATAGGGGGAAAATGGACAATGCAACATTTTATAAAGAACATTTATCAAGAGAAAATGAATCGTATAAATACCTTAGGAATTATAATCATGAAAAAAAAGAAGAGAAACAGTCCGTTTACAGATAATATGGATATTATTTTGCTCGTTATTGTAAATAATGCTCAGGTGCCATGGGATGTAAAACACTATGAAAAAGAAGATGAAATTGCTGCTGTACATATACTGACACACCCATTATTAATGAAGTGGGTCGACGTGCGTAAATACCACAAGGTGCTAGATTGGATAGTAAATGGGACAGTCTTATTTGAACGAGATGAATATGTTACAACATTAAAACAGGAGTTGCAGAAATCGCCAAACAATAAAAAAGAATTACGTAAAGCAGTAGAATTTGGGAAACTTATTAAAAGCTACAATGAAGCGGAAGTTCTTTATGAAACATTTCAGTATAAGGATGCATATAGTAGAATAGTTCATTCACTTCATTACCTAGCGCGTTTAACAATAATTGACAGAGGTATATACCCAGAAGTAACGGTTTGGAATCAAGTTAAACACTTAGACATTGAAGTATATAAATTATATGAAGAATTAGTTGAGAGTAAAGAAGAAATAAAACAGCGTGTTCAATTAATGCTAATAGCAACAGATTTTGTAATCAGCACTAGAGCCAGAACATCAATAAAACATTTATTGGATATTATGAAAAGTAAAAACATTGCTTGGACTTACGCGGATTTAAAGTTTCATTCGGAAATAACACCTTACTCATCCTATTTAACCTCTATGATATTTTATTTAACCAAAAAAGGCATTATACAAACCTTGTACAAAACAACAAATGAAAAAGGGGTATATCAAAGGATATATCAAGTAAAATAATCCATGTTTATTTCACAATGTTTAGAAAGCTGGACAAATATTGATAGGGAGAAAATAGGAAACAACCTTTGTATAGCAATAACGTCGTTAAATAAGGTATAAATAAAAAAGGAAAATTAAATGAAATTTGCGTTGACAATGTATGCGAACCATGATAAAGTTAGTTTCGTTGCGGAAATACCAACCGCAATTAACGACAAGAAACAAAAAACTTCAAAAAAGTTATTGACTTAATCTTGTCTTTATGGTATATTAATAAAGTCGCCATTTTGAACGGCGAAGCACAATTTGCTCTTTGAAAACTGAACAAAACAACCAGTATGTACAA
>NZ_JFBD01000092.1 GCF_000709085.1 Virgibacillus alimentarius | reverse complement strand
TGCGTTAATGGCGGTAAATTTAAGGAAGTATACCGCCATTAACAATAAAAATGGAACATTTTCACATAAAAACAAAAGAAAAAACGGTTGCGTTTATCATTTATTGATAAACACAACCGATTTTGTTTATTTGGGGCTAGTTATGTCCCAGCCTCTTCGAAATAAACTGTGCAGCGTGCGTGACAGATTATGCGCTTCTTTGTATATCCAAAATCTACTCTTAATCGAATGATGGATTTTTTGGTGAACAGACTGCGTTTAGGCACTCATTCTTCTTGATGAAGGAACGTTTCTTGCTTCGCTGACTGGGTTCGAATACTCATGCACTTGATAAAAACTATTTCAACCATGATCGGTCTCTAACACTCTAGGTATCTCACTAATCGATCATAGAAAAATACTCTGCTATAGTTTCTCCATATTTTAATGCCAAATCCTTACCCTTAAAGAGGACTTATTAGTTCCTTTCAAGCCTTTTTCTGCAGAAAAGCAAGTACATTTTCCACTGCTTGTTCCCCTTGAGTAATGCAGTCCGGTATGCCTACACCTTCGTAGGAGCTACCTGCTAAAAATACACCAGGTAATTGCCCACTCATTTCTTGGCGAACCTTAGCAATACGTTCCGCATGTCCTACTGTATATTGTGGCATTACATTTTTCCAGCGGGTAACAACTGTAAACGCTGGTTCCCCTTTAATCTTCAACGTTTTCTTTAAATCTTTTAAGACAATATTGGTAATTTCCTCATCTGAAAAACCAACGATTTCTTGATCATTTGGTTTCCCAACATAACAGCGTAATAATACTTTACCTTCAGGCGTTGTATGTGGCCACTTTTTATGTGTCCAAGTGCAAGCGGTAATGCGGAAGTTACTGTTGCGTGAAACGACAAAGCCCGTGCCGTTCACATCTTTCTTAATGGCTGATTGATCAAAAGCAAGTGCTACGTTAGCAACAGACGACATCGGAATATCATGAAAATTTTTAAAAATATCATATTGACTAAACACTTTTGGCAGAGCTGAATGCGGTGTTGCCATAATGACTGTATCCGCTTTATACACTTCTCCATTACTCAAAAGAAGATGGTATCCCTGCTCTTTTTTCTCGACATGATCTAATGCTTTGTTTAAGGAAATAATGTTTTCTTTATTCAGACGTCGTTTTAGTTCATCAACCACAGATTCAAATCCATTTTTAAAAGCAAGGAATTGTCCTGACTTCTTTCCGGTATTTCTTTTTCGTTCCGGCATCGTTGTTCGTAAACCTTTGATAAGACTGCGATGGGTTTGCTCTAATTCATGAAAGTTTGGAAATGTAGCCATTAGGCTCATCTTGTCAATATCCCCCGAATAAATTCCGGATAGTAATGGTTCCAAAAGATTTTCAACTAATTCATTTCCAAATCGACGTCGAAAGAAGGAACCAAGTGATTGATCATCTTTTTCTTTGCTTTTCGGTATAAAAAAGTCCAAAGTAGTCCTTAGTTTTCCTGGTAACGATAATAAGCTTGAAAATAAAAACGGTTTCATTTGTGTGGGGACACCCATATAAGAACCTTTCGGCATTTTATGTAATTTATTTCGCACTAAAATATAAGCCTGTCCTGTACCATTTCGAACTAATTGATCTGTCATACCTAGTTCTTCAGCTAGTTTCCCAGCAGATTTTTTTCTTTCTAAAAATGAGTCTGGTCCTCGCTCGATTGTAAAACCGTCTTTTTTAACAGTTTGAATTTTTCCGCCTAAGTGGTCACCTGCCTCTACTAATTTTACTGTATAGGGCAGATTTTTTTGTTTAATTTCCTTTTGTAAATAATAGGCAGCGGATAAGCCTGTTATTCCGCCACCTACAATCACAATATTTCTAGTATTATTCATTACAGATCACTCACCTTTTTTAAAACGACGCGTGCCAGTGTTTCAATAAATTGCGGATGGGAGTTTGGCATTTCTGGCCGGTAGTAACTTGCACCGATCTCATCACAAACAACTTTGCACTCATAATCATTATCGTACAGCACTTCTAAGTGATCAGCTACAAATCCTACAGGTGCATAAACAAAGGTACGGTATCCCTTTTGTTCAAATAAATCACGTGTTAAATCTTGAACATCTGGTCCGATCCATGGGTCAGGGGTATTTCCTTCACTTTGCCATCCAACTTCATAGTTCTTAATTCCTGTTTCTTCAGAAATAAGCTTCGCTGTTTCATTTAATTGTTCAACATAAGGATCCCCGCCTTGTAAAATCTTCTCCGGTAAACTATGTGCAGATACGATTAAAACTGCTTTTTCTCTCTCTTCAGCCGTCATCTGATTATATGTTGAGTTAATTTGCTCCGCCCAGTAATGAATAAACCCTGGCTCATCATACCAGCTTTCAACTGACGTAATTGTTGTCTTTCCGTACTTTTTGGCTTCATCAGCTGCCCGCTGATTATAGGATTTCACACTGAATGTTGAATAATGTGGTGCCAGTACAAGGGATATAGCTTGTTCTATACCGTCCTTAGCCATCTGTTTGACAGCATCTTCAATAAATGGCTCAATATGTTTTAGACCAATATACATGTTAAATTGATACGCATCCTGCAGCTCATTCAATTTTGTTTCTAATGCTTGCGCTTGTTCCTTCGTGATCTGCGCTAAAGGGGAAATGCCACCAATTGCCTTGTACCTGTCAGTAAGATCCTGGAGTGCCTCTTCGGATGGTTTTCTTCCATGCCTAATATGCGTATAATAACGCTCAATATCCTCCTCCTTGTAAGGTGTACCATATGCCATTACAAGTAATCCAATTTTTTTTCTTCCCATTTTTCAACACTCCTACTGTATAAGTTTTCATTTATCGTTTGGAATAGCTGTGAATTAGCTCTGTTAATTTTTTAAGCGTTTCTGGCTTTATATCAGGTGTCACTCCATGTCCAAGATTAAAGACATGTCCACCATTCTTCATACCATCATCTAAAATGGCTTTTGTGCGTGTCTCAATTGTTTCCCAATCTGCTAAAAGAATAGCAGGATCAAGATTTCCTTGTAGCACCTTAGTTACTCCCATTTTTCGTGCTTCATTAATTGTCGTTCTCCAGTCTAATCCAATAACATCCACAGGTAAGTCATTCCATTCTAGTAGTAAATGCCTTGCACCAACACCGAATAAAATAAGTGGAACATTTTCCTTTTGAAGCTCAGTGAAAATTTTTGTCATAATCGGTTTAATGAATACTTGATAGTCTGAAACATTTAAAGAACCGACCCATGAATCAAAAATTTGTACTGCACTGACACCCGCTTCCACTTGTGATTTCACATAAGTAATAATCATGTCTGCCAATTTATCCATTAATGCAAACCACACATCAGGATCACGATACATGAATGCTTTGGTTTTGCTGTAATTTTTCGATGGTCCTCCTTCAATCATATAACTTGCTAATGTAAAAGGCGCCCCGCTAAAACCAATTAATGGAACCTCAAGCTGTTCCTCTGTTAAAAGACGTATCGTATCCAACACATAGGAAATATCTGCTTTTGGATTAAGCTTACCCAATTTCTCTATATCCTGAATGTTTTGTATTGGATTATCAATAACTGGTCCAATCCCTGATTTAATTTCGACATCTATCCCGATTGCAGGTAAAGGTGTCATGATGTCCTTGTACAGAATAGCAGCATCTAGATTATAATTTTCTACTGGCAGCCTAGTAACATAAGCACCTAGTTCTGGCTGATGCGTAATTTCAAATAAAGAGTATTTTTCCTTCAGCTTTAAATATTCTGGTTGGGATCTGCCCGCCTGACGCATATACCATGCAGGGGTATAATTTGTTGTTTCCCCCTTATATGCTCGAATAATTGTATCATTGATTTTTTTTGACATTCCATCCACCCTTTTTTACGTTCTTTATCGCTAAAATTAACTATATCGATTTCTATTCATTCTGTATAGTAAACGTTCATGTTTGTCATGAATTTGTCTAAATTACACGTTTTTTCTCTGATAGCGCGGCATGATACTTTACACGGAAAATTCAACTGATTCAGACCGTTCTCCCTCTAGCTTTGTTAACGGGTCATAAGGGACGACATAATATCTATTTGATTGCAAAAAAGAGAGATCTTTTATTTCATATTCTGTCTTCCCTTCTACTTCTCCAACACGTTCATTTACTCCCTCTGTTTCGCGATAAATACGATAGATAACCCGATCATCATTCGAACCAGACCATGTTAACTTTCCCTTAACTAACTTAAACCCGCCGAATGTATATTCTGCATGGAGATTGGATACTTTTGGCAAGTCGATCGGTTCTTGTAACGCCTCGACATTTTCAGGCTTTGAAAATGAAGCCTCAAGGGAGTAGTTATTGTCAATTTCTGATAAAATTTTCTTTGTCAGCTGTGTCGGATATTCACTGCCCCCCGTTAAATAGTGTTCTTTATCCGACTTATCATAGCCCATCCATAAAGCACTTACGTATTCAGGAGTATATCCAACAAACCAAATATCTTTATTTTCTCCTTCCACGAAAGGATGTTCTGTTGAACCAGTTTTCCCTGCGAGCGCTTTTGGATAACTACCAGCGCTTGCAGTACCGCTTTCCACCGTACTTGTGAGTATCTCTGTCATATTCCAGGATACTTGTGGGCTAAATACTTTCTTTTCAGACGGTTCCGCTTCTCCTATCAATTCATTATTTTTGTCATAAATTTCACTTATTGTGTAGGCATTGATATATTTCCCGTCATGTGCAAAAGTTCGATAACTACTTGCCATGCTCAAAGGTGATAGTCCCTCTGACAAACCGCCTAACCCAATTCCTAGCCCTTTATCTGGAATATCCAGTTGCATTTTTTTAAGATAACTTTTTGAATAATTAATACCTATTTGATCAAGCAGCCATACGGTAGAAGCATTTTTAGATTCTTTCAGTGATTCATAGATGGAAATTGCTCCCTCATATTGGTGATTAAAATTCGCTACTGTGTATCCATCATAATTAATTTTTTCATCTCGTATTAAAGAATAAGGATGATAATCTCCTGTCTCCAATGCAGGTCCATAAACAGCAATAGGTTTCATTGTCGACCCTGGCTGGCGTTTAACAGTTACGCGATTTAATTCTCCTAAATGGTAATCCCGACCACCAACCGCTGCGATAATTTCTCCACTTTTTTGATCTAACATGACAAAAGCACCTTCGACATCTGTTGTATTTCCTGGGAAATAATCGTCATTTTTAAATTCATTGTAAGCAATTTGTTGAATTGTATCATCCAAATTAACAACAATGCGATAGCCGCCTCGTTTTAATTCATCAATCGACAATTTATATTCCTCTGCAGCTTCTTTCATTACTAAATCCGTATAACTGTCAACCCAAGGTTTTGTTTCCTCTTCCTGTATGTCTAAGCCTAATGTCTTTCCTTGTTCATGCAGGCGCTCTTCTGTAGTTAGGATGTCGGTGTTTTCCATGGATTGCAGCACAATATTTCTCCTTTGTAATGCTTTCTCAGGGTATTTTATTGGTGAATATCCATTTGGTGCTTTTGCCAATCCTGCTAACAATGCTCCTTCATCAATGGATAAATCTTTGACAGACTTAGAAAAAAATTTTTGGGATGCTGCTTCGACACCATAAAGACCTTGTCCAAAATACATTTGATTTAAATACAATTCCAAAATGCGTTCTTTCGGAAGCTGTCGTTCTAAATAGACAGCTGCCATTACTTCCTTAGCCTTTCGTGTCCATGTTTTATCATTCGTTAGAAATAAATTTTTTGCAAGTTGCTGGGTTAGTGTACTTGCCCCTTCCACTTTTTGAAATGCAATAATATCCCGATAAATAGCGCGCATAACGGATTTGAAATCAACCCCGGCATGTTTATAAAAACGCCTGTCTTCTATGGAAATAAAAGCATTTTTCACATGTTCTGGTATATCATCAATAGAAACGGGTATGCGATTTTCATTATATAGTTTGCTTATCACTTTTCCATCAGCTGTTTCGATGGTTGTTGTTGTGTCTAAAACCAGATCTTCTTGGTTAACTACGAGTTTGCCTCCAAATAAAATCAGCCCGTAGCCTATTAACCCGAGAACTACGATAAAGCCCATAATAAATAGCGGCTTTTTCAATTTCTGAGACATAGAGAATAATCGTTCTTTACGACTTCGATAATTTTCGTTCATTTGTTCACCTCAGGCATGATTGTAATCCAATCATCGTTATATATTATACGACATATTTCTTCAATCTAAAAGAAATAAATACTAATTATTTTTTAATATTAATTATAAATAAGTAAAAATTTTGGCTAACTGGACATACAATAGGGTATGATGGATAGTGAAATCAATTGAAAGGGGGATCATACATTGAAAGCTTTTATGACAAATGGAACATTAAACTTTTTAAAAAGCCTTAATAAAAAACACCCTAATATCCATTTTTATTTTATGAACAATGGTACAAGTACTGTCGTATACTATGAAGGTAATCATAAAAATGTTTTTTCATCTGGACGAACTTATAACGTACTAACTTCTAAGGGAGATATACAAGATAAAGGATTTATTGTTATGAATAATATACCTGTTGCCGAAGAAGAACACCCAGTCTTTGAAGATCGTTTTAAAAATCGTCAAAATGGAGTCGAAACAATGCCTGGATTTCAGGCGTTCCGCTTACTTTCGCCTGCTAAAGGGAACACGTATATTGTTTTAACACAATGGGCTTCAGAACAAGATTTCGAAAACTGGAAAAAATCGGACCAATTTGCCAAAGCGCATCAGGAGAAAACAACCAAACCACCTGCATATTTTCTCGAACGTCCATTTATTACGAGTTATCAGATGATTGATCCAGATCAATAAATAATCATAAGGGTGTCTCGGGAACATTAATTGCTACAAGGCCGTCCTCTTTTTACATTTGCTTATTCAAAAACCTGTGCACAACATACTTATGAATATAAATAATAACTATAAGCATGATGAAACCAAACATAAATCCTGTTAATACATCTGTCAAATAATGGACATTAATAATAAACCTGCTCATACCAATCATAAAAATGAGTATTGCTGAAGCCAGGTTTACACAAAGTTTCAATTTCTTGGAACTTATTTTTTCTGTAATAAAATAGGTAAACAAGCCATAGCAAACAAGAGAAATCATTGCGTGTCCGGAAGGGAAACTATAACCTTCAGCATTTGCTTCAGTGAAAATACGAGGCCGTTCCCTAGAAACCAGCATCTTAATGATGACATTCATATAATGACTAATCAAGGTACCCAAAGCAAACAGTAGCGGAGTTATCCATTCGTGAAACAGCCACCAAAAACAAATACTCATTAGTAACGTAAAGGGTACTAAAAAAGATGCAGAACCTAATTCAGTAATCCAGCGAGAAACCATAAATATATTCGTATCAGCCAGTGTGTCTACAAGTGCCCTTGTCCATTGATCGAGATATGGCATTTTTCCATTTATGATTTGAACAAACCAATTGGTCATTATAATAAAGGTAAATACACATAAAAAGAGAATACTATAAAGTCTTTTTTTTGACATGAACAATACCTCCTCCCTAAAATAATAACCTAAAAAAGTTTTAAAAGAAAAAAATAGGGAATTGTATTATATAACGATAAAACAAAAAGGTTGGGATAGACGATGAATCAAGAATTACAAGAACTAATCGATGGTTTAAATGTAGACTTAGCTCATGAATATGGGGCAGCGATCCAATACACTTATAGTGCAGCTGTTGTTTCTGGTTTATATCGACCTGCACTGAAGCCATTTTTTGAAAGCGAAATTTCAGAAGAACTGGGTCATGCTTTATATTTGTCAGAGAAAATCAGTGCTTTAGGTGGCACCCCGACAACAAAAGCTGCAGAAGTAGAGCAACCAACAGATGTAAAAGACCTTCTTGAGGCTACACTTAAAGCCGAAACAGACACAATCGAACGTTATAAGAAAAGAAAACAACAAGCAGATGCATTAGGATATACAGAACTTGGAGTAAAATTGGAAGATTTGATCGCAGATGAAACAAATCATAAACAA
The DNA here is from genome assembly GCF_000709085.1 of Virgibacillus alimentarius. Classification (GTDB taxonomy): domain Bacteria; phylum Bacillota; class Bacilli; order Bacillales; family Amphibacillaceae; genus Virgibacillus_B; species Virgibacillus_B alimentarius. The sequence continues at coordinate 1,322 of NZ_JFBD01000092.1, read as the reverse complement.
GAAGTAGAGCGTATACTGCAAGATCCAGCATTCGCTTAAAAACTCACTTCAATCAAACTAGAGGATAGTAATTTGATACTATCCTCTTTTAATTATTACATATTACCTAAAAAATGATATAATTCAAACAGAGGGAGGGATTTTTTTGATAAAAGATATACATAGAGCAATTGATGAATTGTATTCGGAAATGGTTGACATACGCAGGTATCTGCATCAATATCCAGAACTTTCCTTTCATGAAACAGAAACTGCTACATTCATTAGTGACTTTTACGAAAAATTAGGCATCCCCTACCAAGAAAAATTTGGAGGCAATGGTGTTATTGCCACATTAAAAGGTGGAAAACCTGGTAAAACAATTGCTTTAAGAGCTGACTTTGACGCTCTTCCCATTCAAGAAGAAAATGATGTTCCATATAAATCCAAAATAGATGGCGTTATGCATGCATGTGGCCATGATGGACATACGGCAGTCCTCCTGACACTTGCTAAAGCAATACAGCCATTTCAATCAGAATTACCTGGTACAATTAAATTCCTGCATCAATATGCAGAAGAGCAGGTGCCAGGAGGAGCAAAACCAATGATCGAAGCCGGGGCACTGAATGAGGTTGATGCTATATTTGGAACACATTTATGGGCGACAACTCCTTTAGGTGTACTGCAAACCTCAAAAAATGCTTTCATGGCTGGTGCTGATGATTTTGAAATTATTATCCAGGGACAAGGAGGACATGGTGCACAACCACATCATACAAAAGATGCAATTGTGATTGGTTCTCAGGTCGTGTCAGAGTTACAAAAAATTGTCAGCAGACGTATTGATCCCTTAGCCACAGCTGTCATCACAATCGGTGTGTTTGAGGCTGGGGATGCATTTAATATTATCGCCGATAAAGCAAGATTAACCGGAACCGTCCGTTATCTTCGTAAAGATGTTCAAAAGCAAGTGAAAAAAGAAATGGAAACAATTATTAAAGGGGTATGTATAGGAAACGATGCAACCTATACCCTAAACTATAACGATGGTTATCCTCCACTTATTAATCATGAAAAAGAAGCAGACCTAGTGCTGCAATCCGCCAATAAGATACCTGAAATTCATAAAGCCGAAGAAATTATTCCGGAGATGGCTGGGGAAGATTTTGCTTATTATATGATGGAACGACCTGGTGCTTATTTTTTTACTGGAGCACAAATAGAAAATCATGAGTTCCCGCACCACCATCCTAAATTTGATATTGATGAACGCGCTTTGCCTATTGCAGCTAAAACATTAATCCAGGCGTATTTTGACTATCAGGAAGAACATAAATAAA
>NZ_JFBD01000091.1 GCF_000709085.1 Virgibacillus alimentarius | reverse complement strand
CGCGCCCGAGAGGATTCGAACCCCCGACACATGGTACCGGAAACCATTGCTCTATCCTGCTGAGCTACGGGCACATATTAGACACATTAGATATTATAACGTTTTCTATCCATATACACAAGAGTTTTATTATATGTAATGTAATTAACCTGTTTCATTGAAAAAGAAGGATATTTTAGATCTTTGTCAAACTGTATAATAAGTATCCATTTTAAGGTTTAAATGACTATAAATTGGGAAACCTATAAAGTATGTTTGAAACATCAAAAGGTCATAAATAGATAGCATCGAAATAATAGATGTTTTTGTTTGACCTTTCCTGACCTATTAGTTATTATTAAAATATATTCACAACATCGTGAATGAAGTTGAACGATAAGGGAGGAAAATAAACATGGTTTTAATACCAACAGTTATTGAACAAACCAACCGTGGCGAACGAGCATATGATATTTACTCACGTTTGTTAAAAGACCGAATTATTATGCTTGGCAGTGCAATTGATGATAATGTTGCAAATTCAATTGTAGCACAATTACTTTTCCTAGAGGCAGAGGATCCTGAGAAAGACATTTCTATCTATATCAACTCACCGGGCGGGTCCATTACAGCTGGAATGGCCATCTATGATACAATGCAATTTATAAAATCAGATGTATCAACCATTTGTACTGGAATGGCCGCATCAATGGGTGCTTTCCTATTAGCTGCCGGAGAGAAAGGAAAACGTTATGCACTTCCAAACAGTGAGGTAATGATTCACCAGCCATTAGGCGGAACACAAGGACAGGCGACTGATATTGAAATTCACGCACGCCGCATTATTCAAATGAAAGAAAAGATGAATAAAATTCTCTCTGAACGTACTGGTCAGCCGCTAGAAGTTGTTGAACGCGATACAGAACGCGATAACTTTAAGTCTGCAGCACAAGCGGTAGACTATGGCTTGATTGATAAGATTTTGGAACGTAAACAAGATAAGGATAAAGAATAAGAATAAAAAAAGAGGCTGTTGTCATAAGGAACCATCCCTTATGACAAACAGTCTCTTTTTAATTATTGTTAAATGCTAGCACATCCGTAAAAACTTCTGCAATTACCTTGCCGGCTGTTTTAGGAGCAACTTTTCCTGGTAAACCAAGTCCGTGTATTGTTTGAATATCATGTTTTTTGGCAAAGTCAAAATCGACTCCACCTGGTGAGGAGGCAAGATCAATGATGAGTGCTGACTGTTGCATACTTGAAAGAACAGTTGAATTGATAACTAGATGGGGAATTGTATTAATGCAAATATCAACATTACCAATTTTTTGGTTTAAATCTTTCATGCACACCGGCTTTAACCCCATCACCTTCATGCGAGCGATATCTGCTGATTTTCTTACACAAACAGAAACATTGGCTCCAACAGCGGAAAACATGCGTGCAACGGTTATTCCCACTCTTCCAAAACCAAGAATCATTACAGATGATCCGTGAATCGTGTAATCAGTATGCTCCATCGCTATACTTAACGCCCCTTCGGCAGTAGGAATTGAATTATAAATAGCTAGGTCATCACGGGCAAATAAGCGTACTAATCTCCGGTTGCTGCTTCTTGTTATTTTATCCAAAAAGCTATTAGATATTCCTGTACATATAATGCAGTGTTTAGGCGTTTGAGTGACCATATCCTCTGTTAAATAGATAGATTCGTCAGAGAAAGAGGTCTTTATTTTTCCCGATGCATCTGTTCCAGACACAGGTAGTAAGATGGCATCGATTGTATGAAGGTCTAAATTCTCGCATTTCGTATGAAATATATTAGGAGTATCAAAGGAGGCTGATTCATAGCCAATTAAGTATATATTTGCCCCATCTGCGGCCAATGTATCAATGACTTCAAGATATCTGGCATCCCCGCCAATTAAAAGGATGTTTAAGTTTTTCAATATAATCTCCACCTTTCACAATGGTATTATCATATCGTGAGTATTGAATTTTTAGAACCAATACAGTTACATTAATAAAATGGTAAATTAAAAAAGAATGAATGGAACAGTTAATATACAGTCATTTGCATTTTATTATTTAAAGTTTCAATATAATAGATATATTTTAAAAATTATTGTATAATTAATATTAAAATTTAAATTATTTTATATCACTTCATCTCCTATTAGCTGATAAAAAGATAGGATTTAGTACGGAAAATCAGAGTGAATTTTAATTAGGGGGCTTCACCGATGAAAGAACAAAATATTAAAATCGATTTGGCAACGACCAAAAAACAAAAGCCAGCAGCTGATCAATTAGTATTTGGAAAGCAATTTACAGATCATATGTTTGTTGCTGATTATACTGAGGGAAAAGGGTGGCATGACAAAAGAATTGTACCTTATGAACCGATCACACTTGATCCATCTGCGATGATTTTTCATTATGGTCAAACTGTTTTTGAAGGTTTAAAAGCATATATGGGCCAAGACGGGTCTATCAGATTATTCCGTCCAGAGAAAAATATGGAAAGACTAAATAAATCAAGTAATCGATTGAGTATGCCAAAAGTAGACGAAGCATTGGCATTAGAAGCGTTGAAGAAGTTAATTACAATTGATAAAGACTGGATTCCTAATGCAGAAGGAACATCACTATATATCCGTCCATTTATGATTTCTACAGAATCCAATCTTAGTGTTTCCCCATCTAAAAAGTATCGTTTTATGATTATTTTATCTCCTGTGGGAGCGTATTATAAAGAGGGAATTAATCCTGTGAAAATTCTTGTGGAAAATGAATATATTCGTGCAGTTGCTGGTGGAACAGGAACAGCAAAAACAGCAGGAAACTATGCTGCAAGTTTAAAAGCACAGGAAGAAGCTGATCAAAAAGGATTTTCTCAAGTATTATGGTTAGATGGAGTGGAAAAGAAATTTGTAGAAGAAGTTGGCAGTATGAATATCTTTTTTAAGATAAATGGCGAAATTGTGACACCAGCTTTAAACGGAAGTATTTTAGAAGGAGTAACTCGAAACTCCATCATTCAAGTATTAAAACATTGGGGTATGCTTGTTAAAGAACGCAAAATTTCCATGAAGGAAGTTCAAGAAGCACATCATAATGGTCAATTAGAAGAAGCTTTTGGAACAGGAACTGCAGCAGTTATTTCACCAATCGGCGAACTTAACTGGGAAGGGGAAGAAATGGTTGTCAATGAAGGGAAAACAGGTGAAATATCTAAAAAACTATATGAAACGTTAACAGGAATTCAACTAGGAAAATTAGAAGATCCATTTGATTGGGTAGTAGAATTGCCGAAGGAATCTTCTGTTAAATAATAAGTAGAATATAAAAGCAAAAGATATTGGCTCCTAGCATTTTTGGTTAGGGCCTTTATTTATTGCTTTTGGGATAGGGGGTTTTTATTTGTATCCCTACATATTCATGATTTTCGTTGTACTATTTTATGCAGGAAATATTCTTGTTGGTAAAGCAATGAACGATTTGCCGCCGCTTACCATTGCATTCTTTCGGTTGTTAATTGCGTTTATCATAATGATCCCGTTTGGAATTCGTGAGGCATGGACATATCGGTCAACATTTTTAACATACAAAAAACCTTTTCTGTTAATGACCTTAACAGGCATCACGCTATTTAACACTTTTATATATGGAGCTTTAAGCTTCACGACAGCGACGAAGGTATCCGTATTAGAGTCATCCATTCCGGTTGCAACAGTGATATTAAGCGTCATTTTACTTAAAGACAAATTATATTTTGTCCATTGGATTGGGATTTTGTTGTCCTTTTTCGGATCATTGTGGGTGATTATGAATGGTCAGGTATTCCATCTGACATCCATTGATTGGAATGTTGGCGACGGAATTATGATCGGAGCGGTTATTGCATGGGCGATTTATTCGATCATGGTTAAAAAATATATGCATCTGTTTCCTCATTATGGAGTTTTGCTTATGATGACAGGCATTTCTGTCATTATATTACTACCTGTTGTCCTTTTGGAATGGTTTATAGCTGGATTACCCTTCCTTACTATTGCGAAGATAATGGGTCTTGTTTATTTAGGAGTGTTTCCATCTTTTATTGCTTTGCTGTTCTATAACCGCGCTGTTGATTTGTTAAGTCCATCCCGAGCTTCTGTGTTTCTGAACTTTTTACCGATTGTTACTATGACCGGTGCATTTCTATGGTTAGATGAGGAGATAACAATCATGCATTTAATTGGTACATTAGCCGTAATTATTGGTGTATTGCTGACTACACAGGTAAAAGTGCAAAAAAATAAAATTGATAGACAGATTGAAAATGGATAGGCAGCAGCTTTATTGTTTTCAAATAATAGCAATTCTTATCATTGGAAGACGATACAAGTTAAGCTATAAACTTAACTTGTATCGTTTGTAATGAACTTTCAATTAATCAACAATAACCGGAAGCTTCGCTAATGCTCTGAAACCAATAAGCCTTCGCCATTGTATATTATCGGATTGTAGTTTTATGTTAGGCTTTTGTTGTATTAGTGCAAGAAGTGCTATTTTTGCCTCCATCCGGGCAAGTGAAGCCCCAATACAGAAGTGGGCACCATGGCCAAAGGAAAGATGAGGGTTAGGTTTTCTTGTTATATCAAGTGTGTCAGGAAGATAAAATGTATTAGGATCTCGATTAGCGGCCCCTAATAATATGTATATATGTTCCCCACTTTTTATAGATTTTCCACCTAATTCCATATCTTCAGAGGCTATACGAGCAGTTAATTGTGTAGGGCTCTCGTAACGTAAAAATTCTTCGATGGCTGTGTCAATCAAATTTGGATTTTCTTGCAATTTTAACAATTGATCAGGGTGTTTTAGCAATGAATAAATGCTATTACAGATTAAATTAACGGTTGTTTCATGACCAGCAATAACGAGTAGAATACAGGTTGCAATCAATTCCTCTTCTGTTAGTTGTTCATCCTTTATCAATAAACTGATTAAGTCATGCTCAGGGTTATTCGTTTTTTCATGAATAAGATGTTGAAAGTACTTCATTAATCTTTCAATGAGATATTCTCCCTTTTGTATATCTACCTTTGACCGGGATAAATCAATCGTTTTAACTAATTGAATAGCCCATTTTCTAAAATGGTGTCTTTCTTTTTCGGGTATGCCTAATAGTTTAGCGATCACAAGACTAGTTAATGGAAATGCAAAATCAGAAATGATATCAATCGTTTTTTTCCTTTGTTTTGTGCAGTCTTCTAGTAGTTCATGAACGGTATTCTTTATATAAGGTTGATAATAACTAATCCTCCTTGGAGAAAAAGCTTTGCTGACTATTTTGCGAATCCTGATATGGTCCATTTGATTTTTATAGAGTAACATATTTGTCAGTAGCTTTCTTAGATGTTGGTATTTCTTTGTCATTACAGGTAAAGGAATTCGGTTCTCTAACCGGCTATCCTTTAGAGCTGTTTTTGCTTCGTTGTAGCCGGTTATAAACCATCCGCGGTATTTTCGTTTAGCGTTCCAATACACCGGATGTATGGACTGTATATGGCTGTAGGTCGGATAAGGATTGTTGATAAATTGATGCGTATTTAGAGGGAAAGAAATTAGATCTTCCCTCGTTAAATGATTGGGGCTTGACATGAAAATCCTCCATTCATTGATTTAAATAATTTTCAATCATCCGTTCTGTTGCATTTGATGAATAAGTGAAGCGGTGTCAATATTGTCTTTTATAATTTGTTTAAAATCTTGTGCATCAACTACTTGCATTTTTGGTAAAATACCCAGGATTGGTACTTTACAAAAAGATTCGATTAAATTTGGATTTGTTTTTTCAGCGAGATTAGGTGGATCGTCTATTCCATTTATGATGATGCCAGCAATGTTCAGTTTCATTTCTTTAGCGTATTGTACTGTTAAAAATGTATGATTGAAAGTACCAAGGTCTGAACGGGCAACGATTATGATTGGAAGTTGTAATTCTTGAATTAAATGGCTGACTAAAAAATCTTCACCCAATGGTACAGATATACCACCGGCACCTTCAACTATGAAATAATCATGCTTTTTTTGGATCTTTTTCCAGTGTGCTACGACATCCTCTAAATAAATGCTTCGTCCTTCTAACTTAGCAGCTACATAGGGCGCTAATGGCTCTTTAAATTGAAAGGGCGTGATCGATGCATTCGACAGTTTGGTCTGTGCCATTTCCTTAAGAAGACTTGTGTCACTATTAGGATGATACCGCGAAGCACCACTTAACAAGGGTTTGTATACACCTATATCCATATTTTTTTCCTTGAATATAGCTGCAAGACCAGATGAAATTAATGTTTTTCCGACATCCGTATCAGTACCTGTTATGAAAAATCCTTTCATATGATATTCAACTCTTTTCCTATTTCTTTAAATGATAGTAACAACTTTTTGATGTTTTCTTCCGTATGTTCTGTCGTGATCGTTAGTCGGATTCTACTTTGTCCATATGGTACACTTGGCGGGCGAATAGCAGGGGCATAAATGCCTCTTTCATAAAGTTTATCAGCAAATAGCACTGCTTTTTCGGCACTCCCAATCAATACCGGTATAATAGGTGTTTCTCCCCCTCTTACTTCATATCCCATTTCTGTAAGTGTTGTTTTTACCGTCTTTATTTTTTTTAGCAAAAGGGAGCGTTGTTTTTTATCTTCTTCTATCCTATTTATTGCTGTATAGGATGCTGCACAAATGACAGGGGCAATTGCCGTTTGAAAAATAAAACTCCTTGCGTGGTTTAGTAAAAAATCGATGGATGTTTTTGAACCTGTAACAAAGCCACCTTCCGTTCCTATTGCTTTACTCATGGTACCAATGACGATATCAGGTTCAACGTCAAAATATTCATTGGTTCCCCGTCCATTTTTACCAAGGACTCCTGTCGCATGTGCATCATCTACAATGACAAAGGTGTCATAACGATTTGCTAATGCAACAATTTTATCTAATGGTGCTATGTTCCCGTCCATGCTAAATACACCATCTGTGATAATAAATCGTCTTTTATAGTTAGATGTCCTTTTCAATTTATTTTCAAGATCCATCATGTCAACATGTTTATAAATCACTGTGTCAGCTTTTGATAAACGGCATCCATCAATAATACTGGCATGGTTCAGCTGATCACTTAAAATAATATCGCCTTCTTCAGGAACGGTTGATAAGACACCGATGTTCGCTAAATAACCACTTGAGAAAAGAAGCGTAGATTCTGTTTTCTTAAATGTAGTGATACGATTTTCGAGCTTGTGATGCCAATACGAATGACCTGTTGTTAATTGTGAACCACTACTTCCTACTCCAAATTCAATTAAAGCGATTTTGGCAGCATCAATTAATTCTTTTTTATTAGCCATTCCTAAGTAATTGTTTGATGAGAACACAAGCACATCTTTTTGGTTTACCAGCATTTGAGGGCGAGGTCCATGATGCATGATTCGCAACTGTCGATATAAACCAGCATTTTTTGTCTTTTCGAGACGTTGGGTGAGCCATTGATCAAGCGTCAATTGTAGCTGCTCCTTGTGTTACTTCAACAATCGCGTTCTTCATGATTTTCACCATTTCAGTTAATTCATCACTACTGCTTGCAAATGGCGGCATAAAAACGATGACATCTCCCATCGGTCTTGTTATCATTCCTAATTCCCTCATTTTTAGTGAAACATGATATCCTACTCGACTATTGAAAGGGAACGGTTCCTTTGTTTTTTTGTTTTTAACTAATTCTATCCCACATATTAATCCAAGTTGTCTTATTTCACCTACATGGGGAAGTAGTTCTAGGTCATACAGTAATGTTTTCACTTCTTCTGCTTTTTCGTTTACACGATCGATGATTTTTTCTGATTCAAATAACCGCAAATTTTCAATCGCTACTGCACACCCAAGTTGATTTCCGGTATAAGAATGTCCATGGAAAAGTGTTTTTAGCTTTTCATAATCATCGTAAAAAGCGTTATATATATCCTCTGTTGTAAATGTTGCAGATATTGGTAAATAACCTCCTGTAATTCCCTTACCGACTGTCATTAGATCAGGCTGGATTCCCTCATGTTCACAAGCAAACATTTTACCGGTACGGCCAAAGCCAGTCGCAACTTCATCCACGATCATAAGTACATCGTACTTTGTACAAAGCTCTCTCACCCCCGATAAAAATCCATCAGGCATAACAATCATACCTGCGGCTCCTTGAACCATGGCCTCAATTGTTAATCCTGCTATATCTTGATAATTTTCAATAAGTAATTGCTCGAGAATATTTAAACATTCATCGCGGCATTGGTCTGGATTTTCACTGTTGGACCGATATACATTTGGGATAGGTGCTTTAAAACTATCAAACATTAAAGGACCGTATACTTGGTGGAAAAGCTCTACTGACCCTACACTTACAGCACCTATGGTGTCACCGTGATAGCCATTGTTCATTGATATAAACTTTCTTTTCTTTTGGTATCCTTCATTTTTCCAATATTGGTATGCCATTTTAAGTGCAATTTCAATAGCTTCTGCACCGCTGTCTGAATAAAATACGCGTGTTAATTGTTCTGGAGTAATCTCAATTAATTTCTCAGCTAGTTCTGTTGCAGGTACATTTGTCATCCCAAGCAATGTGGAATGCGCAATTTTATTTAATTGCTTTTTTATTGCATCATCTAATTCTTTTTTACGGTGACCATGAACATTAAGCCAGACAGATGAAAAACCATCATAATATTCTTTCCCATCGATATCCTTTAATTTAACTCCATTTCCACTCTCAATAATGAGGGGATCCTTTTCATAATCTTTCATTTGCGTAAAAGGTAACCATAAATGTTCCTTACTTTTTTCCAGTAATGTTTTTGTCATTATTTATCCCTCCAAGAAATTAAAATTGGTTGCTTTTGCAAGTAATGAATATAAGAATTTGTATATTTTGTTCCATCAATAAAGAAAATTCTGCATCCTTGCTCATCACCAGGAGACTTCATTTTCGTAATTCGCTGATAACCTAATCTTTTACTGGCTACGTAACCAGTTATATAGCCGGGATCATCTGACCAACATAATTCTGCAATGGCTAAAGGGTGATCATTCACTTTCGTAGCAAGAACGAGTGCTTCTTTTAGTCTTGGATTTGTTGGGAGGTTATAAAATGCAGCCCATCTTTCAAAATCTGATTGCAACCAGTCCATCCTAGATACACGTATTCCACGTTCGTTTGAGTTATCAACCCGTTCACCTGATTGGTAATCAATTAAAATGGCTCCTCTTAATTCAGATTGATCTATTAAATGTTGATATCCCTTTGCAATAGCTTTTTCTGAAACCCCAGATTGAACGAGAAACTTTAATGCCAATTCCCTTCCTGTTTTATCCGAATTCACTGAATTATTAGAGACGAATAAAGGATTGATTTTTTTAATGGGATCATTTAATACATCAAATTGTATCTGCATAAAATCAGGATCTCCCCTTGAATGAGATAAGGCTTTATCCAACAGTGTATTTACCGTATCTTTTATTTTATCGTATGTACACAGAGCTTCGCCTCCGGAAATATGTTTTTCATCTTGCTCTGAGGATGCATATTTTGAAGCTCTCATCCTGATGCTGAAGTATTTTTCGCTTGTGTAAATAAGCATTACACCTCCTTCTATTGTTAACTTTAAAAAAATAAGGTTTACAATAGTAGAATAAAGCGTAACAATTATCCTGTCAATAGAAATTTCCTAATATAAAGCGAAAACGTTTGTAATTGACACATAATTAAAACATGTTAGACTAATAGTAGACATTAAAAATTAAAACTAGATATTGAGTATAAACACTGGGGGTGCCTTTTAAAAAGGCTGAGATCAAAGTGATTACTTTGGGACTCTTTGAACCTGATCTGGTTGAAGCCAGCGTAGGGAAGTAACGTGTTGAGGATTACATCGAATGTTATACATATGTTTAGTATGTGTAATTATTTGTTATGTTAAAAATCTGAAACCACTTCCTTATGCGCTGTGCGTAACGGAAGTGGTTTTTTGTTTATATAAAAGTCATTTCCGTTGATAAGACAAAAGTTTACGATTCCAGAACGGGAGGTGATTCCATTCACTAAACAATTACATCTTATCTCAACAGGACAACAATCTGCTGAAACTTTTACTGGCATTCTACAAACGATTCATGAATATGTTGATAGGGTCCATATACGTGAAAAAAATTGGTCTGCAAAGGAAATAGTGAATGTTGTCCAAACATTAATAGATAAAGGAGTTCCGCAAGAAAAGATCATTATTAATGACCGTATTGATATTGCATACATCATGCAAACAATTGGTGTGCAGCTCACACATCATAGCGCAGATATTGCTTTGGTAAAAGGAGCGTTTCCATCATTGCAAATTGGTTGTTCAACTCATTCAGTGGAGCAAGCAATATTAGCGGAGGAAAAAGGTGCAAATTACTTGTTTTATGGTCATATTTTTAATACACAATCAAAACCTGGTATACCTCCTAGAGGACTTGAAAAATTACAAGAAATTACAAGTACCGTCAAGGTGCCAGTCATAGCTATTGGTGGTATTACTCCTGAAAATACGGGAGAAGTAATTAAAGCAGGTGCTAGAGGGATTGCAGTTCTATCAGGGGTTTTACTCGCAAAGAATCCTATACAAGCTACATTAGCATATAGAAAAAGTTTAGAGAAGGCGAAGTGAATGATGAAAAAACATTATGATGTGATTGTCGTTGGAGGCGGAGTTATTGGGAGTTCCATTGCTTACCAATTAAGTAAGCGAGGAAGAAACGTGCTGCTGCTGGAGAAAAATAAGCTAGCCAGCAAAGCATCAAGTGCTGCAGCGGGAATGCTGGGTGCGCAATCAGAATTGGAAAAAGATAGCCCATTATTCCGCTTAGCTAGAAAAAGCAGGGGAATGTTTCCAAAACTTGCAGAGGAATTAAAAGAATTGACAGGAATAGATATTCAACTCGTACAAAATGGGATATTTAAAATAGCGAAAACGGATGCAGAAGCTGCTTCACTAGCATCCATCATATCCATTCAGAAAAAGCTAGGTGAAAGTGCATCTTGGATAGCTCCAAACGAATTAAGAGAGTGGGAACCTTCCCTTTCTGAGTATATAAAAGGGGCTATGTATATCCCAAACGATGGAAATGTTTCCCCACCAAATCTATCTAGAGCATTAGCTCATGCTGCTATAGGTCTGGGAGCAGAAATGATGGAACATACGGAGGTTTGTGGTTTTATTAAAGAAACAAATAGAATCATAGGCGTTCAAACGATGATAGGCAAAATATTTGCCGATGAAACAGTTATAACAGGGGGGGCGTGGAGTGAACAATTACTAAGTCAATTAGGGATAAAGTTGAACACGTATCCAGTAAAAGGAGAATGTTTTTCCGTCCGGGTTAAAAAGAGCCCGGTTATACGAACGATATTCTCAAAAGGTTGTTATATTGTGCCAAAACCAGATGGAAGGCTAGTTATTGGAGCGACCGAAGAAGCAAATACATTTGATGAATCGGTTCATTTAGAGGGCCTCGTTCAGCTTATGCAGCGCGCTATCAAACTGATTCCGGAATTAACCTGTGCACAGTGGGAAAAATCTTGGGCTGGGATTCGGCCGCAAACAGCTGATAAAACACCATACATGGGAAGACACCCGCTGTTTGAGGGATTATCGATTGCTACAGGTCACTACCGGAATGGAATACTTCTTGCACCTATTACCGGGTTAAATATGGCCAAACTTCTTGAGGGAGAGGAAATAGAAGCCCCTTTTTAAATAAAACAACGTAGTGTAGAGGAGGTGAGCAAGTGAATCTGCGAGTAAACGGGGAGGTTGTAACTGTACCTGATTCGGTGCGTACAATTAAAGGAGTTATTGATCATTTTAACATAAACAACCCTGTCATCATTGTGGAACATAATGACACGATTTTAGATAAAAATGCACATGAAAAAACTCAAATTTTTGAAGGTGACAAAATAGAATTAGTCCAATTTGTAGGAGGCGGTTGAGATGCTAACCATTAACGATAAACAATTTCATTCCAGATTACTATTAGGAACAGGAAAATATCCAAATTTTGATATTCAAAAACAAGCCGTAGAGGTATCAGAATCTGAAATTTTAACATTTACTGTCCGGCGCATGAACATTTATGAACCAAGTCAACCTAATTTTCTTGAAAAAATAGATTTAGATAAAGTTAACTTGCTACCAAATACAGCTGGTGCAAAAACAGCTCAAGAAGCAGTACGCCATGCTAAACTAGCTCAAGCCTCAGGGCTTTGCGATATGATCAAAGTAGAAGTTATTGGTTGCGATAAGACGTTGCTTCCGGATCCTGTGGAAACATTAAAAGCAACAGAGGAACTGCTCAAAGAAGGTTTTACAGTTCTGCCATATACTTCTGATGATGTTGTGCTTGCTAAAAGACTGGAAGAACTTGGTGCCCATGCGATCATGCCGGGAGCTTCACCAATTGGATCAGGTCAAGGAATTATTAATCCGCTTCATTTACGTTTTATTGTTGAACAAACAAAGGTTCCAGTGATTGTCGACGCTGGTATTGGTTCTCCTGCTGATGCTGCAATAGCGATGGAATTAGGAGCTGACGCTGTGTTACTAAATACAGCGGTATCTGCTGCAGATGACCCAGTAAAAATGGCTAAAGCGATGAAACTCGCAATTGAAGCGGGCCGCTTAGGTTATGAAGCTGGAAGAATTCCTAAAAAACGAACAGCAACAGCAAGCAGTCCAATGGAAGGGCTGAGTATCGGATGAATGATCGTTATTCCAGACAAACGCTGTTCGCTCCGATTGGTGAAAAGGGACAAAGAAGACTAAAAAAAAAGCATGTGTTACTCGTGGGAGCAGGGGCTCTTGGCACAGGTAATGCGGAATCACTTGTCCGCGGGGGTGTTGGAAAAATAACGATAGTGGATCGCGATTATGTTGAATGGAGTAATTTACAACGACAACAGCTATTTGTTGAATCAGACGCAATAGAGCGTATACCAAAAGCAATTGCTGCCAAAAAGCGGCTCCAACAAGTTAATTCTGAGGTAGAAATAGAAGCCCATATTTTAGATGTCGATCCGCAAGAATTTGAAAGCTTAATAGAAAATGTTGATCTAATAATAGATGCTACCGATAATTTTGATATTCGGATGATTATTAATGATATTTCACAGAAATATGGGGTGCCTTGGATTTATGGCTCTTGTGTCGGGAGCTATGGTATTAGTTTTACAATTATTCCAAATCAAACACCATGTTTACATTGTTTGATGGAAACTGTGCCTATTGGCGGACTGACCTGTGATACCGCGGGGATCATCAGTCCTGCAGCTAATATGGTCGTAGTGTATCAAACAGCCGAGGCACTAAAAATACTTACAGAAGATTGGGGCGCACGAAGAGAAAAATTAGTATCCTTTGATCTTTGGAAAAACGAAGAATCAAAAATCAATGTTTCTAGTTTAAGAAAAGCTGATTGCACCTCCTGCGGCGTTCATCCTACGTACCCATTCCTTGATTATGAAAATCAAACAAAATCAGCTGTGCTTTGTGGAAGAGATTCTGTTCAAATTCGTCCGGCCAAAAAAGAAAAACGTGATTTAGAAACGATAGCTCAGACATTGTCATCTATGGGGAAGGTAGAACAAAACCCATTTCTGCTTTCTTTTACAGTTGAAAAAAAGCGGCTCGTTCTATTTCAGGATGGTCGTACACTTATACATGGAACGAAGAATATATCGGAAGCCAAAACACTTTATCATCGTTATTTGGGATGAACAGAATTTCTTCAAAGCTCTCTAGATTATGCATGACCTTATATACAAATATTCATATTTTTACAGTAACAGTGTTGGCAGAAATAAATCCTTGTGATAGACTCTGAATTATCATTAGTTAATAAAATTAAATAAATCTTATCCAGAGTGGTGGAGGGACTGGCCCGATGATACCCGGCAACCCATAGGCTAGATTAAATAGTTTATGAAGGTGCTAATTCCTGCAGGATATTTCCTAGTAGATGAGAAGAGAGAATAGTTTTTCCCCCTCTTCTTAGGAAGAGGGTTTTTATTTATTATTTTATAGAAAAAGGAGAGGGTAAAATGCTTGAAAAAGGGATTTTTAGAAAACGTTATGTCATAAAATTCCTATTAGTAGGACTGATAGGAGTTTTACTATTCCTATAATCTATCAGCACATGCAGCTCCTAGAGAAATTGAAGTGCTGGATAAGTTACCAAAAACAAAAATCAGCGGAAAAATACTTCGCAGAGAATTAAAGAATAAAGAAGTATATAGAATCAGTTAAATGTACAAATATATAAAATTTAGGGCTACTTTATAAATTAAGTTGATTAAATAGATGGGAAAAGAGTATTTAAATAACTGGTGAAATATGAAACTCTTATATAAGAGGAAGAAGGTGTGAACTTATTTGAGCAACCGATTTAAATTCTTTCTTTCAAATTATTATATCAAAATATGTTGACAATAAATGAAATTTTGCTATGATTATTATTATTAATTAAAAAATTTATTATTTTATAGCAATTTCATAAATAACTATAAAGATGAAGATAGGTTCATGAAAATGAGATACTTTAGAGAGCTGATGGATGGTGTAAATCAGTGTATTCTTTTTGTGAACGGCACTTCGGAATAGACAAATTGAAACCATACAGTAGGTTTGTCCGGCAACCTGGCCGTTATCGTAAATCCAATGAAGACTGCGTATAGGATTCATATGCAGTAAAAAAAGGGTGGTACCGCGAAAAATGAAACCTTTTCGCCCCTTAGCTTAAGCTATTAAGGGCGAAAGGGCTTTTTTATTTTTTATAGTATTTGATTTCTAAAATTGAGAGGGGATTAATCATGCTACAAGATACGAATATACTGCGTATTCCAGGGCCTTCACCTATACCGCCGAGTATTCAGCGGGCAATAAGTCAACCGATGATCGGTCATCGGGGGATTGAGACGAAAGAACTCCTTCAGCGAATCAAACCAAAACTATCTCCTGTATTTGGAACAGAGCAGGATGTGCTTATCATTACGGGTAGTGGTACTTCTGGCTTAGAAGCTGCAGTGGTAAATACTGCTCAAGCTGGCGATGATGTACTTGTTATTGTAACGGGTGCATTTGGAGATCGTTTTGCTAAAATTTGCGAATCTTATCAATTGAATGTACACCGTTTGGATATCACATGGGGAGATGCTGTTCAACCTGAGATCGTGAAAGATTATCTGAAAAACAATCCTCAAATTAAAGCAGTCTTTTCGACATATTGTGAAACATCAACAGGTGTGCTAAATCCGATACGGGAAATTAGCAATGTCGTACATGAAAATTCAAAAGCTCTAATGGTAGTAGACGGTGTTTCCTGTGTTGGCGGAGTGGAAACAAAGATGGATGAATGGGGTGTTGATGTCTTTGTTACTGGTTCACAAAAAGCTATGATGTTACCTGCAGGACTAACTTTTATTGCAGTTAGTGAGCGTGCTTGGGAAGTAATAGAGGAAAATCAGCAGCCACGTTTCTATTTAGACTTAAATAAATACCGAAAAAGTTTAAATGAGGCTTCAACACCATTTACTCCAGGACTGTCTTTGTTGTTTGGACTTGAACAGGCTTTAGCATTAATGGAAAAAGAGGGATTAGCACAAGTTTTCCAAAGGCATCAAATAATGATGGAAATGACTCGTAACGCTTTTAAAGCGCTTGATATTTCGCTTCTGACATCTGACGCGACTGCATCACCTACGGTAACAGCTATTCAACCAGAAGATTTTGATGGAGAGATGTTACGTAAACAGGTGAAACAGGAATTTGGATTGGAGTTGGCTGGTGGCCAGCAACACCTAAAAGGAAAGATTGTTCGAATTGGTCATATGGGTTATTGTTCACCGGCAGATGTAATACAAACCATTGGTTTAATGGAATTGGGCTTACGAAAATTAGGCAAGGATGTAACACTTGGTCAAGGAGTAGCAGCGGCCCAAGAATGCTATTTAAAACAGGAGGTAAGTCAACAATGACATTTCGTATTTTAATTAGTGATCCTTTAAGTGAAGATGGTATATTCCCTTTACGAGAGGCGGATAACATCGAAGTAGTAATGGAGACAGATTTGACAAATGATCAGTTGCTTGAGAGGATAAAAGACTTTGACGGATTATTAGTACGCAGTCAAACGCAAGTAACAAAGGAAGTATTTGCACATGGAGAAAAGTTAAAAGTAATCGGACGAGCTGGGGTCGGTGTTGACAATATTGATTTGGAGGCAGCAACTGAAGCTGGTGTTATTGTTGTGAATGCACCTGATGGGAATACAAACTCCGCAGCAGAACACACAATGGCGATGCTTATGTCTTTGGCGCGCAAAATTCCTCAAGCTACTACGCTCTAAAACAAGAACGGTGGGATCGTAAGTCACATGTGGGAGTGGAGCTAAAAAACAAAACTTTAGGAATTGTAGGGCTTGGCAGAATTGGTGCAGAGGTAGCTACGAGAGCTAAAGGACAGCGGATGAATGTGATTGCTTATGACCCCTTTTTAACAGAAGAAAAAGCAGAGAATATGGGAATTGAATGTGGAACGATAGAAGAAGTGCTAAAAGCAGCTGACTTTATCACTGTTCATACGCCTCTCTTGAAAGAAACGAAACATCTCATTAATCAAGATGCATTTGACTTAATGAAAGACTCTGTACGAGTTATCAACTGTGCACGTGGTGGTATTATTGATGAGGATGCATTGTATGAAGCAATTATGGCTAAGAAGGTAGCTGGTGCGGCATTAGATGTATTTGAAGAAGAGCCTATTAGTAATCATAAATTACTTGAACTTCCTGAGGTAATTGCTACACCACATCTTGGTGCCAGTACTGTAGAAGCGCAAGAAAATGTAGCAATCGATGTTAGTCGTGACGTTGTAAACATTCTGTCAGGCGGAGTACCACAAAATCCAGTAAATCTGCCTGCTGTACCACAAGACATTATGAGCGAAATTGAACCATATTTCCATTTATCTGAGAAATTAGGTGCATTTCTAGCTCGTCTTGTAGAAGAAGCAGCTGAAGAGATTAATATATACTATGCTGGAGAGCTTTCTGAATTAGAAGTAGCACCATTAACACGCAATACTGTGAAAGGCGTATTAAAACGTTACTTAGGGGATCATGTAAACGACGTAAATGCAGCATACTTAGCAGAGAAAAAAAGTATTATCATTAATGAGAATAAAACTTCTACTACAAAAGGATTCACAAATTTAATTACGGTAGAAGTTAAAACCAAATCAGAAACAAGAAAAGTAGCAGGAACATTATTAAATGGCTATGGAGCCCGTATTATCAAAGTAGACAATTATCGAGTAGATGTTATACCGGAAGGCCACATGGTATTAGTCCATCATAAAGACCAGCCGGGTGCTATCGGCAGAGTGGGAACAACACTTGCAAAAGATAATATAAATATAGCAACAATGCAAGTAGGAAGATCAGATGTTGGCGGTGATGCGATCATGATGTTGACAGTCGATAAACAGGTAGAGCAAACAGGACTTGAATTACTAAAAGAATTAGAAGATATTTATAAAGTAACTGCAGTTACTTTATAAACTGGAACGGTCTGTCCCTTGCAGAGGGGCAGACCTTTTTTAATACTAAAGCTTGAATTTTTGTAAGGCATACGGATGGATAATTCTTATCTAATAAAGTTTATAACTGATGTTTTCTATATTTTTTAAATATATAATAATTTCCGAATTATTTTGAAAATATGTATCTATATTGATATACTAAATCACAACAAATCATTTAAAATGATGAAGATAGGAGTTGGTATTATTGGAAAAAGAATTAGCAAGAAGCGTAAGTAACCCGCCAGACTATGAAGAAGTTGCTAGAAGTAGAAAATTTAAACAATTAATGAATGAAAGGAAAAAGTTTATTATTCCGTTTACAATTTTCTTTATTGTATTTTATTTTATGTTACCGATATTAACGTCCTATACAACTATTTTAAACACACCAGTAATTGGGGATATTACGTGGGTTTGGGTTTATGCCTTTGCGCAGTTTGTAATGACTTGGGTGCTATCTATTATCTACATTAGAAAAGCAGCTGTTTTTGATAAAAAATCAAATGAAATAATCGAGGAACAGCTAGATAAGGGAGGAATCGATTCATGAATGCAACAGTGATTTTTTTCTTTCTTCTTATTGTAGCAGGCACCTTAGTTATTACATATTGGGCCGCAAAAAGAACAAAATCAACAGGTGACTTTTACACTGCTGGAGGCGGGTTAACGGGATGGCAAAATGGGTTGGCAATTGCAGGTGATTATTTATCCGCTGCCTCCTTTCTTGGTATTGCAGGAGCTATAGCACTGAATGGATTTGATGGATTTTTCTATAGTATTGGATTTTTAATTGCTTATCTTGTTGTCCTTTTTTTAGTAGCCGAACCTTTGAGAAATCTTGGAAAATATACACTTGCTGATATGATAAATGCACGTTTTGACGCAAAAAAAGTAAGGGGGGCAGCTGCTTTAAATACAATTGTTATCGTTATTTTTTATATGATTGCTCAGTTAGTTGGGGCAGGTGCACTTATTCAGTTATTGTTTGGCATAGATTATTGGGTTGCTGTTTTAATTGTTGGCGTAATGATGACCATTTATGTATTGTTTGGCGGAATGACAGCTACAAGTTGGGTACAAATTATTAAAGCACTTTTATTAATGCTTGGAACCGTCATTATCTCATTTATGGTATTAGCTAAATTTAACTTTAATCTTGTTTACATGTTCAGTGAGATGAAAACGGTTACAGAACATGGTGCAGACTACTTGAAACCCGGACTTAAGTACACAGATCCACTTGGTACGATTTCACTAATGATCGCATTGGTATTAGGAACAGCTGGTTTACCACATATATTAATGCGTTTCTTTACTGTTAAAGATGCGAAAACAGCAAGAAGTTCTGTCATTACTGCTACATGGGTTGTTGGCATTTTCTATGTCTTAACTGTTTTTCTTGGTTTTGGAGCGGCTGCGTTTGTGGGTTCAAAAGCCATTACATCTGCAAATACAGCGGGAAACATGGCTGCACCACTGCTGGCTGAAGCGCTTGGCGGAGATTTCTTATTGTCATTTGTATCAGCAGTCGCATTTGCTACGATTCTTGCTGTTGTAGCAGGGCTCGTTTTATCAGGTGCATCTGCATTTGCCCATGATGTGTATGGTCAAATTATTAAGAAAGGTAAGATTTCAGATCGAGATCAAATGCTTGCTGCAAAATATGCATCGTTTGGAGTATCTGTATTTTCGATTATATTAGCATTATTTGCCCAAAATCTAAACGTTGCTTTTCTCGTGTCATTAGCATTTTGTGTTGCTGCAAGTGCCAATTTACCGGTTATTTTATATACGATCTATTGGAAGAGATTTAATACAAGTGGCGCAGTTACTGGAATGTTGACTGGATTAATAGTATCTCTTGTACTTGTTATATTAAGTCCAAATGTATTTTCTCCCGTGCCAGGAGAGGCAATGTTTGTCGGAGATCCTATATTCCCGTTTACAAATCCCGCATTGTTTTCAGTACCACTTGGATTTTTAGGGGGATATCTAGGAACAGTTTTATCAAAAGAAAGAGATCCCAGAAGATATGCAGAAGTAAAGGTGAAGGCAAATACCGGATACAGAGAGTAGAATGTAAAAGGAAGGGGCGTCCATTACTAGGTCTCTTCCTGTATTTTTTAACCCTTCCCAATCACACTTTATTCCAGTTTTGCATAGAATAAATAGATGATAAATCGTTGGGTGTGAATTTGATACAATGATAGGTTTGATTTTGGAGGGATACAAATGATGTATGAAGTATTGCTCGAAGATCACATGCAGTGGAATATACCATGGTTGATTGGCTTAGTCGCAATTGCCTGTTTTTATTTCTTTCTGATTAAATATTGGATGAAGATGAATCTGAAAAAAAAGCAATCATCCCTTTTTGTTCTCTGTTTGTGTTTAGTTTATTTGTCTCTTGGAAGTCCTTTTGCGGGTGTTAGCCATGCTTCATTCAGTTTGCATATGATTCAGATGAGTATCATTTATTTTATTATTCCTCCTTTATTTTTATTGGGAATACCTAGCCAAATCATTGAATATATGAGAAAAAAAATAAATTTGAGAAAAAAGAAATTTATTTTATTCCTTCCGTTCATCACTCTGTGTATCTTCGCTATATTATTCTTTTTTTACCACATGCCTTTTGTGTTAACACTACTATCTAAATATCCAGCAATTCATAAAGTTTATGGAATTATATTATTTATACTGGCTGTTATTATGTGGTGGCCAATTGCAGGTACGGCAAACAGACAGCTACCTAAAAAGAAAAAGAAGCGATATGCATTTTTAAGCAGTCTTTTAATAATGCCAGCATGTGTAATATTCATTGTATATGCTTTCATGGATGGAATGACCAATCCATTTCTAAATGAATTAACCACAGGACTTTGTTTTGCAGGTCCGTCTGACCCCGTTGCATTACTTCCGCCTCCTTTTAATACAAAATTTGATCAAATTGCAGCTGGACTTTCGATGATGATAATGCATAAATTAGGGATTATTCTTACGTATAAAGTAAATAGTCTTCCTTTCTGACTACATGCTTGGATAGGTACCTGAATAAATCGATCAAAAAACCCAAATCATTGTTCTGATTTGGGTTTTAAAAGTTTTATTTTACTTCAATTTTATATTCTTCTTGTTCTTTTACTCCATCATCATCTTCAACATGAATTTGTATCGTATAAGAGCCTGCTTCTGAGAAAGTATGTGTTGCTTTATATTCACCTGCTTTTGTTTCTTCTGCCTCCGCTGTTTCTTGATTATCCGATTCGTCTTTCTTAGAGATATCGTATTGAACATCTGCTTTTTCAATAGGCTCATCATCCATTTGTAAATGTGTGATTAAGTCTACTTCCTCATCTGTTTTGACCTCTTCAGGCTCCATGAAATGCATGTGAAGGCCATCAGCATTCTCGTGCTCATGATCTCCATGTTCGTCATGAGCATCATGTTCATCGGCAATCGCATTTCCTACTTCTATCGATTTTTTTGGCATAGTGTGTAAATCTCTTGCTGTTGTATGTGCATAGATTTCATAAACAGCATCTTCTTCAAAGCTTACTTTCGCTGTATATGTTCCATCTTCATTATTTTGTGCTTCAACTGTAGTGCTATCGTCTTCATTTCCTTGCTTCCAGTATTCAAATTCCATTTCATCTGCATCTTTCACTTTTTCGTCACCATAAGTAACAATAGCTTTTAACTCGACTTCTTCGTCAACTTCTGCAGATTCAGGCAAAGCGAAATCAACTTTCAGTTCTGCTAATTCCTCTGTTTCTTCTTTTGTTTCGTCTGAATGATTATCACTGCATGCGGCTAATAGCATTAGCATGAGAACAAAAAGAAATATCCATATTTTCCGTCTCATTCTTCTTTTCCCCCTTGTTTTTATTCATGTTAGAGCACAGCCTTTAAATCCTCCACAATTGTTTCTATTTCCTTTTTATCCACACCATCATATTTTTTTACGATTTCTCCCTCTGGATTAATCAGAAAGAAGTTTGTTCCATGTGTCACTTGATCATCCCCGGGTTGGGGTTCCGCTAAGAGAGAACGAAAAGATTTAATAGAAAGTTCTTTAATGGTTTGAAAGTCATATCCTGTCAAGAACGTCCAGTTATCAAGATCGGCTTCATATTCTTTGGCGTAGTCCCTTAACACTTCCGGTGTATCATGTTCAGGGTCAACACTAAAGGAAACAAGCTGAACATCTAGGTCTTCTTCTTTTAATTTATCTTGTAAAATGGACATGTTTGAGGTCATTGGTAGACAAACAGTCGTACAGTTTGTAAAGACGAAATCTGCTACCCACCATTCGCCCTCTAAATCTTTATTACTTAATTTTTTTTCATCTTGTGTTGTAAATTCAAAATCTGCAACCTCTTCAGACATATTTGTTTCAATGTCTTCACCGCCGCAAGCAGCGAGGAACAGGATAAAAATAAAGGCAAAAAATTTTATGAATCTCATTTATGACTTCCTTTCTTTAATGGTGTTGACAAGGATTCACATTACCCTCATTCATCTTTTTAAAGACAATTTCCAGCGCTTCATGAAATGGATAAACGTTACCTCCAAATCCATGAACAAATTTTTCCGCATGATCTCTCCACTCAAATGGTAAAACTTGTGGTTGACAGCAGCCCAGATGAAGGGAAGTATCCATGACAAACCATGCCAAAGGTGCACTTATTGTGGTTTGTTTCAGAAAATCATAACATAATGCCTGAACAACTTGCTCATTTAACTGACGATGTCTAAGAAGTCCACAGTGGGCACAGCATGCAGTCTCAACTTGATTATTTGGCAGAATAAGCCTGTAAGCCATTCTTTCGTTGATAGAACGTTGGCATACGGTGCATTCCTCGGGATTCGCAGATGATTTGTGTTTTTGAGCAATGGTTACACCACCAAAAGTTTTAATGACGTCTCCAGACTCAATCAATGGCCTTAAGTCCCGATGGATCGTCATTTCAGATACATCAAGCATTTCACTTAGCTCGGAAATTTTTAATGTCTGTTTCTTTTTTATTAGTTTTTTAATTTGATTTTGACGATCAATAGGTAGCATGAATGTTTCACCTCTCAATCATTAATCGATTTTTAACAAACTAAAACAATTTCTAACATGATTTTAACAGGCGGTGCCAAGAAGAGCAATGAACATTCTGTGAACGATATTATTATGGGCAAATTGGTGATATGATAAAGTGAAAAATAGGAATAAGTTGCTCTTATCGAAATAGTAAGGTAGTTTTGAAATAGTATTATTATAGGAGGCTTTAGAGATTTGGGTTGGCTTTATGTTCTTTTTGCTGCTATTGTCGAGGTATTCTGGGTCATTGGTTTGAAATATTCTGATTCATTGATGGAGTGGATTGGTACTATTTTTATTATTATTTTGAGTTTTTATTTTATTGTGAAAGCAAGTGAACAATTACCAACAGGGACTGTTTACGCTGTGTTTACCGGTTCAGGAGCTGCTGCAATTGTTTTAATTGACTTTCTTATTTTTGGTGCAGCATTTTCTGTTGCAAAACTATTTTTTATTGGGTTAATTATAATAGGTGTTATTGGTATTAAGTTTACAACAACCGAAGCGAAAAAGGAAACAGTCATACATAGGGGGGGATAAATTGGCTTGGTTGTATCTGGTTATTGCCAGTTTCGGTGAAATTTTTGGAGTGATGTTCATCAATATTTATCTTCAAAAAAATCGCTTCAATGGCTGTTAATGGTGATCCTATCTTTTTCAGGCGGGTTTTTGTTTTTGTCACTTGCGATGCGAGATATACCACTTGGTACGGCCTATGCGATATGGACAGGTTTAGGAGCAGCAGGAGCAGTATTAATAGGTATTTTCTTTTTTAGAGAATCAGCGGGCTGGAAGCGAATGCTATTCTTATGTTGCATCATTGCTGGAGCGGTAGGCCTTAAAGCAATTGAATGACGTGAATGAAAGAAGGTGATCAGTTGGAAGAAAAAGTACATCAAACGGAGCATTCATCAAGAAAAAGAAATAGGAAGAAAACCGTAAGTCTTATTTTTGGTGCAATGATTATATTAACCCTTATTGTGTGTGTTGGAATATCTATTTTCGTCGGGTATAGTATGACACATCCTGAAAAAAAAACAATTGAGCAATCGCCTAGTGATTACGGGATGGCTTATGAAGATATTGAGTTTAGCAGTAGGGGAGATGGGCTGCAGTTATCTGGCTGGGTACTGAAACCGGAGGAGACACCAAAAATGACAGTAATCTTTTCGCACGGCTATAAAGGGAATCGGTATGAAGACCATATACCATATCTCTCCATGGCAAAAGACCTTTTAGACAAAGGGTATCGTGTTGTTATGTTTGATTTTCGTTATGCTGGAGAATCAGATGGCGATATGTCAACAATTGGTGCAAAAGAACAATTTGATTTGCTTGGTGCAATTGATTACGTCAATGAAAGGTATGATGAACCAATCGGTTTACTTGGTATCTCGATGGGAGCTTCGACATCTTTACTTGCCGCTTCTCAAGCAGAAGATGTCATTGGTGTGGTTGCTGATAGTCCGTTTAGTGACTTAGAGGAGTATCTAAAAGTCAATTTACCAGTCTGGTCCAATTTGCCAAATTTTCCTTTCACACCGCTAATTTTGACGTTAGTACCTATGATTTCTGATCTGGATCCAAAAAACGCCAGTCCTATTTCTGTATTGGGAGACATCGCCCCAAGACGAGTACTTTTTATCCATAATAAGGAAGACGATGCGATTCCATATACGGAAAGCAAAAAAATGGCTGAGAAAAATCCGGAAAAATTTAAATTATGGCTTCCTGATGGGGAAGGTCATGTAAAAGCCTACAAACAAAACAAAGATGAATATATTAAAAAAGTGGATACATTCTTTGAAGCTAGTTTGGAAGAGGCTTCTTAATATCAAATATAATAGGAAAGTGAGCAGTGAGGAATATATGTTAGAAGCGTATGGATTAAAACTTATCAAGCTTGATTTGCCTTTTCGCCTTAACCATGTAAATTGTTTTATGGCAGAAGGTGAAAATGGATGGACGATTATTGATACTGGATTAAATAACAAGGAAACCATCTTGAGATGGGAAAAAGAATTGGAAGGAAAAATAGTTTCAAATATATATATTACGCATTACCATCCAGACCATTTTGGTTATGCCGGAGGATTACAAAGAAAGGTAAACGCTCGTCTCTCAATGAGTGAGATTGATGTGAATGCCGGTTTTACAGCTTGGCAGGAAGATACGATCAAAAGCATTCGCAACAGCTATACACTTGCAGGGATTCCGAATGAAATGGCTGGTAAAATGACTGGCAATACTGAAGAATTTATTGAAGCAGTAACACCTTATCCAAACGTGGATCATTATTTTCAAGAAGGTGAATTAGTTCCTCTTGGTAAATATAATTATGAGGTAATCTTTACGCCTGGGCATTCAGACGGTTTAATCACATTTTATAATAAAGATAAAAATGTTTTGCTCTCAACCGATCATATATTGCCAAAGATTACACCGAATATCTCGCATTGGTTCCATGGTAACCAAGATCCGCTGGATACATATTTAAAATCTTTGGATAAAATAAAAAAATTGGATGCTGATTTAGTCATTCCTTCTCATGGCAAACCGTTTCATGGAGCAAATCGAAGGATTGATGAAATCAAAGGACACCATGAGGAACGACTTGCACAAACATTATCATTCCTAGATCATCAGGGTGATACCGTTTATGATATTTGTGGGAAACTGTTTCAAAAGGAACTTACCGTACATGAAATGCGTTTTGCTATTGGGGAGACACTTGCCCACCTTGAATATTTAAGAAACCGGGGAGAATGTCAACGAGAACAGCAAAATGGAAGATGGTACTATACACTGTGAAATATAGAAAGAGGGCGTTAAAATATGCTTCAAATAAAGTTTTATACCAAGGAAAACTGTCCGTTATGCGAAGATGCAGAAGCATTGTTAACCTTGCTTCGAAATGATTATCCATTTGTAGTGGATAAAAGAAATATTGATACAAATGAAACTTGGTTGGAAGCTTATCAGCTGAACATCCCTGTTATTGATATAAATGGTAGGCAGCTTGATTGCAGAAATATAAGTTTTGAAACATTAAATCGTGTAATCCAAGAACATGTGTAAACAAAAATCTATGCAATCAAATTTGTTGAAGAATTGTATCTCTTTGCTATAATAAAAATAGACAACGTGAAATGATGTCTATTTTTTTGAATCATGTGGGACATCGTAATTTTATTTGGGACAAAGATGTCCCTATGTGAAAAGGAGCCTTTCTTATGAATGACTTACTTAACTTGCAGAAAAAATTATATCCCGACTTATTAGAAAGTATGCATCAAAGATATGCTGTGTTGCGCAATATCTATCTTTTTCAGCCTATTGGTAGAAGAGGTTTGGCAGAACATACAAAACTGACCGAACGTATTGTGCGTGGGGAAGTCACTTTTTTACAAAAACACAGTTTTATTCATATGACAACAAAAGGAATGCAAATTACGAAAGAGGGAAAAATGCTAGTGGAACAACTGGCTCCTTTTATGAGTGAGTTTTCAAAGGTAAGTGTTTTACAGGAACGATTAAAGGATAAATTACAAATAAAACAGGCCTTGATCGTTCCAGGTAATAGTGATGAAGACAATTGGGTAAAACAAGAAATGGGAAAAGTCTGTGTTTCATATCTTAAACAAACGGTTCAATCCGGCTCTGCAATAGCAGTTACTGGCGGTACAACAATTGCTGCTGTAGCTGATGTGATGACACCAATAGAAACTTCAGATGATTGTTTATTTGTCCCTGCAAGAGGTGGTATAGGGGAAAGAATGGAAAATCAGGCAAATTCAATTGTTGCTAAAATGGCAAGAAAAGCGAAGGGTGATTACCGTTTGCTTTATGTACCTGATACATTAAGTGAGACATCCTATCAAACAATGATCAATGAGCCGGCAATTAAAGAAGTTTTACAAAAAATAAAAAGCGCTGATATTGTTTTACATGGCATAGGTGATGCCTTAACGATGGCAGCAAGAAGAAATACGCCAGAACACATAACAGCAGAGTTAAAAGAGAAGAATGCCGTTAGTGAGGCATTTGGTTATTATTTTGATAATAAAGGAGAGATTGTCCACAAAGTCAGAACGATAGGTCTTCAATTAGAAGATGTATCGTCTACTCCTCAGGTTATCGCAATAGCAGGTGGAAAATCAAAGGCAAAGGCAATCGTATCTTACTTCATGAGAAACAAAAGTGATT
This sequence comes from Virgibacillus alimentarius, assembly GCF_000709085.1. Taxonomy (GTDB): domain Bacteria; phylum Bacillota; class Bacilli; order Bacillales; family Amphibacillaceae; genus Virgibacillus_B; species Virgibacillus_B alimentarius. The sequence continues at coordinate 7,154 of NZ_JFBD01000091.1, read as the reverse complement.
TGCTCATTACGGATGAAGCAGTAGCAGAAGCGATTTTAAGGGCTTAATTATTCCCTTTGAATATATAAAATTTAACTCAATTATAGGAGGAATATAGATGTCAGTGAAAATAGGTATAAATGGCTTTGGTAGAATTGGAAGAAATGTATTCCGTCAGTCTCTCAAAAATGAAGAAGTAGAAGTTGTAGCAGTAAATGACTTAACGGACGCAGAGATGCTCGCCCATCTATTAAAATTTGATTCTGTTCATGGACAATTAGGGGAAGAAATCAATGTAAATGGTTCAAATATTATTGTTGGCGGGAAAGAGATTAAAGTACTATCTGAACGTGATCCGGCTAATATCGGCTGGGGTGATCTAGGCGTAGAAGTTGTTATTGAGTCAACAGGCCGTTTTACTAAAAGGGAAGATGCCCAAAAGCACATAGATGCAGGAGCTAAAAAAGTGATTATTTCCGCACCGGCTAAAAATGAAGATTTAACAATGGTAATGGGTGTTAACCATCAAGATTACGATGCTGATAAACACCATATTGTATCAAATGCATCATGCACTACAAATTGTCTGGCACCTATAGCAAAAGTTCTGCATGAAAAATTCGGTCTTAATCGCGGATTAATGACCACTGTTCATTCTTATACAAATGACCAGCAAATTCTAGATCTACCCCATAAAGATTATAGACGTGCGCGTGCAGCTGCTCAAAATATCATTCCAACATCAACTGGTGCTGCAAAAGTAGTAGGAAAAGTGTTACCAGCATTAGATGGAAAATTAAATGGGATGGCAGTTCGTGTACCAACTCCAGATGGTTCACTCGTCGATTTAGTAGCAGAACTTACGAAAAATGTTACGTTAGAAGATGTAAATGATGCATTTAAAGAAGCTGCTGAAGGTGAATTAAAAGGAGTTTTAGAATATAGTGAACTTCCACTTGTCTCCAATGATATTGTAGGGAATACAAATTCCTCCATTGTTGATGGTCTTTCCAATATGATTCTGGAAGACAATATGGTGAAAGTCGTTTCCTGGTATGACAACGAAATGGCTTATTCTGCACGTTGCGTTGATTTGGCCGCATATATGAAAAAACAAGGCTTATAAAATTTTATAAGAGGAGGAGGAATGCATTCCTCCTCCATTTTCAATTTTAAATGGTTATTGGATGCATTTATTGGGAAAACCTATTATGATTGTTTTTGTACATAGTTGTTAATAGGGAGGTTTTTGTATTGAACAAAAAAACACTTCATGACCTGGATTTGAAAGGTAAAAAGGTGTTTTGCCGTGTGGATTTAAATGTTCCTATGGATAATGGTGAAGTAACAGATGAAACTCGTATAAAGGCTGTCTTACCAACAATTAATTATCTTTCGGACCAAGGAGCAATTACTATATTGGCAAGCCACCTTGGCCGCCCAAAAGGGCAAGTGGTTGAAGAGTTGCGTCTAGATCCTGTGGCAAAGCGGTTAAGCGATCTACTTGAAAAAGAAGTTTTGAAAACAGATGAAGTTCACGGGAAAGAAGTAAATGAAGCAATTTCTAAAATGAGTGAAGGGGATATTTTATTAATTGAAAACGTTCGCTTTGATCCCGGCGAAGAAAAAAATGATGCAAAATTAGTACAAGCTTTTGCTGATATGGCCGATATATTTGTTAACGATGCTTTTGGAACCACGCATCGGGCACATGCTTCTACAACAGGAGTAGCAGATAAATTACCTGCTGTTGCTGGATTTCTTATGGAACAAGAAATACATGTTTTAAGCAAGGCGCTAAAAGCACCCGATAGACCATTTACAGCGATAATCGGGGGTGCGAAAGTCAAAGATAAAATTGATGTTATTGATTATTTATTAGAAAAGGTTGATAACTTAATCATTGGTGGAGGATTGGCCTACACCTTTGTGAAAGCACAAGGCTATGAAATTGGGAACTCATTACTTGAAGAAGATAAAATCGATCTTGCCAAAAAGTTTATGCAAAAGGCAAAGGATAAAGGCGTTAGACTTATTTTACCGAAAGATGCGGTCGTGGCTAATGATTTTTCGGAAACAGCAAATACAAAAATTGTAACAATTGACCAAATCCCTGTAGATTGGCAAGCGTTAGACATTGGACCTGAAACACGTGAATTATTTAGTCAGATTGTGGCTGAGTCACAACTTGTTATTTGGAACGGTCCAATGGGTGTATTTGAAATGAACGCTTTTGCAGGAGGAACGAAAGCTGTTGCTGATGCTTTAGCAAACACCGAAGGATATACTGTAATTGGTGGCGGTGATTCAGCTGCAGCAGTTGAAAAGTTCGATCTTGCGGATAATATGAACCACGTATCAACAGGCGGCGGAGCTTCATTGGAATTTATGGAAGGGAAAGAGCTGCCGGGTGTAAAAGTGCTGGATGAAAAATAGAAGGAGTGATGGATCATATGCGTAAGAAAGTAATCGCCGGAAATTGGAAGATGAACAAAATGTTATCAGAAGCAAATCAATTCTTGGTGGAAACAGCAAACAAGGTACCAAATAACGATCATGTAGAAGCAATTGTGTGTGCGCCATTTCCTTTTCTAGCATCACTTGTTGAAAAGGCAAAAGGAACGAGCTTAAAAATTGGTGCTCAAAACATGCATTATGAAGAAAAAGGTGCATTTACAGGTGAAGTAAGTCCATCGATGTTAAAGGATCTTGGTGTCAGTCATGCTGTTATTGGACATTCTGAACGCAGAGAATATTTTGCTGAGACAGATGAAAGTGTTAACAAAAAAGCACATGCTGCATTTAAGCATGGATTAACGCCAATTATCTGCTGTGGTGAAACATTAGAACAACGTGAAGCAAATGAGACAATGAATCATATAGCATCTCAAGTGAAAGCAGCTTTAAAAGACTTATCTGAAAGTCAAATTGCGGAAACGATTATCGCATATGAACCAATTTGGGCGATTGGAACAGGTAAAACAGCTTCTAGTGAAGAAGCAAGTGACGTATGTACACATATACGTCATGTTGTGAAAGAAATTACATCTGAAGCTACAGCTGAAAAAGTTATTATTCAATATGGGGGCAGTGTAAAACCTGCAAACATTGATGAATTACTGGCACAGTCTGATATTGATGGCGCATTAGTAGGTGGAGCTAGCCTAGAGCCAGAGTCATTTTTACAACTAATGGAGGCTGGAACAAAATGAGTCGGGATAATTTGGCAGCATTAATTATTTTAGATGGGTTCGGTCTTCGAGCGGAAGAAAAGGGAAATGCAGTTAAACAAGCTAATAAGCCTAATTTTGAACGTTATTGGAATACGTATGCCCATAATCAATTGACTGCTTGCGGAAAAGCAGTTGGTCTACCTGAAGGCCAAATGGGAAATTCGGAAGTTGGTCATTTAAATATTGGCGCTGGCAGAATTGTTTATCAAAGTTTAACGCGTGTGAACCTGTCAATAAAAGACGGGGAATTCTTTGAAAAAGAAGCATTTTTAAAATCAATAAATAAAGCTAAAGAAAAAAATAAGGCATTACATCTTTTTGGATTGTTATCTGATGGTGGTGTACATAGCCATATTAATCATTTGTTTGCTTTATTAAAACTTGCAAAAGAAGAAAACATGGAAAAGGTTTATGTGCATGCCTTTTTAGATGGACGGGATGTTGGACCGCAAACAGCAAAGGAATATATCAAACAAACAGAAGATAAAATGAAAGAATACGGTGTCGGTCAATTTGCTACAATATCAGGACGTTATTATTCCATGGATCGAGATAAACGCTGGGATCGTGTGAAAAAAGCATATGATGCGATGGTCTACGGAAAAGGACCAAGCTACATGGATCCATTTGAAGTAGTAGATGATTCCTATGAGAACGGAATCTATGATGAGTTTGTTATCCCGTCTGTAATTACAAATAAAGATGGGGAACCAATTGGAAAGGTTGAAGACGGGGATTCGATTATATTTTATAACTTCCGTCCAGATCGGGCGATTCAAATATCCAGAACCTTTGCAAATCAGGACTTTCATGACTTTGATCGTGGTGAGCATGTCCCAAAAGATTTGGATTTCGTTATGTTAACGAATTTTAGTGAATCTGTTGATGGGTATGTTGCTTATCATCCAGTGAACCTTGATAATACAGTTGGTGAAGTGTTGTCTCAGCATGATCTGAAACAACTTCGAATTGCAGAAACGGAAAAATATCCGCATGTAACATTTTTCATGAGTGGTGGAAGGGAAAATGAATTCCCAGGAGAAAAGCGAGTATTAATTGATTCACCCAAAGTGGCAACATATGATTTAAAACCGGAAATGAGTGCATACGAAGTAACGGATGCATTATTAAAAGAGTTGGATACCAAGCAGCATCATGCAATTATTTTAAACTTTGCTAACCCAGACATGGTCGGACATTCCGGGAAATTAGAGCCAAGCATTGAGGCGATTGAAGCGGTTGACGAGTGTCTTGGCAAAGTTGTTGATAAAATTATAGAACTTGGTGGACATGCTATTATTACGGCCGATCATGGCAATTCGGATGAAGTAATAACACTTGAAGGCGAACCAATGACAGCTCATACAACGAATCCTGTACCAGTCATTGTTACGAAAGATGATATTGAACTGCGTGATGGAGGTATTTTAGCAGATTTATCCCCAACATTGCTTGATTTATTACATTTGGAAAAACCGAAAGAAATGACAGGTAAATCATTAATAAAAAAATAATAGAGGAGAGATTCAAATGCCATATATTACAGATGTTTATGCACGTGAAGTATTGGATTCGCGTGGTAATCCGACCATTGAAGTAGAGGTTTTTACGGAATCAGGAGCTTTCGGCTCTGCATTAGTTCCTAGTGGTGCTTCAACAGGCGAATATGAAGCAGTAGAGCTTCGTGACGGTGATAAAGACCGTTATTTAGGAAAAGGTGTTTTAAAAGCAGTAGAAAATGTGAATGAGGTTATTGCTCCTGAATTACTAGGTTTAGACATTACACGCCAAAATATTATCGACCATTTAATGATCGAGCTGGATGGTACAGAGAATAAAGGAAATCTCGGTGCCAACGCTATTTTAGGTGTATCTATGGCGGTAGCACATGCAGCATCAAGTTATCTTGAAATTCCTTTATACAATTATTTAGGTGGTTTTAATGCTAAAACATTACCAACTCCAATGATGAATATTTTAAACGGCGGCGAACATGCTGACAATAATGTGGACATTCAAGAGTTTATGATCATGCCTATTGGTGCTCCAACATTTCAAGAAGCTTTACGAACTGGAGCAGAAATTTTCCATTCATTAAAGAATGTCTTAAAATCGAAAGGTTACAACACAGCTGTTGGTGACGAAGGTGGTTTTGCTCCAAATCTAAAATCGAATGAAGAGGCATTAGAAACGATTGTTGAAGCCATTGAAGCTGCAGGTTATAAGCCAGGTGAAGAAATTAAATTGGCGATGGATGTAGCTTCATCTGAAATCTTTCAAGATGGAAAGTATAACCTTAAAGGCGAAGGGGTTGTCCGTACGTCAGAGGAGATGGTTTCATGGTATGAAGAAATGGTCAATAAATACCCAATTGTTTCAATTGAAGATGGCTTGGATGAGAATGACTGGGAAGGTCATAAACTCCTCACAGACCGTTTAGGTAATCGTGTTCAATTAGTGGGAGATGATCTTTTTGTAACGAATACAGAAAAGCTCGCGCAAGGGATTGAGCAAGGTGTTGGTAACTCCATTTTAGTCAAGGTTAATCAGATTGGAACGTTGACGGAAACATTTGAAGCGATTGAAATGGCGAAAAAAGCAGGCTATACGGCAGTTATTTCACACCGATCAGGAGAAACAGAAGATGCTACAATTGCTGACATTGCTGTAGCTACAAACGCTGGACAAATTAAAACTGGTGCCCCATCACGTACTGATCGGGTAGCAAAATATAACCAGCTGCTGCGTATTGAAGATGAGCTTTCCGGTATGGGCGAATATGCAGGGATTGACGCATTTTATAATTTAAAAAAATAAATGAGGAACAGCTAGAGGCAGGGTAGAACCTGTCTCTTTTACATATTCACGAGACAACATTCTCATGTAATAAATTAACAGTATGGCAAATTCTACAGAAGGAGAATGCTGTTTGGCAGAAAAAATATTGGTATTCGGTGATGTTGGGATCGATGACACAATTGCTTTAATATACAGCTATCTTAATGATCAAATAGATATCGTAGGAATCGTTGCAGATTATGGAAATATATCAAGAGAAAATGCATTAGCCAATGTACATTACGTAAAAAACTTATTAAATGTTTCAGAGAATATTAAAATCTATGCTGGAGCTGAGGTACCGACACATGGAAGAAAACCTACGTACTTTCCTGAAATACATGGTGAATATGGACTTGGGCCGATTACACCCCCAGTAGTTACAAATGAGAGCGTTAATGAAAATTTTTATGAGGTAGTTGAAATTATCGAGAAATATGGCGATGAACTGATTATCGTCAATATTGGAAGGTTAACTTCATTGGCAACCATGTTTATACTTTATCAAAACTTAATGAATAAGGTAAAAGCTTATTATTTAATGGGTGGTGCCTTCTGGGTTCCGGGTAATGCTACAGCTGTTTCAGAAGCAAATTTTTATGCTGATCCGAATGCAGCCAATATAGTACTTACTTATGCGAATAACGTCACCATCATCCCTCTGAATGTTACGGAACAAGCAATTGTAACACCGGAAATGGTAAATTATATAGATGAGCGTGGCCAAGTAGAGCTCGTAAAACCATTATTAGATTATTATTATGATTTTTACAAAAAACGAAATCCAAGCATTCAGGGCAGTCCAATGCATGATGCGCTTACATTAATGGCAACAATTCATGAAAAAATGCTTATTTATCGTACGTTACCTGTTACAATCGTAGAATCGATAGATAGTGAAGCAAGAGGACAAAGTATTGCTGATATTCGTCCTTATGAAAATATTAAAGAAAACCAAGGAAAGCAGCATCGAATCGCATTTCAGCTTGATTACAGACAATTCTTTAATGAATTCATGACTGTAATGACCAAGGAAGTAGTTGGTTAAGTTAGAAATGTTAAAGAGGCTGGGACATAACTAGCCCCAAATAAACAAAATCGGTT
>NZ_JFBD01000090.1 GCF_000709085.1 Virgibacillus alimentarius | reverse complement strand
GAGAGGGTATTTCAAAGGAAGGAGAAATACTCGATATGGCTTCTGGATTAGACATCATTAAAAAAAGCGGCTCCTGGTATTCTTATAATGAGGAGAGGCTTGGACAAGGTCGCGAAAATGCAAAACAATTTTTAAAAGAAAATGAAGATATGATGGCAGAAATTCATGATGCAATTCGTCAACATTACAATCTGGATGAAACAAAAGAAGATGAATCTGCTGAAAAAGCCGAAAAACCAGAGCAGGAAAGTTTAGACTTTTAAAGGAAAAATAGAGTGATGTACTTTGGAAAACCTTTGCTACTCATGTTTCATCAGCAGAGGTTTTTTGCTGTATAATATGAAAAAGTATTTTCATTGAATGAGAACTTGTGACGTTTCCTTGACATTGGGTTTGTGGACAATTAAAATTAATATGTATAATTTTATATTTCCTATTATACATTTACTATTTTTTTCATTTGAATATGGTACATGCCGACAATAATGAAGTGAAAATTTTATAGCAATAGGAGGTGAAATCATGGACAATCCTTTAATCATCTCCATTTTGCTTGCCTTAATCCTAATCGTCGGTATTGTTGTTGGTTATCTGATTCGTAAATCTATTGCAGAAGCTAAGATTTCCAGTGCAGAAACTTTAGCAAAACAAATAACTGAAGAAGCACGTCGAAATGCAGATGCCGCTAAAAAAGAGGCACTTCTTGAAGCGAAGGATGAAAATCATCAACTTCGTCAGCAGTCAGAAGAAGAATTACGTGAACGACGACTAGAAATACAAAAGCAAGAAAATCGTCTGATGCAAAAAGAAGAAAGTCTAGATAGAAAAAGTGAAATGCTTGATAAGCGTGAATTAATGTTAGAAGAAAAGGAGCAATCACTAGCAGAAAAACAACAACAAATTGAAGAAATGGAAAGCAAAGTGGAAGCTATGTTACAGAAGCAGCAAACTGAGCTTGAACGCATTTCAGGATATACAGCTGACCAAGCAAAACAGGTTATTTTAGATAAGATTGAAAAAGAAGTTTCACATGATGCCGCTCTAATGATTAAAGAAGCGGAAAATCATGCCAAGGAAGAAGCTGATAAAAAGGCAAAAAATATTCTTTCATTAGCCTTACAACGCTGTGCTGCAGATCACGTAGCTGAAACAACTGTATCTGTTGTGAATCTTCCCAATGATGAGATGAAAGGTCGTATTATTGGTCGTGAAGGTCGTAATATAAGGACGTTGGAGACGTTAACAGGTATTGATTTAATCATTGACGATACACCGGAAGCGGTGATTTTGTCCGGTTTTGATCCAATACGTAGAGAGACAGCACGTATTGCACTTGAAAAACTCGTCCAAGATGGCAGAATTCATCCAGCAAGAATCGAAGAAATGGTGGATAAAGCTAGACGTGAAGTTGATGAGTATATACGTGAAGTTGGTGAGGAAACGACGTTCGAAATTGGAATACATGGTCTACATCCAGATATGATTAAAATTCTTGGCCGTCTAAAATATCGTACAAGCTATGGTCAAAATGTGTTAAAGCATTCTACAGAGGTCGCCTACCTTGCTGGTTTGCTTGCTGCTGAACTAGGCGAAGATGAAAAATTAGCAAGAAGAGCTGGTTTACTTCATGATATTGGTAAAGCAATTGATCACGAAGTAGAAGGTAGCCACGTAGAAATAGGTAAAGAGTTAGCAATAAAATATAAAGAACCGGAAGTGGTAATTAATTCAATTGCTTCCCACCATGGTGATGAAGAGGCTACTTCTATTATTTCTGTTTTAGTTGCTGCAGCTGATGCATTATCTGCTGCTAGACCTGGAGCAAGAAGTGAGACGCTGGAAAACTACATTAAACGTTTAGAAAAACTTGAGGAAATTTCAGAATCTTTCTCAGGAGTCGAAAAATCATTTGCTATTCAGGCTGGAAGAGAAATCAGAATTATTGTAAAGCCTGATGAAATCGATGATATTGAATCTGTTCGTGTTGCTAGAGACATTCGAAAACGGATCGAGAACGAGCTCAACTACCCAGGTCATATAAAGATAACAGTCATTCGAGAAACTAGATCAGTTGAATATGCAAAATAAAGATTTAATTTTCTTAAAAAGCGGTCATTGTACCGCTTTTTATTTTTAAGGCAGGATTTTGACAATGTAAATTCCTTATGAAACACTATGAGTAATCAATGAAATAGGGTGATTAACAAAATGAAAATTTTATTTATTGGAGATGTAGTAGGTTCTCCGGGCAGAGATATGGTGCATGATTACTTACCGAAATTAAAGGAAAAGTACCGTCCAAACATTACCATTATTAATGGAGAGAATGCCGCTGCAGGAAAAGGTATTACAGAAAAAATATATAAAGAATTTCTTGAACATGGTGCCCAAGTAGTGACATTGGGAAATCATACATGGGCAAAAAAAGAAATCTTTGAGTTTATAGAAGATGCAAAGTACATGGTTCGCCCAGCTAATTTTCCACAAGATACTCCTGGTAAGGGGAGCGTTTTTATTAATGTAAACGGAACGGAAGTGGCAGTTATTAATATACAAGGCCGCAGTTTTCTCGACCCATTGGACGATCCCTTCCGTAAAGCTGATGAAATCATCAAGGAAGCAAGAAAGCGAACAAATATCATTTTTCTCGATTTTCATGCTGAAGCAACAAGTGAAAAACAAGCAATGGGAATGTATGTTGATGGGCGTATAAGTGCAATGGTTGGAACACATACACATGTGCAAACTGCAGATGAGCGTATTTTGCCAAAAGGTACAGGCTATATAACAGATGTTGGAATGACCGGACCTTATGATGCAATATTAGGTGTTGAAAAAGAAGCAGTAATGAAGCGGTTTTTGACTAGTTTACCCGTGCGTTTTGAAGTCGATAAAAAGGGAAGAGCCCAATTAAATGGTTGTTTAGTTACTATTGATAAAAATACTGGGAATACCAAAAAAATAGAACGCATATTAATTAACGACGATCATCCTTTTTTTAGTTGATGTTTACTATTTGAATTTTTAGAATTATTGATGCATAATTAGGTAATAAGCCATCATCTCCAAGAATATAGTAGCAGTAGAACTACATTAGCAAATGAAGGAGGAACTAGTAATGGACATATTAAAAGTTTCAGCAAAATCAAATCCTAATTCAGTCGCAGGTGCACTTGCAAATGTTCTACGTGAGCGTGGATCAGCAGAAATCCAAGCAATTGGAGCGGGTGCAATAAACCAATCTGTTAAAGCGGTAGCTATTGCGAGAGGGTTCGTAGCACCTAGTGGAGTTGATTTAATTTGTATTCCAGCTTTTACCGATATTATGATTGATAATGATGAACGTACTGCAATTAAATTAATTGTAGAACCTAGGTAAGTCAATCTAAATGAGGCTATCTCAAAAAAAGAGTCGTTTCCCGCAACAGAAGGAATCGGTCTCTTTAGAGATAGCCTCATTTTAATTTTGGTTTATGACAAATTTAGTACCTTTATTTAGGCTGTGTAAGTCATGTATTGTTAAATTGTTGGATAAGCTTTATACTGTATTAATGTATATTGAATTGAAGGTGAATGTAAGTTTTAGATAAAGAAAGGAGTTTCATGTATGAATGAGCAACAGCGAAAAGAAATGTCGCAAATCATTCAAGGAGATGCCGCGGACAGAAAATCCGGTCAGGACAAACCATTAAAAGAAAAAACGAGTGAAGATTTCGCGAAATATTTCGAAACAACCTATGAACCGCCGAATCTTAATAAGGCACGCAAACGTGGACGTGATGAAATAAATGTTCATTATAATTTTCAAATTCCAGAAGATATAAAAAACATCGGTAACGGGAAAAAATTTCTTATCCGTACCTATGGCTGCCAAATGAATGAACATGATACGGAAGTGATGGCAGGAATCTTAACCGAAATGGGATATGAGTCAACATCAGACACAAAGGAAGCCGACATTATCTTATTAAATACTTGTGCAATAAGAGAGAATGCTGAAAATAAGGTATTTGGTGAAATAGGCCATTTAAAACCGCTTAAACTGGAAAAACCAGACCTAATTTTAGGTGTATGTGGTTGTATGTCACAAGAAGAATCGGTAGTTAATCGGATTATGCAAAAACATCAGCATGTCGATTTAATATTTGGTACACATAACATTCATAGACTACCGCAGTTAATTAAGGAATCAATGTTTAGTAAAGAAGCGAATGTTGTTGAAGTGTGGTCTAAAGAAGGAGATATTATTGAAAACCTTCCGAAAGTGCGCCACGGTAAGATAAAAGCATGGGTGAATATTATGTATGGATGTGATAAATTCTGTACGTATTGTATTGTTCCTATGACGCGCGGAAAAGAGCGGAGCCGCAGGCCAAAAGATATAATTCAAGAAGTACGTCATCTAGCTGCACAAGGGTATAAAGAAATTACGTTACTCGGTCAAAATGTGAATGCTTATGGAAAAGATTTTGGGGATATTACGTATGGTCTGGGTGACCTTATGAATGATATTCATAAAATAGATATTCCAAGGGTTCGTTTTACAACCTCACATCCAAGAGATTTTGATGATCGTTTAATTGAAGTGCTTGCTCAAGGTGGTAATTTACTTGATCATATTCACCTACCTGTTCAATCTGGCAGCAGTGAAGTGCTTAAACGCATGAATCGCAAGTATACAAGGGAATCTTATCTAGAATTGGTGTCAAAAATACGTAAAGCAATGCCCAATGCAACACTTACAACAGATATTATTGTTGGTTTTCCGAATGAAACAGAAGAGCAATTTGAAGAAACATTGTCTCTTGTTGAAGAGGTCGGTTTTGAGTCGGCATATACATTTATATATTCACCTCGTGAAGGGACACCTGCAGCTCGCAAAAAAGATGATGTTCCAATGGAAGTGAAAAAGCAACGTCTATACCGTTTAAACGATCTTGTAAACAAACAGTCAGCAGAGGCGATGAAAGCCTATAAAGATAAAGTAGTAAAAGTGCTAGTGGAAGGGGAAAGCAAAAATAACCCAGATGTACTTGCTGGCTATACGGAAAGAAATAAACTGGTAAACTTCAAAGGCCCTAAGTCATCAATAGGTCAAATTGTTGATGTGAAAATAACGGAAGCCAAAACATGGTCTTTAGATGGTATTATGGTAGAAAATACAGTAGAGGTGAATCACAATGGCTGAATATACAAGGAAAGAAATTTTAGACGAAGCTAAAAAGCTAGCAAATATGCTCGCAAACACGGAAGAAATTGACCGTTTTAAACAAGTGGAAGCGAAGATTAACGAAAACAAAAAAGTTCAAAGTCTTATTAAAAAAATAAAAGCATTACAAAAACAAGCAGTTAACTTTCAAGCATATGAAAAAACAGAAGCATTAAAAAGAGTAGAGACAGAACTTGATCGTCTCCAAGCTGAAATTGATGCAATCCCAGTAGTACAAGAATTTAAGGAAACACAATTAGTGGTGAACGATGTATTACAACTTGTTACAGGTACAATTGCAAGGGAAGTAACGAACGAAGTAATTGAATCTACAGGTGGAGACATTCTTGCGGGTGAAACAGGATCCAAGAAACAAAACAGTTCGGCTTGTGGTCAGTGATTTCTCCATTTAAATAGATATAAATTGAAAAGCCGAGTCGGGAAAGGAACTTCTGACTTGGTTTTTCTTTTGTTTGAAGCCGAAAACCAGTATTAATATTAAAAAGTATACCTTCTTTCTGTTTTCATGGAATCATTTATGCACTTTAGGTATTTGTCTTGCATAAAATGACTATGACAAAAGAGGAGGTAAGCATAATATGAGTTTCCACGATAAAGAATATAGAGAAGTCATTACGAAAGCGGTAATTGGAAAGGGAAAAAAGTTTACAAAAGCAACCCATTCCATTTCGCCATCACATCAACCGTCAAGTATACTTGGTTGCTGGGTAATTAATCATTTGTATAATGCTAAGAAAAAATCAGAGGACACAGTAGAAATTAATGGAAGTTATGACATAAATATTTGGTATTCGTACAATGATAATACAAAAACGGAAGTAGTTACGGAAAGAATTACCTATTGCGATTATGTGCCGTTATCAGTAAAGGATGATAATTGCCTAAATGATGATTATGAAGTAATTGCGAAGGTTGTACAACAGCCAAATTGTTTAGAGTGTAAAATTGCTAAAAAAGGGCATAAGATTGAGGTAGAAGTTGAACGGGAATTCCTTGTGCAAGTGATTGGCGAGACAAAAATTTGGGTTAAAGTGGATCCGCATGGATATCATCGGAAGTACGAGGATGATGAGTGGGATTACGAATTAACAGAAGATGAACTTGATGATGTTAATCCGCATTTTATTGGCGGGAGAAGAGACTAAGAAAATTACGAGGGAACTTTCTCTCGTAATTTTTTTGGTTTTTATAAAGCTCTATGTTGCCTCATTTAAGTCGCTTCCTTTTTTCTTTTTATGTTATAATCGACAATATATTCGTTTTATGGAGGACTTTAAGCATGTCAAAACATACACCAATGATGGAACAGTATTTAAAAATAAAATCAGAACATAAAGATGCCTTTTTATTCTTTCGTCTGGGCGATTTTTATGAAATGTTTTATGATGATGCAATTATTGCTGCAAGGGAATTGGAGATAACGCTTACAAAACGGGATTCAGGTCAAAAAGAACCAATTCCTATGTGTGGTGTACCATATCACGCTGCTACAACTTACATAAAATCATTAGTAGAAAAAGGATATAAAATTGCAATTTGTGAACAAGTAGAAGATCCAAAGACAGCCAAGGGTGTAGTGAAAAGGGAAGTTGTCCAGCTTATAACACCGGGAACTGTAATGGAATCAAACATGCTTAACGAACGTGAAAACAATTATATTGCCAGTCTATCCCATTTTCAGGACGGAACCTATGTTATCGCTTATAATGATTTATCAACAGGTGAAAACAGACTAGCTGTTGTAAATAATGGATGGGACAGTGTCATTCATGAGTTATTTAACCAGCCAATAAGAGAAATTGTCATATCTTCTGATCTTAAAGAAGAAGCACAAAGGCAATTGAAAGATAAGCTTAACGTAACATTGTCCTATCAAGATGATGTGAAATTTAACGGTGAATTTCGAAACTTATGCGGTAATCTTAATAATGATGAACGCTTATTGGAAGCATTTAGCCGATTATTAAATTACATAAAAGAAACTCAAAAACGTTCACTGGACCATTTACAAGAAGCTGAAATCATTCATTTAAATGACTACTTAGCCCTTGATATGTATTCCAAGCGCAATCTTGAACTGACAGAAACGATTATTAAAAAAGGAAAACATGGCAGTTTATTATGGGTTCTTGATCAATCAGTGACAGCAATGGGCTCAAGAATGCTTAAAAAGTGGCTGGAACGCCCATTATTAAACAAAAAAGCAATTGAGAACAGACTTGAAATCGTCGAGGGTTTTTATCAAAGCTTTATGGAAAGGGATACTTTACGAGAAACATTAAAATCCGTTTACGATTTAGAACGGCTTACTGGAAGAATTGCTTTTGGAAATGTGAATGCACGTGATCTTATTCAGTTAAAACAGTCATTATCCAAAATTCCTGAGTTAAAATCTATTTTAAATCAATTTGGACGGAAACAAATAGTAGATTTAAGCAATAAACTAGTCTTACCTGAAAATGTACTTATATTATTAGAATCAAGTTTAGTAAATGATCCGCCAGTATCTATTAAAGAAGGTTCGATCATTAAGGATGGATATAACGAAAAGCTGGATCAATATAGAGATGCAAGTAAGAATGGAAAGCAATGGATCGCAGCATTAGAAAAAAAGGAAAAAGAAGAAACAAAAATTAAATCGCTAAAAATAGGCTTTAACCGTGTGTTTGGATACTATATCGAAGTTACTAAAGCAAATTTGCATTTATTACCGGAAGGAAGGTATGAACGCAAGCAAACATTAACAAACGCTGAGCGATACATTACCCCTGAATTAAAAGAGAAGGAACAGCTTATATTGGAGGCTGAGGAAAAAAGTGTAGAACTAGAGTATCAGATATTTTTAAACATACGTGAGCAAATGAAAGAACATATAGCTGATATACAACAATTAGCAGAGGTTGTCAGTGAAATTGATGTTCTACAGGCTTTCGCCACAGTAAGTGAAGCGAATAACTATAAGCGTCCTCAATTTGTAGAGAAGAACTTAGTCATTACAAACGGAAGACACCCAGTTGTCGAACAGGTAATGAAAGATGGATCCTTTGTTCCGAATGATGTTTCTTTAGATCAAGATAAAAATATTTTATTAATAACCGGACCGAATATGTCTGGAAAAAGTACTTACATGCGACAGGTGGCATTAATCGCTATTATGGGACAAATAGGGTGTTTTGTGCCGTGTGATAAGGCTGATTTAATTATTTTTGATCAGATTTTCACCCGTATTGGAGCTGCTGATGATTTAGTTTCCGGACAAAGTACGTTTATGGTGGAAATGCTTGAAGCGAATCATGCTATTGCTAATGCTACCGATAAAAGCCTTATTTTATTGGATGAAATTGGCCGTGGAACAAGCACGTACGATGGGATGGCTTTAGCACAAGCAATTGTAGAGTATATTCATGATTATATTCACGCTAAAACACTCTTTTCTACCCATTATCATGAATTAACGTCTTTAGAAGAATCGTTAAAAAAATTAAAAAACATCCATGTCCGAGCCGAAGAATATGAGGACAATGTGGTCTTCTTGCACCAAATAAAAGAAGGTGCTGCGGATAAAAGCTATGGTATTCATGTAGCAAAATTAGCAGATTTACCAAATGATTTAATATACAGGGCGAATGAAATTCTTGAGCATCTGGAAAACAATACTCAATCATCATCAAATACGGATGAAATTGAATCGGCACAATTAGCTTTTTTTGTTGAGGAGCAAAGTATTGATACAGACAAAAGGCCAAAGAATGAAAAATTGATCAGTGATTTAAGGCATTTAAATTTGTTAGAAATGACCCCATTAGAAGCATTGAATGAACTGTATCGCTTGCAAAAAGAAGCTACCAAGACGTAAATGAAAGGATTTTTTGAATGAACATATTCCAACTGCCGGATTCACTTGCTAATAAAATTGCGGCTGGAGAAGTAGTGGAGAGACCAGCTTCCGTTGTGAAAGAATTGGTTGAAAATAGTATTGACGCGGATAGCACCTGGATTAAAATAGAAATTGTAGAAGCAGGATTGCAACAAATAAAGGTAATTGATAATGGAGAAGGTATGTCAGAAGAGGACTGTGAAACGGCTTTTCTAAGACATGCAACGAGTAAGATTAAGAATGATGCAGATCTTTTTCATGTCAGGACATTAGGCTTTCGAGGAGAAGCATTAGCAAGTATTTCTTCTGTCAGCAAGCTAACGATAAAGACTTCCCAAGGCGATGCAGCTGGAACGCTCCTAAAATTAGAAGGCGGCAAAGTAAAAGAGAAACAAAAAAGTGATGCTCGTAAAGGTACAGAGATTTCAGTAGAAGATTTATTTTACAACACTCCAGCAAGATTAAAATATATGAAAACCATTCACACGGAGTTAGGCCATATTACCGATTTGATCAATCGATTAGCACTATCACATCCACAAATACGTTTTGAAGTTACACATAATGATAAAACATTATTTAAAACAGCTGGTACAGGAGACCTATTACATGTAGTGGCTCAAGTATATGGAATGGAAGCAGCCAAAAAAATGTTGCCGATTGAAAGTGAATCACTCGATTTTTCAATTAAAGGATATATAGCGAAGCCGGAAGTAACGAGAGCATCTAAATCTTATATATCAACAATCATTAATGGACGTTATATTAAAAGTTACGTATTAAATCAAGCGATCATTCGAGCATATCATACGTTGCTTCCAATTGGCCGTTTTCCGATTGTTGTAATAGCTATTCAAATGGATCCTATCTTAGTAGATGTCAATGTGCATCCAACAAAACTTGAAGTTCGTTTTAGTAAGGAAAAGGAACTCTTTTCGATCATTGAAGAGACCATTAAGAGTAAATTTCGAGAAACTACATTAATTCCAGAAATAACAAAGCAAGAGAAGCCAAAGAATGAATCTTTTCAGCACACATTTCAGTTTGATCACTCACCAACGAGGAAGGATAACTGGAAGCACGAAGAAAGAATGAATACGGGGTCTGTCCTCCAAAATGAAAATATAAATGAAAAACAACCGGAAATATATGTTGAACCGTCTATCGATAAACCGGATGAAACATTTATTGAACAGCCAACTGAGACGTTTGATGAACCACGATCAATACCGCAGCAAGAAATAAATCAGCCTATAAATCAATCTGTTAAGGTTCGTGATCGTATTCCTCCTATGTATCCAATAGGTCAATTACAGGGAACTTACCTATTAGCACAAAATGAAAATGGTTTATATATGATTGACCAACATGCTGCCCAAGAGCGCATTAAATATGAATATTATAAAGAAAAGCTAGGAAATGCAATGAAAGAGTCACAAGAATTATTAATACCACTGACATTTGATTTTTCAAAACAGGAATCGATTTTTATTGATCGATATAAAAAGGACCTAGAGGAAGTTGGTTTATTTTTTGAGGAATTTGGTAACCAAACCTATATCATACGTTCTCATCCTACGTGGTTTCCGTCCGGTTTTGAAGAGGATATTATTCGGGAAATGGTTGAGCAAATTATGCAAAATGAAAAAATTAATATAGAATTAATAAGGGATGATGCAGCTGCATTAATGGCCTGTAAACGTTCCATTAAAGCAAATCATCACTTGAACAAGGATGATATGTTTCGCTTACTAGAAGATTTACGTCAAACGACAGACCCATTTACTTGCCCGCATGGGAGACCAATCATTGTTCACTTTTCTTCCTATGAGCTTGAAAAAATGTTTAAACGTGTAATGTAATTATGTATAAATCCATCAAGCTTTGCAGAAACTATGAAAAAAGGCGAGGTGTGTTATTCAGATGGAAAACCAAAAACTTGTAAATTTTTTAAATCAATTACTGTCAAATCAATTTGTAATGTATGTAAAGCTGCATCGTTATCATTGGTTTGTACAAGGTAGGCATTTTTTTCAGTTACATGAGAAATTTGAAGAAATGTACAATGAATTTGCTTCTGACCTAGATGAAGTAGCAGAACGTATTTTAATGATCGATGGCAAGCCATTAGCAACGATGGTGAAATACTTAAAAGAAGCAACATTAGAAGAGGCAAATGCAGACGACAAAGAGAATGAGATGATAAGCAAATTAAAAGAAGATTATAAACAAATCATCAGAGAAGTACGTGATGAAGGGATGCCCCTTGCAGAAGAACAAAATGATGAACCTACGCTTGATTTGCTTATTTCCATTCAAGCCAAACTGGAGAAATATGTTTGGATGTTAACAGCATACCAGGCATATGAATAAAGAATGTAATTAGGGGAATACGAATGAAGCAAACTGTAATTGCAATTGTTGGTCCAACAGCGATAGGAAAAACAAAGCTAAGTATAGAAGTTGCCAAAAAATTTAATGGCGAAATTATTAGTGGGGATTCCATGCAAGTGTATAAAAACATGGATATAGGTACAGCCAAAGTTACCAAAGAGGAAATGCAGGGAATATCCCATTATATGATTGATACAAAGGAGCCAAGTGAAGCGTATTCCGTGGCAGACTTTCAAAGAGATGTACAAGCATCGATTAAGAAAATTGCATCTCATCAAAAAATACCTATTATTGTGGGTGGCAGTGGCCTATACATTCAAGCAGCACTCTACAATTATAACTTTTCTAATCATAAAAGAGATCAACAAATAACAGAGCAGTTAGAGAAATATGTGAATAAGGAAGGAATTAATCCATTATTTGAACGCCTAAAGGAAATTGATCCCGAACAGGCAGCAAAAATTCATCCAAATAATCATCGTCGTGTCATTCGCGCACTAGAAATCTATGAAACAACCGGTACAACAATGACAGCTTATCAACAAAATCAAAATTCAGAATCACCTTATAAGGTCCTATTTATTGGGTTAGAAATGGATCGTTCTCTTTTATATAATCGCATAAATAAACGAATTGATCTTATGATGGAGAAGGGTTTATTAAAGGAAGTAAAAAGTTTATATGAGCAAGGACTTGAAAATTGCCAGTCCATGAAGGCAATAGGTTATAAGGAATTCTTGCCTTACTTTAAGGGAGAACAGGATCTTGACAGAGCGATTGAATTATTAAAACGGAATTCAAGGAGATATGCAAAAAGACAATATACTTGGTTTAAAAATAAAATGGACATTCATTGGTATACCATTGCGGCTTGTTCAATCGATGAAAGTTTTCAAACAATTTTAAAAGATCTTGCAGGATTATTAAAAGAAAAGTAGAAATTATATATACGGAATATTAACCGTGCATTCCTGCGCACGTATAGACAGAAAAGAGGAGGAATACGATGGCTCAGTCTGTAAATATTCAGGACCATTATTTAAATCAAATAAGAAAGAACCACATTCCAGTTACCATCTTTTTAACAAATGGATTTCAATTACGGGGCGTATTGAAGGCCTTTGATAATTTCACTATTTTATTAGAAACAGATGGCAAACAGCAGTTGATTTATAAGCATGCTATTTCAACATTTGCACCAATTAAAAATGTAACTCTGGATAAAGAAGAATAACGATGGCGGACACTTTTATCGGTGTCCGTTTTTCTTATAGTTAGAGGACACGTACTTTTAGGAAAAATAATACTTAGGCGTTTGTCACAACTTCTTACATATAACGTATAATAAAAATGACTAAGGGGTGATGGATTGAATACACAATTGGTTCGTAATAAAAATGGGCAGATCAATATTATTCTCCAGGATCATAAAGATGTTCAATCAGAATGTAGTACCAATTCCTATTATGTTGAAAACAATCCATTTGATCATATAGACCAAGATTTTTCATCATTTGTAGGGATGGAAAAATTAAAAAGAACAATAAAAGAAATATATGCAACGGTAGTTATTAATGACAAACGAAGGCAAATGGGGTTAACCTGTTCAAAGCAGGTGCTTCATATGCTTTTTAAAGGAAATCCAGGTACGGGTAAAACAACGGTTGCACGGAAATTAGCGAAAATGTATTTTGATATGAATATTTTATCAAAAGGTCATTTTATTGAAGCGGAAAGAGCAGATCTAGTTGGAGAATATATTGGTCAAACCGCGCAGAAAACAAGATCTATTATACAAAAAGCGATGGGTGGTATTTTATTTATTGATGAAGCATACTCGCTTGCCCGTGGCGGTGAGAAGGATTTTGGCAAGGAAGCAATCGATACACTCGTAAAACATATGGAAGATAATCATAATGATTTTGTTTTAATCCTTGCAGGATATCCTAATGAAATGGAACGATTTTTATTATTAAACCCAGGTTTGAAATCAAGATTTCCTTTTATATTGGATTTTAAAAATTATGATGTTAGCCAATTATTAAAAATTGCAAAGCAAATGGTTACTGAAAGGGAGTACCAATTATCGAAAGAAGCTGAATGGAAGTTACGGGCACAGCTAGTGAAGCAAATACAAGAAAATCAGCGTAATTTTTCCAATGCGAGATATGTTCGTAATGTCATAGAGCATGCTATTCGTATGCATGCGGTAAGGTTAATATCCAAAAACAAAATCTCTGCTGATGAGCTAGTAAGGTTACACGAAGTCGATTTTCATTTTGAGGAATAATTGTTTGACTGTTGTTTTTGTAGTTAAATACCTTTTTTGCTATGATGAAAATAGCCACAATAGGGGAATACTGTGTATAGGCAAGTATAGAAAGAGGTATTAAAATATGGCAGATGAAAAAATATTGATCATAGCAGTGAAACAACCAAATCAAAAAGAAAAGCGATTTGAATCCTCCTTAGAAGAATTAATTTCGTTAAGTAAAACGGCAGGTGGAACGGTTGAAAAAATTATGAAACAAAATCGCAACCGCATCCACCCTGCTACTTATATTGGAGAAGGAAAAGTTAATGAGATCAAACAATATATCGATATGTTAGAAATTGATTTAGTAATATCAAATGATGAACTTTCAGCAGGACAATTAAGAAATTTAGGCAATAAATTGGGAATTCCCATTATTGATCGCAGCCAGTTAATTTTAGATATTTTTGCACAACGAGCTAAAACAAAAGAAGGGAAGCTTCAGGTAGAACTAGCACAGTTAGAATATTTATTACCTAGGCTCCATGGGCAGGGGCTGGCTATGTCTCGTCTTGGAGGAGGGATAGGGACTAGAGGGCCTGGTGAAACAAAACTAGAAACAGATCAACGTCATATAAGAAAAAGGATACATGATATAAAAAGGCGTTTAAAACTTGTCGTCCGCCAACGAGAGCAATATCGCAAACGAAGAAAAACAAATGATGCGTTTCAAATTGCTATTGTAGGTTATACAAATGCTGGAAAATCTACATTATTTAATCGGTTAACCAGTAGTCATTCCTTAGAGGAAAATCAGTTGTTTGCAACACTAGATCCACTAACAAGAGAAATTCAATTACCAGCTGGATTTCATACACTGATTACTGATACAGTAGGCTTTTTACAAGACTTGCCGACAACTTTAATCGCATCGTTCAAGTCTACATTAGAGGAAGTTTCGGAAGCGGACTTTATATTACATATTGTTGATAGCTCTCATCCTGATTTGGATCAGCATCAACAAACAGTAATAGAATTGTTGGAAGACCTTCATGCTAATACCATTCCAAGATTAACTGTTTATAATAAAAAGGATTTGCTTGATAAGGATGTAATACCGATAAATCATCCTTATCTATTTATTAGTACATATGACCGAGAAGATATCCATCATTTATTGTTGAAAATAGAATCAATGTTAAAAGCAGAATGGGATCGTTATATGATAAACTTAAACCCTGATGAGGGAAAAATGCTTCATCGATTGGAATATGAAACCATTATTACGAATAAAACATTTGATGATAAAAAAAATAAATACGTCATACAAGGATATATGCAACAAGAACATCCGTTGCAAAGTTTAATAAAGGAGCATTAATTGAAATGATTGAGCAACTAGTGAAGCAGGCAGAAGTAGATTGTGAGCGGGAATACCAATATATCAATAAAATTGTGGAAGCAAATCAACGTAGCGTCCTAGAAGCCTTTAAAAACAATCGAATCAGCGAAGGTCATTTGAGTTCGACAAGTGGTTATGGCTATGATGATATGGGACGAGATGGCTTGGAAGCCGTCTATGCGGAAGTGTTTGGAGGTGAAGCTGCACTTGTTAGACCGCAAATAGTCTCGGGAACACATGCGATTTCTACTGCATTATTTGGATTACTAAGACCAGGGGATGAACTCGTTTATATTACTGGTAAACCTTATGATACGTTAGAAGAGGTAATTGGTAAACGTGGGAATAGTGCAGGGTCGTTAAAGGATTATCAAATCCATTATAATGAAGTAGATCTTAATCCGGATGGAAGCATCGATTATCTGAGAATAAAAGAAGCAATTTCATCCAAGACAAAAGTGATAGGGATACAACGTTCAAAAGGGTATGATGACAGACCTTCATTTACAATTCAAGAAATGGAGGAAATGATCACCTTTATTAAAGAAATAAGTCAAGATTTAATCGTCTTTGTTGACAATTGCTACGGTGAATTTGTGGAGGAAAAGGAACCTTCACATATTGGAGCAGATATTATTGCAGGTTCGTTAATAAAAAATCCAGGTGGAGGAATCGTCCGTGCTGGGGGATACATTGTTGGCAGGAAAGAACTAGTTGATTATTGTGCAAACCGGTTAACAGCACCAGGTTTAGGCAAAGAAACAGGAGCTACTTTAAATATGCTGCAGGAAATGTATCAAGGATTCTTTTTAGCTCCGCATATTGTAGGTGAAGCATTAAAAGGAGCAGTCTTCACAGCTCGATTATTGGAATTGGTTGGTTTTACAACAACACCACATTATCAAGCGGAGCGTACGGATCTAATTCAGTCTGTAACGTTTAACGACCGCGATCAAATGATTGCCTTTTGTCAAGCAATTCAAGAAAATTCGCCTGTTGACTCATTTGTTATGCCGTATCCGAGTGAAATGCCCGGCTATGATGATGAAGTAATTATGGCAGCAGGAACATTCATTCAAGGTGCAAGTATAGAATTGACAGCAGATGGACCGATTAAACCGCCTTATATGGCGTTTGTACAAGGGGGATTAACCTACGCACATGTGAAGATAGCCTTAACTGAATCTGTAAAAAAGCTGATTGATAAAGGTTTTTTAAAACGTAAACAGGGTATATACTAAATAGTTGGATTATTAGGAGGAAAATAATGGGTTCGAGATTGACAAAAGAAGATATTATGAAACAAATCGAAGAAGAAAATGTACGATTTATACGCTTGCAATTTACGGATATGCTTGGCACCATCAAAAATGTTGAAATACCTCTTGGACAGTTGGATAAAGCATTAGAGAATAAAATGATGTTTGATGGGTCCTCTATAGAAGGCTTTGTGCGCATCGAAGAATCAGATATGTATTTACATCCGGATTTAGATTCATTTGTTGTATTCCCATGGACTTCTGATAAGGGAAAAGTAGCACGGTTTATTTGTGATATTTATAATACAGACGGAACTCCTTTTGAAGGGTGCCCGCGTTATAATTTAAAACGAAATCTTAAAAAAATGGAGGAGGCAGGTTTTACTGCGTTTAACATAGGTACGGAACCAGAGTTTTTCTTATTTAAACTTGATGAAAAAGGAGATCCTTCGTTAGAACTAAATGATCGTGGTGGTTATTTTGACTTAGCCCCAACGGATATGGGAGAAAATTGCCGACGTGATATTGTTCTTGAATTAGAAGAAATGGGATTTGAAATCGAAGCTTCACATCATGAAGGCGCTCCCGGACAGCATGAGATTGATTTTAAATTTTCAGATGCCATTAGGCATTGCGACGATATACAAACATTCAAGCTTGTAGTAAAAACAATTGCCAGAAAGCATGGGCTCCATGCTACATTCATGCCTAAACCTCTGTTTGGAGTACAAGGATCAGGGATGCATGTAAATATGTCTTTATTTCAGAGTGACCAAAATATTTTTTTCGATCAAGACGGAGATATGCAACTCAGTGAAAAAGCTTATCAATTTACAGCAGGATTAATAAGACATGCAGCAAACTATACAGCTGTCACAAATCCTACTGTAAATTCATATAAGCGACTTGTCCCAGGATATGAAGCACCTAGTTATATCGCTTGGTCTGCACATAACCGCAGTCCTCTTGTTCGTATCCCTTTCTCAAGAGGGATAAGTACTAGAGTAGAATTAAGAAGTGTTGATCCGACAGCGAATCCTTATATGGCTGTAGCCGTCCTACTCGGTGCTGGGTTGGATGGAATTAATCATAAACTAACACCGCCAGAATCTGTGGATTGCAATATTTATGATATGAATGAAGCGGAGCGCGAAGCAAATGGTGTTAAACATTTACCGACTACCTTAATGGACGCTTTAAAGGAATTAAAGAAAGATGAGGTAATTCGGAGTGCTTTAGGTGATCATCTCTACAAAAATTTTCTTGCCACAAAAAAAATAGAGTGGGATATGTTCCGCACTACTGTACACCCATGGGAGAGGGAGCAGTATTTAACAAGCTATTAAGATTGATATATTGATGGGATAATTCTGTGGAAAAGGAATTAATTTATAAATGTATAGATGAGCAAAAGTATTGGGCTCTGTATGTTTTATCTGCTTCATAATACGAAAGTCTCTCTAAATTACGTTAACACATTTTAAGTTGTTTCTGAATGTTCTATACAATTTTAACAAGTGGCTATGTTTATTAAAAAAGTCATTTTCACAAGGAAGGAGATTATAAATGCGAAAAAATGTTTTTACAATGAAATTAGGCTAGGCGATACAGAAGAGAACGACATAGTTTCTAATAATAGAAATTACCATGATATTTATGAAGATAAAAAGATGTTGAATTTTTTGAAAAGTAAATAATTACAAAGAAAAACCCTTTTCTTTTTACAGGCAAGGGTTTTCTTCGTTCCATCTCATATACCAGTGAATGTATTAATGGAGGGATATATTGCGAGAAAAATACAACGTTCAATTTACTTGTGAAATTAACTAAAAAATAGCATTGCAAAAGAGGCTGAGCAAATGAGCGCTAGCGCTACTTCTGCACCGGTGTCCAAACTAGATATGGATGCCGCAGCGATCGCTAATAAAATTAAGATAGGAGAAATAACAAGTTATATTGCAAACAGTGTGCCTTTACATGTATTTTCTGTTTGACTGTCCATTTCAAGAGCCTCATCTAAAGCTTTTGTAAATCGGTCTTCTACCATTGCATTGATGACAGGATTGATTTGTTTAATATGATCGATATAAGCGGATACCCGCTTTTTGATGCATTCAACTGGCAAAATATAGTGATCTGTTGTATTTATTACAATACTCGTGACTTTAAGTGGCAGCCCGTTTATCATTAAGCAGTATGTTTTATATCCATTGATGACTTCCATTAACACCAGGAAGCCATTTACCAGCACAAGGTTAACGCAGGTGTTAAAATTGGCGCAAGTAAAGTTGACGACAGCAGTTACTGAACAGAAAGAGCTGTATTTTCCTTTGCTAAAAATGCCATGACATTAGATACCGTATCCCCTGGACAACAACCAATCAGTATAACTCCAATAGCTACTTTGATGGTAATTAAAAAAGTATAGCTAGTCTGAAAGTGAACAGCGGTGTAATTGTAAATTTCATATGTTGCAATGCTCACTTTGCGAGTCGAAAAAGACGAGATAAAGCAGATATTAAATGGGATTATTGAGGTTGTTTAGTTTGAAATTTAAATGATGAAGTCTGTTTTGTAAAATTAAAGGAAGCTGTCCCAAATATAAAAGGAACCGTGAAATATAGTACATCATAATGTGTTAAATTCACGGTTTTTTGAAGTTAAAAGCTACGAAAAATATATTGAAAAAGATTGCCTGATACATGTTAGGTACATTCACAATATATACATAAAATTTGTTTTTTAATTAATAATAAGTCTATCCTTATATTTTTATAGGAGGGTTTATAATGCATGATCGGAAGGTTCGTTTAACATCTGGAGAAATAGCTTCACTATGGACTGCATATATGAATAACAGTATGTCGAAATACATTTTAAAATTTATGCTTAAATATATTGAAGATCAGGACATAAAACCAATCATTCAAAAAACGTATAATAATGCAAGTAAAAGTATGGAGGATTTAGCGTCTATTTTTGAAAATGAGCAGTATGCTATTCCAAATGGATTTACAGAAAAAGATGTAAACATGAATGCTTCGTGGCTCTTTTCAGATACATTTTGTTTAACTTATGTCAATCATATGGCAAAAGTAGGGATGATCGCTTATAGTGGTTTTATTTCCATGAGCAACCGCGAAGATATTTGCGACTTTTTTTCAATCGGGTTAACCGAAACGAATAATACCTATAATGAATCACTTAAACTTGCTCTTTATAAAGGAATTAGCGCTAGGCATCCATTTATTGAAACTCCGAAGCATACAGATTATGTAGATAGCAAAAAATATTTAAGTGGTTTAAATCCATTTAGTGATAAACGGCCTGTCAATGCGGTAGAAATTTCACATTTATATATGAACATATTAACAAATGCAGTAGGTGCAAAATTATGCTTGGCTTTTGCTCAAACTTCTACAAACAAAGATGTGCAAGATTACATGCTCCGTGGAAAAGAGATTTCACAAAAACATATGAAAATTTTTGTAGATACGCTTATGAAAGATAACGTTGATGTTCCTCAAGTACCGAATGTAACAATCAGTAATTCAACAACCCCAACGTTTTCCGATAAGTTAATAATGTTTCATATGAATTTAATCATTTCTTCAGGAACTGGTAATTATTCTACCGCTGCTTCAGCGAGTCAACGAAGTGATTTAATGGTCAATTATGAACGGCTATCATTTGAAGTGATGCGACTAGCTAAAAATAAAGAGAAAAATTAAGTCAATTCGATCAAAAGAGTAAGTCATAAACCGGTCTCAGGATAAGAAATAAATTTTACTTGACAACGCTTTCATGATCGGTTAATATAAAAAGTAAGTTAATATTTAAACAATGTGTTGAGATAAGAGACCTACATTGCAGTGTTGTGTATATATTAGTAATTTACACATCGCCAAGCCAATGTGGGTCTTTTGTATTTTGTAAAATACGGAATATTAACTTTTTTATATACAATTTCTTAAAAAGATAGGAGTGGTTGAACTTGACTGAGTTTATGGCTGAACTTTTAGGCACAATGGTCTTGATTATCTGTGGAGTTGGCGTCGTTGGCGGAGTTTTGTTAAAGTGGTCTAAAGCAGAGGGGGCAGGTTGGATTGTCATTACCATTGGATGGGGTCTCGGAGTGGTAATGGGAGTTTATGTATCCGGAACAGCATCGGAGGCACATATTAATCCTGCTGTTACACTTGGATTTGCTGTTATTGGAGAATTCCCTTGGAGCAAGGTGCCAACATACATTACTGCACAAATGATTGGCGCTATGATTGGTGCTGCGATTGTCTTTTTAAATTATTTACCTCACTGGAATGAAACAAAAGATAAAGGAGCTAAACTTGCTATTTTTTCAACTGCACCAGGTGAGTCAGTTAAGGTAAGAAGTTACGTTTCTAATTTGCTAAGTGAAATAATTGGTACATTTGTTCTCTTGCTTGGGTTATTGTTTATTGGTGCAAATACGTTTTCTGAAGGTTTAAATCCGTTAGTAGTAGGATTGCTTATTGTTGTGATAGGTATGTCTCTTGGAGGAGCAACCGGTTACGCTATTAATCCTGCACGTGATCTGGGGCCAAGAATCACACATGCATTGTTGCCGATTCCGGGGAAAGGAGGCTCAGATTGGAGCTATAGTTGGATCCCTGTTATAGGTCCAATTATTGGAGGAACATATGGAGCGGTATTTTATCAAGCAGCCTTTCAACAAGAAATTTCAGGTCTTTTTTGGGTATTAAGTATATTTCTTGGTTTATTAATCATTGTTGCAACAGTGAAAGAGTTAAAAAATGCTAAAATGGTAGAGGGAAGAACGAGTCAAAAGATTTCATAAGGAGGACATGAAAATGGATGAGAAGTATATTTTATCGATAGATCAAGGGACAACAAGTTCAAGAGCAATTCTTTTTAATCACAAAGGGCAAATTGTAGCTACCGGGCAACGGGAATTTGAACAATTTTTTCCAAAACCAGGTTGGGTGGAACATGATGCAAATGAAATATGGACATCTGTCCTAGCATGTATATCGGAAGTATTAAGAATTGCTGATATAAGTCCTATCCAGATAGAAGGTATTGGAATAAGTAATCAGCGTGAAACTGCTGTCGTATGGGATAAAAATACTGGAAAGCCAATTTACAAGGCGATTGTCTGGCAATCACGTCAAACGGAAGAGATTTGTAAGCAATTGCGTGGAGAAGGATATAATGACATATTCAGGAAAAAGACGGGGCTTCTTCTTGATCCGTATTTTTCAGGTACAAAAGTGAAATGGATTTTGGATAATGTGGAGGGTGCAAGAGCAAAGGCCGAAAATAATGAACTTTTATTTGGCACCATTGATACATGGCTTGTTTATAAGTTATCTGGAGGCAAAGCCCACGTTACGGACTATTCCAACGCTTCAAGAACACTGATGTTTAATATTTACGATTTAGAATGGGATGATGCGCTGCTTGATATTTTAAATGTACCTAAAACGATGCTGCCAGAAGTAAGACAATCTTCAGAAGTGTATGCAACAACCGTTGACTATCACTTTTTTGGCTATGAAATTCCGATTGCAGGAATTGCTGGAGATCAACAAGCCGCTTTATTTGGTCAGGCTTGTTTTGAAGAAGGAATGGCTAAAAACACATATGGTACCGGATGCTTTATGTTAATGAATACTGGAGAAAAGGGTGTATCATCTGATAATGGTTTACTTACGACCTTAGCATGGGGTTTAAATGGTAAAGTAGAATATGCGTTAGAAGGGAGTATTTTTGTAGCAGGATCGGCAGTACAATGGCTGAGGGACGGACTAAAAATTATTAATACTGCTCCAGAGAGTGAGAAATATGCAACAACCGTTGATTCGACAGAAGGGGTCTATGTTGTGCCAGCATTTGTTGGTTTAGGTACTCCTTATTGGGATAGTGATGCACGTGGGTCTATACTTGGATTAACACGAGGAACGAAAAAAGAGCATTTAATACGTGCAACACTTGAATCACTTGCTTATCAAACAAAGGATGTCCTAAACGCAATGATTACTGATTCAAAGATTGATTTAAAGACATTGCGGGTAGACGGTGGTGCAGTTAGAAATGATTTTTTAATGCAATTTCAAAGTGACATGCTTAATGTTCCAGTGGAACGCCCTGTGGTACAAGAAACAACAGCATTAGGAGCGGCTTATTTAGCTGGTTTGGCTGTTGGATATTGGAAAGATCAAGATGAAATAGCTGAGCAATGGAATATTGAGCAAACATTTACAAGCGAATGTCCAACCGAAAAACGCAGTAAATTATATGATGGTTGGAAAAAAGCTGTAGAAGCTACAAGAGTATTTAAATAATGTTATATTATAAAAAGAGATGAGACTTACTTTTTTAGTAATATCGTCTCTTTTTACTTAATAGAAGCATTATTGAATTGAAGTTATTTCAAGATGAAGGAGCTGGATTGGGATGGAGATACCTACTGGAATAATACCGGCAATTCGAAGGATGAAACACTTTGAAAAAGGATTGGAGACGAAATCTGATTGGATCATCATTTTAGATACTCGACTTTCACAACTTCGTCACTTAGTAAAATATTGTAAACAAGCGAATAAAAAGATATTAATTCATTTTGATTTGATAAAAGGATTAAAGTCAGATGAGTATGGTTTGGAATTTTTAATTCATGAGATTAAGCCGGATGGTATTTTATCGACAAGAGGAAATATTATTGAACTATCTAAAAAAAATAAATTACTAGCAATTCAACGAATATTTTTATTAGATAGCTTAGCATTGGAACAAAATTTGAAACAAATAAAAAGAGTTCAGCCTGATTTTATAGAAGTTATGCCAGGATTAATGACTGATGTGCTTAAACAAATTCAGGCTAAAACAGATATACCAATTATTGTAGGTGGATTAGTGACAACCAAAAAAGAGGTTGAACTAGCTTTAGATGCTGGGGCAGTTGGAGTTTCTACCTCCCATGTTGATTTATGGCAAATTTAAATAAAAAGAAAACAGCCATTTCTATATATAGAGGGGCTGTTTTTACTTGATGTATAAGCCTTTATGGGCATGATTCTTCATTAGGAATGCGAGTGAATGATCTTATAAAGAATCATGCCCAAGTTTCTTTATAAAGGCATCCGATCTATTATTTTTCTAATATAGTAGCCTCATCTATCGCCTTTTGTAATTCTTTCGTATAATTGACTTCTTGAGCTTTAGACCAATGTAACGATTTGCTCATATAGTTAATTACAGCTTTTTGGTGTTGGTTTACCCAATCAATATCAAAAAATAATGCACCTGTACGGCGGATGAAAAAATCAATTGGCTTATAGACAAGTTCGTACTCCATGCTATAAATAAGTTTGGTTAAAACAAACGGATCCAAGTGCTCTTTTGTTGCTTTTTCTTTGTTTGCTTGGTAAATTTTAAAGATTGTATCAATGTTTGATCCGTATACTGCGATCAGGTTATTAAGTGTATCTTCAGGTATATCAAGGGCTAATCCTTCTTCTGTTTTTTGTTGCTTGAATCGCTCAAATCCTGTTGAACCGCCAACTTCTCCACCGGAAATCGGTAAATTTCTGGTTTCTGATTTTGAATAAAGAATATTTTCTTCTTCTTTCAATTGTTTTACTACTTCATCGACAGCTTCTTCAGCCATTTTCCGATAACCGGTCAATTTTCCGCCTGCCATTGAGATCAATCCGGATTCAGAAATGAAAATTTCATCTTTACGTGAAATTTCTCCGGGCTTTTTGCTGTCGCTATCAGCGATGAGCGGTCTTAGTCCTGCCCAACTTGATTCAACATCACTAGCAGTTATATTCATGGACGGAAACATATAATGAATTGCATTCAAGATATAATCACGATCTTCTTCTGTTGTAACAGGGTGTGCTATATCACCATTATAGTCTGTATCGGTAGTACCAACATAGGTTTTATTACCACGTGGTATAGCAAAAATCATCCGGCCATCTGGTGAATCAAAGTAAACGGCTTGTTGTAGTGGAAATACATTTTTAGAAAATACGAGGTGAATACCTTTTGTCAAATGTAAAGACTTTCCTTGTTTGGAACCATCGATTTCTCGTAATTCGTCAACCCAAGGACCGCTGGCGCTAATGATCTTTTTGGCAAAAATATCATGTGTTTCTCCGCTAATTTCATCTTTGACCTTTGCACCACAAACTTTTCTGGATGAATCATAAAGAAAATCTATCACTTTTGAATAATTTATAGCATGGACGCCTCTTTCCACTGCTTTTTTCATTACTTCAATCGTTAATCGGGCATCGTCTGTTTTATATTCTACATAATATCCCGCCCCTTTTAAATTTTCTTTTTTAATAAGTGGCTCTTTTTGTAAGGCTTCTTTAGGATTTAACATTTTACGTCGTTCTTCTTTTTTTACGTTTGCAAGGAAATCATATACACGTAATCCAATGTTTGCGGTAAATGGACCTAGAGTACTTCCTTTATGAAATGGAAGCATCATCCATTCAGGTGTAGTCACATGGGGGCCGTTTTCATAAACAATTGCTCGTTCTTTTCCCACTTCTGCGACCAGTTTGATTTCAAACTGTTCCAAATATCGTAGTCCACCATGTACTAATTTTGTTGATCGACTGGAAGTACCGGCTGCAAAATCTTGCATTTCTACTACTGCTGTTTCTAATCCACGTGTTGTGGCATCCAAGGCAATTCCAGCTCCTGTGATTCCTCCGCCAATAACGAGAACATCCAGTTTTTTTTGCTGCATTTTTTTAAATATGTCATTGCGATGATGACTTGAAAAGGTTGACATCATTCATCTCTCCAATCTTTTATCTGCCTATTGCATGATCTATCCCTGTTTATAATGTGTTATGCATCTTCCACTGAAATTTGACATTTAAAAAAACCACAAAACATACTTGTGTCCTTTTGACGCAAGTGTTTGTGGTTTCTCCATCTCTCTGTCCAAAATATTAACTTATCTATAATATAGCATACCTAGTTATTCTAGGCAAGAGATAAGAACTTTAGAAGTTTATTTTCTAAATAGAAATACGAGCTTTTTTCCTCTGATTTAGTAAATGTTTCTGTACAATCCCACTACTTTGCCTAAAATCGTTACATCCTGATAGATTAATGGTTCCATCGTAGCATTTTCAGGCTGCAAGCGAATATGGTCTTTTTCCTTGAAAAATCTTTTTACAGTAGCTTCATCCTCCTCCGTCATTGCTACTACAATTTCACCATTATGTGCTGTGTTTTGCTGCTTGATAATTACCATATCTCCATCTAAAATTCCTGCTTCAATCATACTTTCCCCTTCAATGACAAGTACAAATAAATTATCGTCCGGTCCGGCACTTGAGTTCGGTAGTGGAATGAATTCTTCAATATTTTCAACCGCAGTTATTGGAAGACCAGCTGTTACTTTTCCTATGACTGGAGCATAACGTGCAGCCTCTCTTGGGATATCACTATCAGCTGATTTTTCTAAAATTTCGATTGCTCTTGGTTTGGTTGGATCTCTTCTGATATAGCCCTTTTTTTCGATACGTGCTAAATGGCCATGAACAGTAGAACTGGATGCAAGCCCCACGGCTTCTGCTATTTCACGGACTGATGGCGGATAACCCTTTTTATTTACTTCATCCTTAATAAAATCGAAGATCATTTGTTGCCTTTTAGAAAGTTTTGTCATCTAGTAGACACCTCTTGCATAGGATTTATTAATTATAGTTTATCATCTCAGATAACAATTAGCAAACATTCGTTCGAAAAACCATTGACAAGATCAAGTGTTCGTAGTAAGCTAAAAATAGAACAAAGGTTCTTGGTGAAAGGGCTGGTGTTAAAATGTTTGAAAAAATTACAAAAACAGATATATTTTATTTAGTTGCATTTGGATTTATGTTAGTATTCTTATACTTTTCCATGATAAATGCATAATCTGTCCGTTTAAATTAGGGAGTTTTTCATTTTGAGAGCTATCATATATTGTAGGGTTAGTACGGATAAAAAATCTCAGGAAACTTCACTGGAGAGGCAGAAACAAGAACTTATGAAGCTTGCTGAGAGACATGGGTTTATTATTGTTGATTGTATTGAAGAACAAGAAAGCGGATATGAAATAAATCGAGATGGTATTTTTCAAATGCTTGATTATTTTTCAACGAAGCAAGCTGATTGTCTATTAATACAGGATGAAACTAGATTGGGACGAGGAAATACTAAAATTGCTTTATTTCGTCAGTTGCAGAAATTAAATGTGTCTATCTATACTATCATCCATGATGGGCAATTGGAGTTATCGGAATCTGACTCAATGGTGTTGGACATTGTTAGCATTGTGGAGGAATACCAACGCAAGATTCACAATGCAAAAATCAAAAGAGGGATGAAAAAAGCAATAAATGAAGGATATAATCCTAGTAAAAATTTTAAAAATCGTAACCATGCACCAGGTAGGGAGAGAGTATCATTTCCAATAGAGGAAGTGATACGATTACGGCAAAAAGAATTAACTTTTGAAGAAATTACCACTATCTTAAATGGATTGGGTTATTCCGTGTCAAAGGCAACGGTACATAGACGATATAAAGAATATCAAAAGGCTTGAAAACAGTGTATAATAAGGGTAACATAAACAGACAAGAACTTAGGTTGTTCTTGTCTGTTTTTGATAAAAACTTATAATCCTTTTAGATAAATAGAGAATTTTTAGATTGGAGTTTTAGTATGATTACAAAGGAGAAATTA
Organism: Virgibacillus alimentarius; assembly: GCF_000709085.1. Classification (GTDB taxonomy): domain Bacteria; phylum Bacillota; class Bacilli; order Bacillales; family Amphibacillaceae; genus Virgibacillus_B; species Virgibacillus_B alimentarius. Next base: position 4,393 of record NZ_JFBD01000090.1, on the reverse strand, counting down.
GCACGTATTAATCAATTGGCTAAAAAGGCAAAAGAATCAGAATTGACCAACAAGGAAAAAAAAGAACAGAAACAACTAAGACAAGAGTATTTACAAAATGTACGCAAATCCTTTAAGAATCAGTTTAAAACAATGACGGTATTAGATCCTAAAGGGAACGATGTTACACCGAAAAAAGTGAAAAAGATGCAAAAACGAAAATAAAAAATCAATCGTATTGTTCATCTATCGGACATCGTGATTTTACTTGTTACAAGTGATGTTTCAATATAGAATAACATAAGAGTAAACGTTCAATAATCGGAAGGGGAATACTATGACAAAAAATATTGAAAACTTATCAATTAATACAGTTCGAACATTAGCTATTGATGCAATTGAAAATGCTAATTCAGGTCATCCAGGACTTCCTATGGGTGCTGCTCCAATGGCGTACACGTTATGGACAGATTTTATGAACCATAACCCTAAAAATTCAAAATGGTTCAATCGAGATCGCTTTGTGCTTTCAGCTGGACATGGTTCAATGCTCTTATATGCTTTACTTCACTTATCTGGATACGATGTTCGTTTGGATGATATAAAAGCATTTCGTCAGTGGAATTCAAGAACACCCGGTCATCCTGAAGTACATTATACAGACGGTGTTGAAGCAACAACTGGTCCGTTAGGGCAAGGGATTGCAATGTCTGTCGGAATGGCAATGGCTGAAGCTCATCTTGCAGCTAAATTTAATAAAGACGATTTTTCCATTGTTGATCACTATACGTATGCACTTGTTAGTGATGGCGACTTAATGGAGGGAATTTCTCATGAAGCTGCATCTCTTGCCGGTCATTTGGGATTAGGTAAACTGATCGCACTATATGATTCGAATGATATATCTTTAGATGGGGATTTAAATCGTTCATTCTCAGATAACACCGAAGAACGTTTTAAAGCCTATGGCTGGCAAGTACTTCGTGTAGAAGATGGTAATGATGTAAATGAATTAAGAAATGCAATAAAAGAGGCGAAGGCAAATATAGATCAACCAACTCTTATAGAAGTTAAAACTGTTATCGGTTATGGTTCTCCAAATAAATCAGCTAAAGCAGATTCTCACGGGGCGCCACTCGGCGTGGATGAAGTCAAATTAACAAAGGAATTTTATAATTGGACACATGAAGATTTTCACATTCCGGAAGAAGTATATGCTGATTTCAAGGAAAAAATCGCAGATCAAGGAGAGGAGGCAGAATCGAAATGGAATCAATTACTTGCTCAATACAAAGAAAAGTACCCTAAGATTGCAAGTGAATTTGAACGTGCAATGAATGGTGAATTACCAGTAAATTGGGATAAAGATTTACCAGGATATGAGGCTGGCAAAGACAAACTTGCAACTAGAGCCTCTTCAGGTGAAGTTCTTAATGCAATTGCTAAAGCTGTACCTAACTTTTTCGGTGGCAGTGCCGATTTAGCAGGCTCTAACAAAACAACAATTAAAAACGAAGAAGACTTTAGCCGCAAAAATTATGCGGGAAGAAATGTTTGGTTTGGTGTGAGAGAACACGCAATGGGTGCTGCTTTAAATGGAATGGCCTTACACGGTGGCTTAAAAGTTTATGCGGGTACATTCTTTGTGTTTAGCGATTACTTACGTCCGGCAATCCGACTATCATCGATTATGCATACGCCAGTTACCTATGTATTTACACATGATTCCATTGCTGTGGGTGAAGATGGACCAACACATGAACCAGTTGAACATTTGGCTTCATTGCGTGCAATGCCTGGTTTGTCTCTTATTCGCCCGGCAGACGGCAATGAAACGCAAGCAGCATGGCGTTTGGCTTTAGAATCAAAAGATCAGCCGACAGCACTTGTTCTAACAAGACAAGGTCTCCCTACTTTGGAAGGAACGAAAGAATTGGCCTATGAAGGTGTGAAAAAAGGTGGTTATGTTATCAGTAAAGGGGATAAGGAAACACCAGATGCACTCTTATTAGCTACCGGTTCGGAGGTACAATTAGCTGTTGCATCCCAGAAAGCCTTGAAAGAAAAAGGAATTGACGTGAATGTGGTGAGTATTCCTTCATGGGATCGTTTTAACGCTCAAGACGATTCATACAAAGATCAGGTTATACCACGCAACGTAAAAAAACGTGTGGCTATTGAAATGGCTTCTTCATTCGGTTGGGAACGATATGTTGGAGATAGCGGTAAAGTACTTGGTATCGATAAGTTTGGTGCGTCTGCCAAAGGTGAAAAAGTAATTGAAGAATATGGATTCACAGTAGAAAATGTTGTAAAACATGTAGAATCATTAGTAAAATAATCATATGGAAAGACGGCTCTATCATGGAGTCGTCTTTTTTTACATTTTATTCGTAGATGTGATAACGGTTCGACAAAACTAGTGTGAAAAACTACCGCAATCTGACATTCTTTTAAAGAGAATTGCGTATAATAAGTAGTAGATATACGTTTAATAGATTCTATAGGGAAAATAGATCTCTTGTGTTTTATTCTTGGCTATTTTTAGTGATAGTAGAGGAGGGGTTTTGTTGAATACGTATACTGGGTTTTGGATAAAAAAGCCGGTTGCTTATCATTATTTTCATAAAAGTGAGATTTTATATCGGTTTATAAAGAACTATCAACAAAATAAATCGAGGAAAGATTTAATCATGCAATATCACTATATTACAAAAAAGTTCTCAAAATCTACTTTGACTTCTCACTTAAAAGATCAAAATCTAAAGATAAATACCAGTGGGAATCAACTTAACATTCTTAATAACAATTATTCTTTAAGTCTACAGATACACGAGAAACAATTAGACTTTTGTTGTGAAACATTACATGATGCGGAAAAATTTCTATTCCCGGCCTTGCGATCATTCCACCCTTTCATTTTTATTATCGACACTAATATGGATAACTTCGGATGGATCTCCCCCATTACAATGAATAGGGAACACAAAAAAGAACAGGTATTGTATTCTTTTCTTTGATTTACTATACTGTATGAGAGACAACACGAAGGGGGAAAGCTTGAAATGAGCACGATTTGGGTCGTATTAATTGCTATTGTGGCATTAATTGCTGGCGTTGCTCTTGGATTTTTCATCGCTAGAAAATATATGATGAACTATCTTAAGAAAAATCCACCAATTAATGAGCAAATGTTACGTACTTTAATGATGCAAATGGGCCAAAAGCCATCACAAAAGAAAATCAATCAAATGATGCGTGCAATGAATAATCAGCAGAGTAAATAAAAATGTGATTATTAACATAAAGTGTTTTTTCCGTCAGAAGGCTTTACTGATAGGGACTTGAATGTAAAATCATGTGAACATTGCACTACACCCCTTACGAATTATGATATATTCAGTAAGGGGTATTTCTTTAGAACCATATACATACCATCGATAATTTCTTTTAGCATGTTTCAGTTAATTGTCATATTTATTATCCCTATTATATCATTTTTTTGCTAAAATAGATAAAAATCATTTTAAATAGGAGGGGTATTGTGTCTGAGATCAATATATTTATTGCTTTTGGCGCAGGATTTTTATCATTTATATCTCCTTGTGTCTTACCACTTTTTCCGGCCTTTTTGTCTTATATCACCGGAATGAGTGTAAGTGAAATCAAAGATAATAAACAGTTTAACAGTAAAAGTGTTATACATACAATCTTGTTCTTACTCGGTTTTTCCAGTGTGTTTATTATGATTGGATTTTCCACCTCCTTTGTCGCAGAATTTCTTACAACTTATAAAGATTTAATTAGGCAAATAGGTGCAATTGTTATCGTATTCTTTGGGCTGGTTATTGTTGGTATACTTAATTTTCAGTTTTTAATGCAAGATAAGAAAATCACTTTTAAAAACCGTCCTACAGGATTTATAGGATCATTTCTTATTGGTATGGCTTTTTCTTTGGGCTGGACACCATGTACAGGCCCGATACTTATGGTTGTATTTTCATTAGCCGCTACCAATCCTGAAATAGGTATGGTGATGATGATTAGTTATATATTAGGTTTCTCTGTACCATTTTTAGTGTTATCATTCTTTATAGGTAAACTAGATTGGATTAAACGCCACAGTCAAAAGCTTGTGAAAATTGGCGGTTACATTATGATATTTATGGGAATTGCTTTGTTTTTTGACTGGATGACGAAATTAACATCATTTTTAGCAGGTTGGTTTGGATTCTCTGGCTTTTGATGGATTTTCTTCAAATTTTATATTATTATATTATTTACAATCGTATGAAGGGATATTTATAAATGTACAAACCAAATAATCTTATCTTACGTACAACTACATCTTTGATTGCTTTTATTCTATTAGGGTTCGCTGTTTATTTATTGTTGGCCGGACACAACTTACCAG
>NZ_JFBD01000089.1 GCF_000709085.1 Virgibacillus alimentarius | reverse complement strand
ACGGAACCGTACGTACGGTGGTGTGAGAGGTCGACTAACCAAGTAATGGTTAGTCACCTACTCGATTTATATTGTTGAATAGCTTCTTCATATGCATCTTTTTGATGTTTGGTTACTGGTTTAACACCTGCTTTATGTGCTGCTCTGGAAATCATATGACCAGATACTGGGTTTGTAAGAAGTATAAACAAGATGGCTAATAAAAGTTTTCCACTGATAATCGATTCAGATACATACAAGAATAAAAATGCTCCAATTAATATCCCTGCAATACCTAATGTAGATGCTTTTGTCGCTGCATGTAGCCTGGTATAAACATCTGGAAAACGATTAATTCCAATGGAACTTGATAAAATAAAGAAAGTTCCTGCCAATAAAAGTAGAACAATGATTAAGTTTACAATAATATCAATCCATGTCTCTATCAATAATAACACCCTTTTCCAGATATTTTGCAATACCAAGTGTTCCAATAAATGAAAGAATGCCTATTAACAATACGACGTCATTCAATTTTGTTGTTGTTAAAAAAACCGCTGTAAGGGCCGCTAAAGCCATTAAACTAATACCAACAAGATCCAATGCTATTGCCCGGTCGGGATTTGTTGGTCCTATAAGAATACGGTATAAAAGTAAAAAAAACGATATAGATATACCAATGAAAGATATGAAAACTGTTATTTGTAGTAATTGCTCTGTAAATTGCAGGATATTCATTATCTGGTTACCTCCATAATCGCTTTTTCAAATGTATTTTTTATATCGTGAATGGACTCATCTACTGTATCAATATCCATTGCATGAATATATAATTCTGTCTGATCATTTGATACAGCGATTGTTAACGTACCAGGCGTTAAACTAATTAAATTTGCTAGTAGAGTTATTTCCCAATCACTTTTTAAATCGGTTGGCATAACAAATATACCCGGTTCAAATTCTAACTTTGGTGTATATACAAGTTTTACAATATCAATATTCGATGAAATAAGCTCTTTAATAAACAAAAGAATTAGCTTCAATATACTAATTACTCGCTTTATATAAAAATCCCCTGGTATAAACCGTTTCAATAAAAGCAATAGAAGCATTCCAAGTATGTATCCACCAATAAAGCTAGGGGCAGTATAGGTTTCACTCAAGAACATCCACATGAAAGCGATAATTAAATTTATAACAATTTGAAAGGCCATTAGTCAATTACTCCTTTAAAACAGAATCAATATATTGTTCTGGATCAAGTAGATATGCCGAAATAGTGTCAATTGATGGATAAATATATTCTGCACCAATTCCTAGAACAACAGAAAATGTAAGTAAAAATACAATGGGTCCTATAAATCCCTTCATGGATCTTTTACCCAATTCCATCGTAGTATTTTTTTCTCCCCAAAATCCTCGGATAAATATTTTCATGATCGAATAAAGAATTAACAAACTTGTAAGGAGTGCGATAATCACAATTGCTATTTTTTCGTCTGTAAGGGCACCCTTTAATAATAACAGTTTTCCTATGAACCCACTAAAAGGTGGAATACCCGCAAGTACAAATGCAGATACAAAAAGAAGCCAGCCTAATAATGGATAATGATGCATTAAACCACTCATTTTCCTTAAATCCGATGTTCCAGCCACATATGCGATTACACCTACAATTAAAAACAATGCCGATTTAATAATCATATCATGGATTAAGTAGTATACTGACCCACTTATTGCGTCTTGGTTAAAAATCCCAATACCCATGATAATAAAGCCGATTGCAGGAATCACATTATACGCAACAATTAATTTAATGTTATTTGTTGATAAGGCACCTATAATTCCAAAAACCATAGAGAGTCCAGCTATCCAAATGAACATTTCATGTGTTAAATTAATTTCATGAATAAAGATTAACGTAAACACTCTAAGTATCGAGTAAATTCCAACTTTTGTTAGTAATGCACCAAATAGGGCAGAAATAACAGGATTAGGGACAATATACGATTTCGGCATCCAGTAATATAAAGGAAATAGAGCTGCTTTTGTACCAAAAACAAAGAACAAAAGAATTCCAATCGCAGTTAAGACTCCTTTTTGTTCAACTTCCTGCACCCGCTCAGCGATTTGTGCCATGTTTACAGTACCAACTACACCATATAAAAAAGCTACAACAGTAACAAATAAAATCGAGGAAAAAAGATTTATTAATACATATTTGATGGACTCCCTTAATTGAACTTTATCTCCACCAAGAACGATAAGTGCATAGGAAGCCATCAAAAGAACCTCGAAAAACACAAATAAGTTAAATAAATCTCCAGTTAAAAATGCTCCTGAAACTCCTGAGATTAAAAAGAAATAAAAAGCATAAAAATAGTGTTGTTCTTTTTTTAGTGAAAGAGAATATGGCGCATAGAAAGCACAGGCTGCTGCGACAATATTCGTGGTCAAAACAAGAACAATAGATAATGGATCAGCTACAAGAATAATCCCATATGGAGCGACCCAAGATCCGGTTTCAAGAATGATGGATCCACTATTGAAAACAATCCATGTCATATATGATACGATCGCCAGGTTTGCTATTATGAATATCTTTGTTAACCCTCGGGTAATCACAACTTTTTTATTTAAAAAAACTGCGATGATCCCCGCTATTAAAGGAATGATGATTGGCAAAATAACTAAATTACTCATTTTCGTTACCCCTTAATTGTTCCATATTATCTGTCTTATTTTCATTAGCGGTTCGGTATGCTAGTACAAGTATAAGACTAGTCACTCCGAAACTAATAACAATGGATGTTAATATTAATGCTTGTGGCAAAGGATCTGTATAATTGGTTATATTATCCTCTAACACTGGGGGTTGTCCACGTTTGAGTTTACCCATTGTTAAAATAAACAAGTGTGCTCCGTGTGACAGCAGTCCTGTACCAATAACGATTCTTAATAGTTGTTTTTGTAATAGGTTATAAACACCTGTAGCAATTAGAATCCCCGCTAAAATGGAGATAATGATTTCCATTTAATCTGCCTCCTCATTCTTTTTTAACTTTATGAGGCTATAGATAGCAAGAGCTGCGATACCTAAAACAGTTATCTCAAATAATGTATCCAGTCCTCGCATATCAACGAGAATAACGTTGACAACATTAGTCCCGCCTCCAATAGATAGAGCGGTTTCTAAAAAATAGTCGGAAATGGTATCAAACCAGTTACTGCTATGGGCCGATATAGCGATTAAGCTCATTAATGCTCCAAATCCAATTGCCACTGACGCATTAATGCTTTTTGTACGAATCGATTCTGTCCGTTTTCTAAGCTGTGGTAAATGATAAAAACATAACAAAAACAATGCTACTGTTACTGTTTCAATGACTAATTGTGTTAATGCTAAATCAGGTGCCCGATAAATAACAAACAGTATAGCTACACCATAGCCAACTACACCAAGTATTAAAATAGCAGCAAGTTTATTATTAGAAAAAATTGTTCCTAAAGCAGCTATTGTGATAATGAGAACAACGGATATTTCGAGTATCGTAATATCAGCAAGATTATCATAGTTGATTGTAACTCCATCGGTAACAAGTAAAAATACCAATGTAACGATGAACGTTGTACCAAGAATAATAGCCATATACGTACGAACAGAACCATTCATATAAGCGTTGGTAACTTTATTAGAATAAGTATCTATCGTTTGCAAAATAACATTATATACCTTATTAAAGCTCCAATTTCCAGGTAGAAGGCGGTAAACAGCATCCCATTTTGTTCTTGTAAGATATAAAATAACACCAATGCCAACTACTATAAGTGACATTAGTAGTGGTGTTGTAAAACCATGCCAAAACTGAATATTTTTGTATTCAAAAGCATGATTGACTGATTGGGCTGCATGTGCAAGAAATGAACCATTCACGAGATTGGGAAACAACCCAATAGTAATAACACCTAATACTAAAACGATTGGTGATAGCAGCATTCCAACCGGTGCTTCATGTGGTTTCTTAGGAAGTTTATCTAAATTCTTTTTTCCTGTAAATACACCAAAGAAAAAGTAAACTGAATAAACAAAGGTAAATATACTACCAAATACCGCTAGATATGGTACGATTTGCACAAGAAAATTTGTGACCCCATTCATACCTTCATTTAAGTTAAGTGTTGACTCAAAGAATAATTCTTTACTATAAAAACCATTTAAAAATGGCAGGGGAACGCCGGCCATGGAAAATGTTCCTAAAAGGGCGAGCGTTGCTGTGATAGGCATAAAGGAAATCAAACCACCAAGTTTACGAATGTCTCTTGTTCCTGTTTCGTGATCAATAATTCCAGCGACCATAAATAAGCTTCCTTTAAATGTAGCATGGTTTAAGATATGAAATACAGCAGCAAACACTGCTACTTTTGTTCCAAACCCTAACATGGCCATGATCATACCTAGTTGACTTATTGTAGAGAATGCCAGAATTGCTTTTAGATCTGTTTGCCTAACAGCCATATAAGATCCCCAGCACAGTGTAACAATCCCAAAACTACTTACCACAATAAAGAACCATTCATATCCGGAAAATACTGGTGAAAAACGTGCTACTAAAAATAACCCTGCTTTCACCATTGTTGCAGAATGGAGGTAAGCACTTACAGGAGTAGGTGCTTCCATGGCATCAGGTAACCAGATATGGAACGGGAATTGAGCAGACTTTGTAAATGCCCCTAACAAGATAAAACCTAATGCTAGCGGTAAATATGTACTGTCTAAAATAATATCTTTTTGTTCGATCATTCCTTGTATGCTGGTAGTTCCGGTTATAACTGTTAAGAGTATAAAACCTGCAAACATACTTAATCCGCCAAAAATCGTAATCAGCATCGATTTTAAAGCGCCATATCTAGAACGTTCATTAAAATGCCAATACCCAATTAACAAGAATGATGAGATAGACGTAAGCTCCCAGAACACATAAAGAACAAATACATTATCAGATAACACAACACCAAGCATTGCAGTCATAAACATAAGCAAGTAAACATAAAACTGTCCTAATCTTTCGCTAGTGTCTAAATAATATACGGAGTATAGAACTACAAGCGTTCCGATACCGCTTATTAATAAAACAAATAATAAACTTAATCCGTCTAAGTAAAAATCAAAATTGATTCCCAAAGATGGAATCCAGTTATATGTATCTCTAATAGGTGAAAAACCTGTACCAACAAATCGAATAAAATAAAGGAAAATCATGAAAGGTATAACAAAAACAAAAAAGCCAGTATGTACTTTATGCTTTATTTTGCTTATTATAGGAACAAAACAAGCAAAAAGTAGTGGTATTAATACTGCGAAAATCATTTACTTGGTATCCTCCTTAAAATATAAAATTGCCTATTGAATGTTCGACACTTTACTATCTTATCAATAAATAGAATGAAGTTCCATTCTATTTTAAACGATATAATCGATTTATTGTTTGCAAGGAAAATGAAATTAGAGAGAAGGAAGTGAATAAGACAGGAAAATCAAACCGTGGAATTCCTGAATTTCAGGCTAGAAATTAGCAAATCCAAAAATTAGTTTAACATATTATAGAGCCAGGAAAAATAAAAAACTCCTATCATTGTTTTAATGACAAGAGCTATTTCCATTTGCATAGATTTTATGATTGATAATTTGCACACTTTATCTTATGCATCAGACATCGTCTTTGAATTTCTTCTTTAATCAGCAATATAAAATCTGGGCTTAAATTTAATTCATTTGCTTTATGATATGATTCCAGCAACAATTCATCTGACAAATGTTCCATAAATAGAGCCCCCTTTAAAGTTTGCTTTCGTCTCTATTGATGTACTACTAATTTAGCATGATTCATAACGTAGAACAAGACTCAAGTTATCTACAAACGCCTGTAGATAACTTGTTAATAAAGGAATAATTTGTTGTAAAAGTACTATTTTATAAGGCTGTATAATGTGGGTAAAGTTATCCACAATGCGAAATATGACATAATTTGTCGAACGTTTTTTTGTTAAAGTCCCTCGAAAAAGCACATTTTTCAACTAAATAAGCATATATACACAAAGTTTGATATTCACTTATCGTTAAAGATATTATAGGATTAATACTGTATTGTCATATAAAATAGTTTTATACTAATGAAATAGAGATTGTACAATGAGGTGTTGTAAATTGTTAAAGAATTTTTTACCGAATGAATACGTAAAAAGTGTGTTTGATATTAAACCTGAGGTTTTACATCAAAAAGGAATAAAAGGAATAATTACCGATTTAGATAATACGCTTGTAGCTTGGGATGTGAAAGACGCAACACCGGAAATCATCGAATGGTTTAAACGAATGGAAGAACATGATATTAAGATTACAATCATTTCAAATAATAAATTAGAACGTGTTAAAATATTTTCAGAACCATTAGGTACCCCGTATGTATATAGTGCGAGGAAACCTTTAACACGTGCTTTTAAATCGGTAGCCAAACAGATGCATTTGAAAAAGGAGGAAATTGTTGTAATTGGAGATCAGTTATTAACTGATGTTCTTGGTGGTAATCGTGCTGGATTTTATACAGTATTAGTTGTTCCGATTGTACAAACTGACGAAAAAATTACAAGGATAAACCGAATAATCGAAAGAAAAATCCTGCGTTATATGCAAAAACAGGGTAAGATAAGCTGGGAGGAATGAGGTTTGAATACAAAACTAAATTGTCAGGGCTGTGGCGTTCATCTCCAAACGGAAGACAAGGAAGGTATAGGATATGCCCCTAAATCCGCCTTAAAAAGAGAAGAAGTTTTATGTAAGAGATGTTTCCGTCTAAAACATTATAATGAAATTCAAGACGTTTCCCTAACGGATGATGATTTTTTGAACATGGTAAGTGCAATAAGAGATACGAATGCTTTAGTGGTACATCTTATTGATATATTTGACGTAGAAGGAACCTTGATAAAAAGCTTGCCAAGGATAATAGGCGATAATCCAATCATTCTTGTAGGAAATAAAGTTGATTTATTACCAAAATCTACCAACAAGAGAAAACTCGTTCAATGGCTACAATCTACTGCAAAGGATGCTGGGCTTCATGTTAAAGAAACATTTTTAATATCTTCTAAAAAAGGACAAGGAATCGATGAATTAACATTTCAAATGGAAAATCATCGGAAAAATGGGGATGTCTACATTGTTGGAACGACGAACGTTGGGAAATCTACATTTATTAATCGCCTAATTAAACAATCTACTGGAGAAAATAATGTTATTACAACATCCTATTTTCCTGGTACTACGCTTGGCTTTATTAGCATTCCATTAAATAATAAATCTTCATTAATTGATACACCGGGAATTGTTAACCGGCAGCAAATGGCTCATTATGTTTCAGAACATGATTTAAAAATCATAACGCCGGACAAAGAAATTAAACCAAGAACCTATCAGCTTAATAGTCAGCAGACACTTTTTTTGGGGGGCTTGGCTAGACTCGATTTTATAAAAGGTGAAAAACAGCCTTTTGTATGTTATTTCTCAAACCATTTAAAAATTCATCGTACGAAATTAGAAAATGCAGATCAACTCTACAAAAATCAAATTGGTGACCTTTTGTTTCCACCTGATTTAGAAACATTGGAAATTCTTCCACCTCTGACAGAAAGCACCTATCGTATTACTGAAAAAAAGAAAGATATTATTTTTCCTGGGCTTGGATGGGTAAGTATTCCAGAAGGGAATGTAACAGTAGCAGTTCATACCCCAAAGGGTCTAGCTGCATCCCTCAGAAAATCATTATTGTAAGGAGGATAAATGATGAGTTTTCAATTGGGACTAATTGGATATCCAATAAAACATTCATTATCACCATGGATTCACAAAAAGTTTTTACGAGCTTCCAATTTAGAAGGTGAATATTCAATTATAGAGATAGATCCCGGTCTGAACTTTGCAGATCAAATGGAGAAATTCAAGCAAAATAGGATAGATGGATTTAATGTTACCGTTCCGTATAAACAAAAGATTATTTCTTACTTAGACCATGTGGATGAAGAAGCACAAAATATTGGTGCCGTAAATACAGTTGTAAACCGTAACGGGAAATGGACTGGTTACAATACAGATAGTATTGGTTATGTTCGGTCATTAGAGGCAAAATATCCTGAAGCGTTCACGCAAAAATCAACTCGCATCTTACTTATTGGCGCTGGAGGAGCTGCCAGGGGGATTTATTACTCGCTTGTTTCCTCGGGATTTAAACAAATAGACATAGCAAATAGAACAACTGAAAGTGCAGAGAAAATAGCAAAACATTCATACGTGAACACGAATGTTTTGACATTGACTTCAGCTGAACGGCGACTTGGCAGGTACGATATCATCATTCAGACGACATCTGTAGGTATGAAGCCTAACGAAGATAGAAGCATTATCTCGCTGGAAAATTTAAAAGAGAGCAGTATCGTCAGCGATATTATTTATCAGCCAATAAAAACAAAAATACTTTCAGCCGCTGAATCTAAAGGAGCATCCATCCATTTCGGACATACCATGCTCTTATATCAGGCTCAGTATGCATTCGAAATATGGACGAATCAAAAAATGCCGGTCAATGATATGGATGACCAATTAAAAAATATTTTGGAAGGAAGATAATATGTTAACAGGAAAACAAAAACGATATCTCCGTGCAGAGGCAAATCAATTAAAGCCTATTTTTCAAGTTGGTAAAGCAGGTGTAAATGAAAACATGATTCAACAGATCCAGGAGGCCTTAGAAAAACGTGAATTAATAAAAGTAAGTATATTACAAAATTGCTTAGATGATAGAGGCACGGTAGCTAATCAATTGGTTGAACACACTGGAGCAGAACTAGTGCAGGTAATTGGAAACAGTATTGTACTTTATAAAGAATCACAAGAAAATAAGCAAATACAATTACCTTAAACTACTATAAGTAGATAAAAAAGGAGCATAACATGAAGCGCATTGGTATTTTAGGCGGAACTTTTGATCCACCTCATTTAGGACACTTGCTTATAGCGGAGGAAGCTCGTATTGCGCTCGAACTAGAAGAAGTTTGGTTTATTCCCACTTATGAACCTCCTCATAAGCATGAAGCATCTACAAAAGGAACAGACCGTGTTCACATGGTCGAGCAAGCGATTTATAATAATAAGAACTTTAAAGTAAGTACAATTGAAATAGATCGTTTAGGAAAATCATATACGTTTGATACAATGAGTACATTAAAAGAAGAGGCTAATGAAGCGAAATTCTTTTTTATTATTGGTGCTGACATGGTTGAATACTTACCACATTGGCATAATATTGATCGCCTAGTCGACATGGTAACATTTGTTGGAGTGAAAAGATCAGGATTTCGCCTGAACTCTAAATATCCAATTATAAAAATAGATATTCCATTGATAGAAATATCCTCTACTTTTATTCGAGAGCGATTAAAAGCTAATAAAACTGTAAAGTATCTTATACCTGATTCAGTGTATACATACATAAAGGAGAAGCGATTGTATGAAGATTGATGATGCTATAGCACATGTAGAACCTCATCTGACGAAAGATCGATTTGAACATACGCTGCGTGTAGCAGAAACAGCAGTTGAGCTAGCGAAATTTTATCACGAAACCTATGAAAAGGCCGAACTCGCTGCCATTTTTCATGATTATGCAAAGTATCGGCCGAAGGAAGAATTAAAAAGATGGATCAAAATGAGCCATCTCCCAAAAGACTTATTAGATTATCATCATGAATTATGGCATGGACCTGTTGGGGCTTTACTCATTGAAAGGGAATACGGAATAACTGATCCCGCTATACAAAGCGCTATTCGATATCATACAACTGGTAAAGCAAATATGAACAAATTGGACATGATTCTTTTTTTAGCAGATTATATTGAACCAGGGAGAAGTTTTCCAGGACTTGATGAAGTTAGAGAAACAGCCTACAATAATTTAAATTATGCCTGCTGGCTAGTATCTCGGAATACAATCCAGTTTTTAATGAAAAAAAATGCGCTTATTTATCCAGATTCATTTCATGCCTATAATTTTTTCACAAAACAAATAAACGGAGGGAATAACTAAATGGATAATAAGGAAATTCTAGAAATCGCTGCTGAAGCATGTGATAATGTAAGAGCAGAGGAAATTGTCGCATTAAATATGAATCAGGTATCACTTGTTGCAGATTATTTTTTAATTTGTGAAGGCAATACAGAGCGACAAGTACAGGCCATTGCTCGATCAATTAAAGACTCCGTTGAAGAACGAGAGATAGCATCTATTAAAAGAATGGAAGGGTTCGAACAAGCACGCTGGGTTTTAGTTGATCTTGGTGATGTTGTTTGTCATATATTTCATAAGGATGAACGGTCTTATTATAATTTAGAGCGGTTATGGGGAGATGCATCACAAATACCTTTACAGATAGGTCAAGAAAGATAAATATGGTCTATCAAAAGATGGCTTACGTCTATGATCAGCTTATGATGGATGCACCTTATGATCAGTGGCTGCAATTTACAGAAGAAGTCTTTAGACAATCTGGGAAAAAGATTAAAAATGTAGCTGATTTAGGGTGTGGCACAGGTGAAATAACAGCTTTATTGGCTGATGAAGGCTACAATATGATTGGAATTGATTATTCATCAGACATGCTCGCATATGCAGAACAGAAAGCACATGATAAAAAACTCCCAATCCACTGGTTGCATCAAGATCTCCGGGAACTGAAGGGATTATCAAATCTAGATGCAGCTGTTAGCTATTGTGATGTGATAAATTATATAACAGAAGACAAGGATCTAGAAATTGTCTTTCAGCGAGTAGCAGATTCATTAAGTAATGGCGGCCTGTTTCTTTTTGATATCCATTCACTGCACCATGTTGAAATTAATTGCATCAATCAAACTTTTGCTGATGTTAATGATGATGTTTCATACATATGGTTTTGTACAGAAGGAGACACACCTGGAGAAATGCATCATGATTTAACATTTTTCACGTTTGATGGCAATTCTTACGAGCGGTTTGATGAATATCACCATCAAAAAACATATCAAATTGATTTTTACAAAAAACTATTAGTGAAAGCAGGATTTGAAAACTTAAAAATAGGCTATGATTTTTCGTTAAATCATCATGAAAATATCCAAGAGGCAGAGAGAATTTTCTTTATAGCGGAAAAAAGGTCGGGATAATACAAATTTCCCGATCCTTTTTTTAAAAAAAGGAAATAAACAAGCTACGTCGAATAAATATAAATATAGAAGCTGCTGCACGATCCCCTTGAAGCGTGCTTCTTACCTATCTCACCCACCCTTATGATATTTTCTTCAAAAGGATGTGTCCCTCATTGAATAGACCACTCAAAAAA
>NZ_JFBD01000088.1 GCF_000709085.1 Virgibacillus alimentarius | reverse complement strand
TTCCTTCAGATTCCATTTCGCAATGGACACCCTTGCTTTCAGCTAACAGTTCCTACTGCCAAGCCTGTAGTGGACTTTCACCACCAAGTTATAGCCCATGCTGGGCGCACTAAAAAAGGCACAGGTGAAACTCACCTGTGCAAGAAACTAATTTATCTATTAAAAGGGGGTCAATTAGTCAAATACATTATATCTAATTTATATTGCATACGTGTTACATTGGCGTTAAGATCAAATTACTTTTATATCCCCTTCGTTTACTTTGATGCTTTTAACTTTTCTTCTAAATCCTCAATATACTTTTGTGCCGCTTCTGCTGCAATACTGCCATCCCCTGTAGCTGTCACAATTTGTCGAAGATTCTTGTCACGAATATCTCCAGCAGCAAAAACTCCCGGAACGCTCGTTTCCATATTTTCATTTGTTGGAATATAACCCTCATCATTAACAATATTTATAGATTTAAATGGCTCACTAAGTGGAACCATACCAATATAAATAAATACACCATCAATTGGATGTTCGTATTTTTCTCCAGTTTTTACATTTTCTAGAGAAACACTGCTTACTTTCCCATCTGGACCATTGATTGTTTTTGCGACAGTGTCCCAAATAAAGTTGATTTTATCATTATCAAATGCACGATCCTGAAGAATCTTCTGTGCTCGGAGTTCATCACGTCTGTGAACAATTGTAACCTTCTTGGCAAAACGAGTTAAATACATACCTTCTTCAACAGCAGAGTCTCCTCCACCAATAACAATCAGGTCTTTTTCTTTAAAGAAGGCGCCATCACATACCGCACAGTACGATACACCACGGCCTGTTAATTCTTCTTCACCCTCAATACCAATCTTTTTAAATTGTGCTCCAGTAGTAATGATTAATGCTTTGGTTTTATATTCCTTACTTCCTGCATGAACAAGTTTATAATCTCCATGATCGGTAACATCTTTAATATCACCATAAGCATACTCTGCACCAAATTTTTTCGCATGTTCAAACATCTTGTTCGATAAATCTGCCCCCAAAATATGGTCATATCCAGGGTAGTTCTCTACGTCCTCGGTATCTGCCATTTGTCCCCCAGGGATACCACGCTCAATCATTAAAGTATCCAGATTTGCACGTGAAGCATATACTGCAGCAGTCATTCCCGCTGGTCCAGCTCCCGCAATAATAACATCATATATCTTTTCTTCGGACATGTTCATGATCGCCCCTTTACTTATTATATTCTAAGGTATTTCGCCTCTCACGGCTTATATCCATACCTTAGCTTATAAGAATTAAATCATTTCGTCTAATGTTCTGCTCAAGTACTACTGCCAAGGGCTTTTTTCTTGTGACAATTGAGGATATTTCCTGCATCCTTCTTCCCATATTGAAGTAGCTTTGAATGTTTTACCCATATGAAAAGCCGCCACACTGAACCATCGATAATAGGAAAGCTGGTCTGTTACAATTCCTTTCGACAACATGCAGAAACGCTGATATGCTTCTTTATAATATCCTGTTCTGACTAGTGTTATAGCTATGCGCAGTTGCTGTTGTTCATGGATGGGGTATACATTTAGTAATGCCTGAATATTTGCTTTATATGCCTCTTTTTTATTTAATTTATAAAAAAACAATGCTAAGTTTGTATGACAATAAAGTGTATTTGGATCTTCCTGTAAAAGTTCCAACTCCATTTCAACTGCTTCTTCCTCATAACCTGAAAAAAATAGTGCGTGAGCATAATCGTGCTTCGTTGTCTTATGTTCTGGAAACAATGTCATCATTTCTTCAAGCAAGGGTATTACCTTTTCCCACTCGCAATTTTCCATATGATAAAAAGCTGTTTCTTGATAAATTAGCAATTCATCTTCATGATCAAGTTCCCAGCCATCATCATCATTTTCACCAATATCAATTAACTGGAGCAAGTTCTCTGCCTCTTCTTTAAACTCGTCATCAGTCGTTTTCTCCAGGTATAAACTCGCATATTTTCTTGCGTCATTTAATAAACCTAAATGAGCGTAATTATTAGCAAGCAAATAATAGCAATCTACATACGTTGTTGATTTTAAGATATTCGTTAATAATTGATTTGCTTTATGGTATTGCCCTATTTCTGTATATATAATAGACAATTGACAAGCATACAAAGTTTCCTTCGGTTTCGCTTCTATTGCCTTATTCATCCATTTGATTGCAAGCTCAAATTTTCTTTTTTGAAAAGCCTCTATCCCTTTTGTAAAGTAAAAGTCACCTTCAGGGATAAAAGGAATGATATTTTTTAATTTTTCTTTCTGTTTTACCTGCTGCATGCATATCCACTCCATTTAATATAGCCAACAAAGTATATCACAGATTATTAAAGAATCCTATGACATTTTAGCGAAACATTAGCTTTTTACAGCTGTTTTTGTCCTCTTTAGCAAAAAAAAAACATAAATGAAGAGCTATAAAAATAGCCCTTCATTTATGAGCTGGTCCATCTGTCCTTTCACGTTGTTCCATTTCTTCTTTCGTGTATATCAACCGCATTGGATTACCACCAACAAAAGCACCAGGTGGTACGTCTTTATGCACCAGAGTACCTGCAGATACAATTGCATTATTACCTATTGTCACCCCTGGAAGAATGGTTGTATTTGCTCCGATCATGACCTCATTTCCAATGTTTACTTCACCTATTCGGTATTCTTTTATTAAATATTCGTGCGCTAAAATGGTCGTATTATAACCAATAATACTATTGCTTCCCACATTTATTTTTTCAGGAAACATAATATCAGGCATCACCATTAAAGCAAAGGAAGTAGTTTCTCCAACTTTCATACGTAAAAATGTACGATACATCCAATTTTTCATCCTTAAAAAAGGAGTATATCGAGCTATTTGGATCACAATAAAATTCTTCATCACTTTCCAGAAAGATACGGTATTATATATTTGCCATAAAGAATTCGCCTTGCTTACCTGAAATCGGTCTGTATTTCGCATCCCTTACACTCCTACTATCTTTAACAGATCACACATATCTTCCAGCATATAATCAGGTCTATATTGTAATAATATATCTTTTCCCTTATGCGCCCACGCCACTCCAGCTGTTTGTACTCCTGCATTCTTCCCGGCTTCTATATCATGATAATTATCTCCAACCATTAATGTCGATGCGGCCTGTGCTCCCAATTGTTTCATGGCTTGAAGAACTGGTTCAGGATGTGGCTTAGAATGAATGACGTCATCATACGTGATAATTGTTTTAAAAAAGGGATCAATGGCTGTTTTTATAATGCCTTTCATAGCAGTTTTACGCATTTTCGTTGTAACAATTCCAAGTTTTATCTCTTTCTCTTTCAATTGCTTGAGTACATCATTCACATTAGGAAAAGCTCTGACATAATGATCATGATAAAATAAATTATGTTTTCGATACATCGAAATCATGTTTTCTGCCTTTATAGGGTCAATTTGATGAAAGGTATCACGTAACGGTGGACCATTAAAACTTTTTATTTTTTCTCTTGTATGCGACATATTAAACTGTTCAAATGTATAAATAAAAGATGCGATGTTCAATTCATTGGTGTCTATTAATGTACCATCAAGGTCAAATAGAATCGTACGAATGCTCATTTACAGTATCCCTCTTTTTCTTGATATCTAACCGTTTCCATATAAATGCCACTGTCATTGTTAATAGCATCGCTGTGACTAATCGGATTAACAGCAGTGGCCATACTGGTATTCCTAGCGGGATAAAGATCACTGTATCTTCTACCACGGCATGACAAGCTACAAGAAACAAAAGTGCTAAAAATGTATCCTTCTTTGAAACACCATCTTCTTTTACAGCTTGAATCATAACCCCTGCCCCGTAGGCTAAACCGATCGTTAAACCAGCTACTAATGTCAATGATGTATTTTTCTCCATACCTAATATTTTAGTAACTGGAGCAAAAGCATCAGAAATTTTTATTAACCAGCCTTTTTCTCGCAAAAATTGCATAACAATCATCAATATGATCACTATCAGCGCTAATTGAATAACAGCAAACAACGCTGTTTGAATTGCCTGCAATATCATTTCAGCCCATCCGGCTGGAATTTCCTTTTGTGAAATAAAGCCATATTGTGCAGGCTGTGACCCACCAGCCCATACAAGATTTATAAAAATAGCAGCTGTCATTGCAAGTACTAGGCGCACTCCAGAAATAAGCCACCAGCTTATACCCACTCTGGAAGCTACGGTCGATTCGATGAATAAATTGTGTGAGAAGGAAAGCATCACCGCCAAAATAAATACTTCTTTCACTGAAAAATCGAAAGAAATAATAGCCGCAATGCCTGCATATAAATTCAAGCTATTTCCTAAAACTAAAGAAACTGCAGCTTCACCAGGTAAGCCAAATAAACCCATGATAGGACTTAATAATTCAATAATCCACGGCAAAATAGGGGTATGCTGTAGAATAGTAACAATTAATGTAATTGGGAAAATCACTTTTCCTAATGTCCATGTAACATGCAATCCTTGTTGAAGGCCACGGTATGCAATTCCTGACATTATTCATCCCCTCCTCATTCAACTAAACATCTTTTACTTTTTGATCTTCTTTCCATCGTAACGCTTATCAGCTTTTCCAGATATACGACGATAAATCATGATAGCTACTGCAGCTAAGATTAATAAGATAGAGATAAACTGCGCAGTGCGAATGTGCCCAAACATATATAAGCTGTCCGTTCGCATCCCTTCAATAAAGAATCGCCCAATGGAATAAGTGATCACGTAGGCTAAGAACAGTTCTCCTCGCAATGGATTGTATTTACGTAAAACGAATAACAATCCAAAAATGAGTAGATTCCAAACGGATTCATATAAAAAAGTTGGATGATACATCACACCATTAATACACATTTGGTCCATAATAAAATCAGGCAAATATTGATGGAAACTATTATAGACAGATTCAGACAGTGGGCCGCCATGAGCTTCTTGATTCATAAAATTTCCCCAACGTCCAATGGCCTGCCCTAAAATCAAACTCGGCGCTACAATGTCGGCAAGCTGCCAAAAGGAGACTTGTTTGATACGAGCATATACGATCGCAGTTAGTACAGAACCAATCAATGCCCCGTGAATCGCAATGCCTCCCTCCCAAACAGCAAATACTTTCCACCAAGGTCCACCTGCATACCGGTCCCATTCAAAAATAACATAATACATTCGCGCGAAAATAATCGCAATCGGGGCTGCAAAAACAATGAGGTCTACGATCAAATCTTTTTGTAAACCGAGCCGATTGGACTCTCGCGTTGCCAAATATAAACCAATTAGGAGCCCTGTAATGATAATTACTCCATACCAATATACCGTGAGTGGCCCAAATTCAATAAATATACGGTCTAATGAAGGTGCGTCACAAGTCAAGAAATCACTCCTTTTCTATCCATCTTTCTCCTGATCGATCATTGTTGTTAATCGTTCAGAAAATTCTTCTGCAGCGTTTACGCCCATTCGCTTTAATCGGAAATTCATTGCCGCTACTTCAATAATTACCGCTAAGTTTCTTCCAGGTCTGACTGGAATCGTTACTTTCGGAATATGAACATCCATGATTTTCATTGTCTCCTCATCTAGACCAAGACGATCATATTGTTTCGTTTGATCCCATACTTCCAAATCAACAATCATTGATATTTTTTTATAATTACGGATTGCACCGGCACCGAAAAGGGTCATCACATTAATAATTCCTAATCCACGAATCTCTAATAGATGCTTAATAAGTGGCGGTGAATTTCCAATCAGCTTATCATAATCTTCTTGTCTGATTTCTACACTGTCATCTGCAACAAGACGGTGCCCCCGTTTCACTAATTCAAGAGCCGTTTCACTTTTCCCGACGCCGCTTTGTCCAGTGATAAGCACGCCAACACCATTGATATCTACAAGAACTCCATGTATTGCTGTAAAGGGAGCAAATTTAATATCTAAATAAGTAGTCAATCTGCTTATAACTCTCGTTGTTTTACGTGGTGATTTTAAAATCGGGGTACCCGACATATTAGCAGCATCCAACAGTTCGTTTGGGATATCCATCCACCTTGATATAACAATTCCCGGAGTAATATCTGTACAAAGCTGATCTGCACGTTCTTTTCTTTGATCTGCACTCAAATCCAAAAAATAAGCCATTTCTGTTTTTCCAATCAATTGTAACCGTTCCCTGGGATAATATTTAAAATAACCTGTCATCTCGATACCAGGACGGGATATATCACTCGTTGTAATTTCTCTATGTATACCATCAAACCCTGCAACTAAGGTAAGATTAAAATTATCCAACAAATCCTTTGTACGAACAGTTCCCATCGTCATCCCTCCATAACCATCCATTTCCTGTTTTATATTGTAGCACATTTTAAGAAATGGAAGGAATAGATAACGAAGAAGATAAAACAAAAACGCAGGTGGTTATCCTGCGTTCTATCTGACTTTTATCCCCATTAATCCATCCTGTTGAGTGAATGGTTCATTATTTGATTGTTTCCCTCGCCAAACTATTTAGCAGCATATTCAACATCGAAATAACAAAAGCAGCAATAATTGCTGTACCGAAACCGTCAATAACGAACGACTCATCCATCAATCCTTGTGTGATCATCAGCGTGATTGCATTAATTACAAACAAAAATAAGCCTAACGTTAAAAATGTAATTGGCAGAGTAAAAATAACTAATATCGGTTTTACCAGAACATTCAAGATGGATAAGATAAAACTTGCTAAGACTGCTGTTCCAAAACTTTCTAAGTGAAATGAATCAAATAATTGAGCAACAGCTATTAGTGCAATAGAATTTAATAAAATAGATAAAAGCCAGCGAATTAACATTAATATATCTCTCCTTCATTCGGAATAATAAAAATGGCTGCTACATAAATGAGTGCTATCGTAAAAACACTAAAAAATAAGCCGATAACAAAAACCAATCGGACAACAGGGGGATCAATATTCAAATATTCTGCGATTCCACCTAAAACTCCAGCAAGCATGCGGTCCTTATTCGACCGATAAAGGCGTTTCATCCGATATAATCCTCCATTCATATTCGTATTTTTTCCTATAAAAGCGTTTTTTATAAATATATGAGGATTTATTTTTTGTAATTCCTCCTACTAAAATATTCATAGACAGGTGAATTTTTTAATCGTTTTTTGGATAGTCCCAAATATAAAACCTTTCTTTTCCGAGCCGTTCGATAGCCGCTTCTTTCAAATCTCTTGATTCTTCGGTATCACCATAAAATGCTTTAATAATACCAGAAGCTTGCGATTGATGGGCAACAATAGCTTTCATTTTCTCATCAAAATTATCTGTCATATCGATACAAATATCTGGTTCTCCAAGAACTTTTTCAAAATTATGGGAAATAGCCTGTGCCCAGACAGTAGGCCTTGTATCGGCATCCATCATACCGACTGCTTCAATAGTTGCTGCCCCTAATGCATTATGATCAGGATGCACAGCATAGTTAGGATAATGTGTAATAACAAGACTTGGATTAATTTCTTCTAAAACTCCTTTAATATGTCTAGCAACTTCTTGTTTATCTTCATACTCAATCGTTTTATCCCGATAACCTAGTAGCCGTAAATCAATGTCGAGAATCTTGCATGCTTCAACCAATTCTTTTTTGCGCAGCTTTGGCAGTGTTTCTCTATTTGCAAAAATAGGGGATCCCATATTTCTGCCCATTTCTCCGAGTGTTCCACATAAATAGGTTACAGGAACCCCTTCTTTTCTAAATTTTGAAATGGTACCAGCTGCACCAAACGACTCATCATCCGGGTGCGGGTATATAACAACAACATGTTTTTCCATCTTTTTCACCAATCCTTTATAGCTTAACTTTAATAATCAAAGGGTGTTTCACTAATTTGTAAAGAGACCATCAGACGTCCTTCCCGATCATGCCCCGCAAGTAAGAGTTTAGAACCTTCATGTATAGTCCAATCTGTTAATCCTTCTGCGTAAATCCAGCCTTTTTCCATTTTCAATCCAACACGGTACACATTTTCCATTCCGATAATTTTCGCTTGTGTAAAAAGTACGCTGGTATTTCGTATATATGCACCAACTGTATAGGCATTTTTATTATTATGATTTGCATAGGCTCCATTGGTTGTTTCTAAATGAAGATATACTTGCTTATTTTTAAAGCCATTTAATAATTCCTGTACTTTTTCCATTTCAATTGGTTTCATTACTCGTGATCCTCCCATACATCTTCTCTTTTTTTACCTTACCGAAATGAGGCGTATCCGTCAAAATTTACGCCCTGTATTTATCGCTTTTATGACCTTTATTTCTAGACGATATGAAAAGAAAAGCAGCACGTGTTGATTCAACATGCTACTTTTTCTTCATCATTATTCAGCAAGTATCTTCTCTTTTTCATCAAGTGCTTCTTTCATTCTCTGTTGATCTCTTTCTAAAATTGGTTTTAAATATTTCCCTGTGTAAGATCCCTTTACTTCAGCGATTTGTTCAGGCGGGCCAGTAGCAATAATTTGACCGCCACGATCGCCGCCTTCCGGACCGAGGTCAATGATATGATCAGCCGTTTTTATTACATCCAAATTATGTTCAATAATAATAACCGTATCCCCATTCTCGACCAGACGCTGAAGCACACTTAATAATCGCTTGATATCATCCGCATGCAATCCTGTCGTCGGCTCATCCAGTATATAAAATGACTTGCCGTTGGAACGTTTATGCAATTCACTTGCTAGTTTCACACGTTGCGCTTCTCCACCTGATAAAGTTGTGGCAGGCTGGCCTAATTTAATATAGCCTAGCCCAACGTCAGCAATCGTTTGTAATTTGCGTTTGATTTTTGGTATTTTAGCAAAGAAGTCTAGTGCCTCTTCGATCCGCATATCCAATATATCAGCGATATTCTTTCCTTTATATTTAACTTCTAATGTCTCACGATTATATCTTTTTCCATGACAGACTTCACATGGCACATACACATCAGGGAGAAAGTGCATTTCAATTTTAATAATACCATCACCGCGGCATGCTTCACATCTGCCGCCTTTTACATTAAAGCTAAATCTCCCTTTTTTGTAACCGCGTATCTTCGCTTCGTTTGTTTGTGCAAACACTTCTCTTACGTCATCAAAAACGCTTGTATACGTTGCCGGATTTGATCTTGGTGTCCGGCCAATAGGTGACTGATCAATATCAATTACCTTCTCAATATGGTTAACCCCTTTAATCTCTTTGTGTTTTCCAGGTTTATGCTTCCCGCGATAAAGATTTTTCGCTAATGATTTATACAATATTTCATTAACTAATGTGCTTTTTCCTGATCCGGATACGCCTGTAACTACCGTCATTAAACCAATTGGGATTTTGACAGATACATTTTTTAAATTATTTTCAGTTGCATCAACAATCTCAATATTGCGTTTCGTTGGTTTTCTGCGGTTTGCGGGTAAGGAAATAAATTCCCTTCCTGACAAATAATTTCCCGTTAATGACTTTTTGGTTCGCATTACTTTATTTGGGGTTCCACTTGCAACGATTTTTCCTCCGTGCTCACCAGCACCTGGCCCAATATCAATTAACCAATCTGCTGCAAGCATGGTATCTTCGTCATGCTCAACAATGATTAGTGTATTATCTAAATCCCGCATTCGCTTCAGCGTGTTAATTAACCGATCATTATCTCGTTGATGCAGTCCAATGGATGGCTCATCAAGTACATATAAAACCCCTGTCAAGGCAGATCCGATTTGCGTTGCTAGTCGAATCCGTTGCGCTTCACCGCCCGATAAAGTTCCTGCAGAACGGGATAATGTTAAATAGTTAAGACCAACATTATTCAAAAAGTCTAACCGGTCACTGATTTCTTTTAAAATCATATGCGCAATTTGCTCTTCCTTCTCGCTAAGTTCAAGGTTTTGGATAAAGTCCTTTGCTTCCATAATGGAATAGTCGGTGACATTACTAATATGCAAACCATTTACCAATACAGCTAATGCTTCTTCGCTTAATCGGTAGCCATCACAAGTAGGACAATTGATATGCGCCATATATTTTTCAAGTTGTTCCCGGATAAAATCGGAAGAAGTTTCTCTATAGCGTCTTGCTACATTCTTAATAACCCCTTCAAACCGGATCATATTATCACGAATATTTCCAAAGTCGTTAACATAATAAAAGTGTATTTTCTCTTTCCCACTGCCATATAAAATTTTATTCATTTTTTCCTTAGGAATATCTTTTACTGGTATATTCATATCAATATCATAGTGTTTGCAAACACTTTTAAGCAGTTGTGGATAGTACTGAGAGCTTATAGGTTCCCATGGTGCGATAGCATGGTTATTTAATGTTTCACTCCAATCCGGGATAACAAGTTCAAGATCAACTTCTAAATTCGTTCCTAAACCATCGCAAGTAGGGCATGCACCATACGGACTATTAAATGAAAATAGTCTTGGCTCCAGGTCATCAATAGAAAAGCCACAAACGGGACAGGCGTGATTTTCGCTAAATAAAAGTTCCTCTTCTCCAACTATATCAACAATAACATTTCCTTCTCCCAGCGATAAAGCAGTCTCAATCGAGTCGCTTAGTCTGCCTGCAACACCATCTTTTACAACAATACGATCAATCACAACTTCAATGGAATGCTTTTTGTTCTTTTCCAACGGAATATCTTCGGTTACTTCACGCATTTCTTGATCAACGCGGATTCGTACGTAACCCTCTTGCTTTAGCTTTTCAATGGTTTTCACATGTGTCCCTTTCCGTCCTGAAACGACAGGTGCCAATATTTGTAATTTCGTCCGTTCCGGATACTCCAATATTCGGTCAACCATTTGTTGCACTGTTTGCGAGCTAATTTCAATTCCATGTTTTGGACAAGTTGGATGCCCTACTCTTGCAAACAATAAACGTAAATAATCATAAATCTCTGTTACTGTACCGACAGTAGATCTTGGATTTTTGCTCGTTGTTTTCTGATCAATCGATATCGCGGGAGATAACCCGTCTATTGCATCCACATCAGGCTTATTCATTTGCCCTAAAAATTGGCGGGCATATGCAGAAAGAGATTCTACATATCGGCGTTGTCCTTCTGCATAAATGGTATCAAAAGCCAGAGAAGATTTTCCTGAACCCGATAAACCAGTGACAACAACCATTTTATTTTTAGGAATATTTACATCTATATTTTTCAAATTATGTGCTCGTGCACCCTGTATCTTAATTGACTTACTAGGCATGGACAAGTCATCCTTCCGCTTTAAGTTCAAGTATTATATCACGAAGTTCCGCAGCTTTTTCAAAATTAAGCGATTTCGCTGCTTCTTTCATTTCTTTTTCCATGTTATCAATTGCTTTTGTTTTCTCTTTCCCTTTTAAATTTGAAAGTTTTTCTGTTTTTGTTCCATACACTGCTTCGTCTTCCTCTGCAACAGTTGCCCGTATAACATCTCGGACTTCTTTTTTAATCGTAGTTGGGGTAATCCCATGTTTTTCGTTGTACTCCTGTTGAATGGTTCGACGGCGATTTGTCTCATCAATCGCTACTTGCATGGACGCTGTTATATTGTCTGCATACATAATAACTTCCCCGTTCTGATTACGGGCAGCACGCCCCATTGTCTGGATTAAAGAACGTTCAGAACGTAAAAAACCTTCCTTGTCGGCATCCAAAATGGCAACTAAAGACACTTCAGGGATATCAAGCCCCTCTCTCAGGAGGTTAATCCCTATTAAAACATCAAACTTTCTGAGTCGTAAATCACGAATGACCTCTACACGTTCCAGTGTCTTAATTTCGGAGTGTAGATAGGCAACCTTTATCCCGATTTCTTTTAAATAATCCGTAAGATCCTCTGCCATTTTTTTTGTTAGTGTTGTTATTAAAACACGTTCATGACGTTCTATACGTTTGTTTATTTCACTGATTAAATCATCTATTTGTCCATCAACCGGGCGCACATCAATTTTTGGATCCAATAAACCAGTAGGACGAATAATTTGCTCTGTTATTTCCGGCGAATGCTCGCGTTCATATGGGCCTGGGGTTGCTGATACATAAATTAGCTGGTTCGTTTTTTGTTCAAATTCTTCAAACTTTAATGGCCGATTATCTAGAGCAGATGGTAAGCGGAAACCATGATCGACCAAAACTTGTTTTCTAGCCTGGTCTCCATTATACATACCTCTTACTTGGGGTAGTGTTGCATGTGACTCATCAACAACAACTAAAAAATCATCTGGAAAATAATCAAATAATGTATATGGAGTGGCTCCAGCTTCACGCAAAGTTAAATGCCTGGAATAGTTTTCAATACCTGAGCAGAATCCCATTTCATTCATCATTTCAATATCATAATGTGTCCTCTGTTCCAGCCGCTGCGCTTCAAGTAACTTATTTTGACCACGTAATATTTTTAGTTGCTCTTCCAATTCTTTTTCTATATTTTTAATTGCTTTTTGTAATTTTTCTTCTCGTGTCACAAAGTGGGAAGCCGGAAAGATAGCTACATGTTCCCGGTCTCCAATAATTTCACCGGTTAATGCATCCACCTCACGAATTCGATCTATTTCATCACCAAAAAATTCAATCCGGATACAGTGTTCTTCTCTTGAAGCCGGTATAACCTCAACAGAATCACCTCGAACGCGGAATGTACCACGCTGAAAATTGATATCATTACGTGCATATTGAACGTCTACAAGCTCACGCAATAATTGATCCCGGTCTTTTTCCATTCCTACACGCAGTGATAATACATGGCTCCCGTACTCCTCGGGTGAACCTAGGCCATAGATACAAGAGACACTTGCTACAACGAGCACGTCTCGGCGTTCAAATAAGGCAGATGTTGCTGAGTGACGTAGTTTGTCAATTTCATCATTAATACTGGCATCTTTCTCTATAAAGGTATCTGTTGATGGCACGTAAGCCTCTGGTTGATAGTAATCATAAAAACTGACAAAGTATTCTACTGCATTATTTGGAAAGTATTCTTTAAACTCACTATATAACTGACCTGCTAATGTCTTATTATGAGCCATTACCAATGTTGGTCGATTGATCTCCTGAACAACATTTGAGACAGTAAATGTTTTACCAGTCCCTGTTGCACCGAGCAATGTTTGGTGATGCTGACCCGCTTTCACTTTCTCGACCAATTCCTTTATTGCTTTAGGCTGGTCACCAAGCGGTTCATATTCGGCTACAAGGTCAAACTGATTCTCCACAAATCTAGCCCCCATTCTTCTCTATCAAAGATAGCTGATCATCTATTTTTATTTCAATGGATATTCCAAGTCTCTATATCTTGAAAAGTAATTTATTTCTATTTTAACATACTGACGAACAAATATTCTAGCATCTTACTTACTGTCCTATTCGTTATTCTACCCTAGTTATCTTATGAGAAATCATCTTCCTATTATTTCTCTTATATCAACGATCCCAATAAGGAAAAAACATTAGCATGCAGCTAATGTATCCTTTCAAGTAATCCTTCTATTATTTTAGATAATGATTGACATTCCAAGTTTTGATGATATTCCTCCATTTTTTGCTGATAAATCGTTTGTTGTTGCCTATCATTAAAAAATTGGATAATTTTCTGCTCAAAGCTTTGCTCCTCTACATTTACAGGCATAATTACGCCTAATTGTTTAAGCTGCTCAACATTAATTTTTTCCTGACCTGGCAAGGGATTACAGACAAAAATTGGTTTTCGCTTTATTAAACATTCGCTTATTGTAACCCCTCCTGGCTTTGTTAAAACAGCATCTACGCGGTCATATAAGTCATTCATCTTTTTCCTGCAAGATAGATAAGGAAAAGGGGTGATATGTGAGTTATGTTGATTTGATAATCGTCGATATAATGTTTGATTCTTTCCACATAATACATAAAAATGGACACTACCACTTGTATTGGTCAGATATTTTTCCATTGTTCCTATCCCTAGATTACCTCCTGTAACCAAAATGGAAGGCTTCGGATGGTGTCGTCGCTGAGCACCTTGCTCTAAAAAAACGGAATTTACAGGGATGCCAGTAACAAATATATTACTTCCTTGAATACCTTTTTTTAATAAGTATTCTTTGACCTGGATGGAGGGGACAAAATGAAAATCGATCCCTTCTAATCCCCAAACCCGATTGACAAAAAAATCGGTATAAATATTGACCACGATCGAATCTAATTGCTTCTTCTGTTTTAATACACTAGCAATATGTGATGGTAAGGCGTGTGTACAAAAAAGAATATTTGGTTTTTTTTCTTTCACAAGTTGTTTAAAAAAATATATAAACAGCATTTCATATAGAAAATTACGATTATGTTGTGATGTTTTTTTATATGCAGCCTGATAATATAGCCAATTATAAGTACTTGGCAGTTTTTTAATCCATGTCAGATAGATCGATGAGATAAGTTTTTCCATCCACCCATAACTATAGGATAATAGATCGACTTTAGTACAACTTAACTCCATATTACAACGTCGCAATTCAGCCATCAATGTATCAGCAACATGATGGTGTCCGCTTGGTATTTGCATAAATGGCAATAATAATGCCTTTCGCTGTATTTGTCCCATCGTCGCGCCTCCACTCCTTCCATCATCCTGATGCCTCAAATTACCAATAAAATTGCTTTTATTACATGGTATAATTATTGTCGAGGAGGTTATTTGCAATGATTTATTTATTTTATACACTACTTGTTATTTTCATTGGTTATCTTATCTATAAAGCATATAAAAATACACATGATATAAAAATAAACAATATTAAAATTACACCCGATACGGAATCTGAACAAGGCGATTTCTTATCTATTCTTCACCTTTCTGATTTACATTTGGAAAACATTTCATTCACTTCCGAGCAATTAAGTCAGACATTAGCAAATAAATCAATTGATATGATCGTATTAACAGGTGATTTTCTGGACCGTAAACGAACCATTCCTAAATTAATTCCATATTTAAAAGTACTGCAAAAGATACAACCCAAATATGGAATATATGCTGTGCTTGGAAATCATGATTATGTTTTAAAAAAGGATGATCTAAATAAATTAACAAAAATAATGGCAGATCATGATTGTCATATTCTACAAAATGACAGCAAAACGATTACAATCAACGGGAATTTGATAAATATTATAGGAATTGATGACTATAGTACAAAAAGAAGTAATTTACCTCGTGCTTTTCAACAGGTAAACGCTGGAATGAATATTGTCATTACACATGACCCTACAATTGTACTTGAAATGGAAGATTATCGATTTGATTATTTAATGGCAGGGCATTTTCATGGCGGCCAAATATGCTACCCCAAAGCTTACCATTTGGTTAAGATGGGGAAATTAGCAAGAAAGAATATTATTAAAGGACTACACAAGCATAATGATTCCCCGTTTTATATAAGTGAAGGACTTGGCCAAACAGGTTTAAACATTCGTGTAGGCAGCAGACCTGAAATAACGTTTCATGATGTTTCTGTTCAGTCAAAGGCATCATAAACAAAGACTATCCATTATATTTGTTTTGTAATTGGCCTTTGGACATAAATAAATATACAGGCACGTTATGGTCCATCGTACTGCATAGAAAGTTCATTGGTAAAAAGGACAACTTTTTGTATATGCAATACCAGCTGTTTTTTATGGGGACAATTTCAAAACCTAACCTGCTTGCACCGCGATGTAAGCAGGTAATCCCTATGATTCCCTTAATTTCATGATGACTCTGGTGTTCCATCACGTATTTAGACAGCATGGGCAGTGCATGTTTGATTGTATGATAAAGGTATACTGCCTTTTTAACATCGCCATTTATAGCCTGTAAATCTCTGAGGATGCGAACATTGTGCAGATGGATTTTTAATAGCAAATCATTTGTTTCTATTGCCGTTCCATCACGGAGCACAACAGTAGTGCCTTTATAATGGGTAAGCCGTACACGGAACACAGTATTATCTTTTTCGATACTAGGCACGTATTGTAACCTAGTAAAAGTAAAATAAACAGGATCAATGGTTTTCCACATACGTAAAAGGTAATTCTTCATAAATGTATTCCCTTTCCTTTTAAAAAGTCAATCTTAGTTTACTTATATTTCAACAAAAATATTGAAGGAATATTTTAGTAAAAAAAGCCTCCCCCTTCGGTTGAAGGGGAAGGCTTTTTTTACCATTTTAATGCTGTTCTGATTGAATGGAAGCGTTATGTTTACTTTTTTTACTCCGATTAGGAGGTCCTGCAAAAATTAAACCCAATTCATGATGATCTCCCTCATAAAAAGCACCTTGAACAAATCGTTTTTCTCCGTTATCGTCTAGTACTTCCAGCTTAAAGAATGCTCCACTTTCTTGCAACGCCTGATATAGTTCTGCAGATCGGTCAATTTTTTTACCATTTACTTTGCTGATGGTTTCTCCTACAAGAATATCTAACCTGTCTGCAGGAGTACCGGGTATAATCCCCAATATTTTTATCCCTCTTTTTGTTTCAAGAAAATAGGCTCTTTTTTCTTTATCTTTTGTACGTTGCTTATAATTGATCAGTTCCTTGCCTATAATAGCTATAATCACACTTGCAAAGGAAAGCCAAGGAAGATAGATGCTCCCTATCCCAAGACAAAGAACAATTATTCCTAGCCACATAACGGATTGGGCTATTTTTTTTGCTATGTGTGATGGAAGATAGCCTGTAACTTTATAGTGAAAGCCTATTAAAAATGGGACAAGCACTAAGCTGTATGTATCTCCGTCGATTGAAAAATACGGCCAAAAATCAGCAAAAGGGACAATCATGCCTGTAGGTACCAAGGTAAAAAATGGAATAATGCTTATTTTCTTAAGATGGTGCTGGCCTATCCAAATGCCTCTGTTTCCCAGTAATAAATCAGGAAATGTTTCATTCCGCTTGATACGACTTAATAGCACTGCTTCTGCAAGCAAAAATATCCCTAACAATATAGTTAACCCCGTGAAGTTCGTATCTAAAAACAAATCAGCTTTTAAAAAAGTTTGTTTCGTCAATAAAAATGGTAAAAACAAAAGCAATAAGTACGTAATTCCGATCGTATAGCTCGCTGAAAGCACCGATAGGTTAAAAGTGAAACTAAGAACGATAATCACGATACTTAATAACATAATCGTTTCATAGGTAAATACCATTCCTAAACCCAATGTTAGTAGAGAAAGGAATAGGCCAAACAATATGGATGGAGATAATGTGTTTTTCCATTCTGTAAAAATCTCATCTATTTTCGTTCCGAAATTTATTCGATCACGCTGGATCCGTTTATATCCTGATAAAAATACTATTAATACTGCCCAGTATAATAAAGGATTCAAAAAAACCTTTCCTATTCCTTTTGCAATCTCAATAAGCCATGCTTCGATCACTATAATCACCTTCCAGCAATGCTGTGAGCTTTTCTTATTTATAAATCCGTTCACCGCTATTAGAATATATTCGTTGTTTATTGACATTCTTCCTTCTTTTTTTACAAGTTTTAACGTTTGAAAAATCCACAGGCCATTCCCGTGGATTTTTCGCTTTAGTTATATAATGCACTTAAAGCTCTTTCTAATTGTTGATCATCTTCCCCGCTGCGTATTTTATCAATGATTTTTGATTCGATAAGCCCCGCTGTTTTTTTATCTACTTTTCCTGTTGCTTTCATATCATTTTCCTTTTGAAAAGCTTTCACGGCCTTTTTTGTTTGTTTATCAAAATAGCCGTCTGTTCGATCTACGTTATAATCTAGCCCATGTAACATGATCTGGACGTTTTTGATCTTTTCTCCCGTGTGATTATAAGTAAGTGGCTTATCTATCTGAATCGGATTCGTATAAAAATATTCTGGTTGTTCTTTTTCTATCGTCGGAGTAACTCCTTTTTCATTTATCCATTTCCCTTTCGGTGAAAGCCACTTAAAAAAGGTTAACTTCATTGTACTGCCATCACCTAATGGGATTGCTTGTTGAACTGTTCCTTTTCCAAAGGTTTTAGTTCCTACAACATCATAGCCCATTTCTTTCATCGCAACAGCTAGAATTTCAGATGCGGAAGCACTTCCTTCATCTACGATAACACTAATTGGATATTGCTTTTTCTTCTCCAAATCTGAATAATAAGGTGTTTTTTTCCCTTCCTTATCCTCTATTTGTAGATAAGGCATATCTTCAGGAACAAAATGCTTAAGGATATCTTCTACAGAATCAAGAAGACCACCAGGATTTCCGCGTACATCTATGACCAAACCTTCGATCCCCTTCTCTTCTAATTTTGCTAATTCTTCTGCAAAGTCATCGGCAGTTGTTTCCGAAAACGAAGTAATTTCAAGAATACCGGTCTTTTTACCTTCAATTGTTTTAATATCGGGATAAACCGTTTCAAGAGGAATCTCATCACGAACAATGGAGACTTCAAATGAATCAGAAACTCCAGGACGTTCGATTTCTAACACTACTTCCGATCCTTTTTCACCTCGAATTTTCTCTACTGCTTCGTTTAAATCTAAGCCTTCTAAACTTTCGCCATCGATTTGAATAATTTGGTCATTGGGGCGCAATCCAGCTGCTTCTGCTGGTGAATCTTTAATTGGTGCTACAACAGTAACTATATCATTTACCATGCTGACCTCTGTGCCAATACCTTCAAACGATGATTCGATTTGCTCATTAAATCGCTCCATAGATTCTACATCCATATATGTACTGTATGGGTCATCCAACGATTCTAGCATACCTTGAATTGCACCTTCAGTCAGATCGGTATCATCCACGTCTTTTAAAGAATGTTCGTTAATTAATTCATACGCTTGAACGACTTTAGACATGCTTTCAGGTGTCTCCAAGTCTTTACCATTGTTTACTACTTCCTCAAATATACTCTTTTCTTGTTTATCACCTTCAGCTTGGGCTAGCTTGATGCCAATATATGATCCGGCCCCCCCAATAATTAAAGCAGCCAATAACAAAAGTATGATATATTTCTTTTTTAAAATCATTCTCTCACCCCAAAATTATTTTATAAGATTGGTGGTACCCATTCACATAACTAATTGTATTAATAAAAATTATATCAAAAAAAGACATCACACCGAAATGTGCGATGCCTTTAATATTATAGATAATGCAAGTTGATTGCAAATAAACATACCTATTTTAATTCAAATACCCAGAACTTAATGGATTTACGGAATTACTTTTAGAAGCATTCCATCCGCCTTTGTGAATTTCAAAGTGCAAATGCGGACCTGTTGATTGACCTGTATTTCCGGATGCTCCGATTGTTTGGCCACGACTCACTTTATCTCCAGCAGAAACAGAGATGCTGCTTAGATGTGCATACAGTGTTGTATAAGTCGTTCCGTTTATGGAATGTGCTACAAGCACAACATTTCCATAACCATTCATTTGCCCATCATTTTCTGTATTGGTGGATACAACAACACCAGACGCTGCAGCGGAGACTGGAGTACCTACACCGACACCAAAGTCAACACCTGCATGTAGGGAACCCCAGCGATGTCCATACCCTGAGGTTATACCGCCTGAAGTTGGATAGCTAAACTTTGCCCCTCCGCTTGGTTCAGAGATTGATGACTTATCCGAGTTAGAATCCGAGCTAGTTCCAGAGGAACTATCGTCCGGGCTGGATGATTTAGTTGAACCTGCTGAAACTGACTTTTGTTCGGTAGATGCTTCTTCCTGCTGTTTGTTATCCTGTTCTTCTTGATTGCTATCTTGGTTTTCTTGTTCTGCCTGTTCTTGTTCAGCTTTTTCTATTTCTGCTTTTTCTCTAGCAGCCTTTTCTCTTGCTTCCTTTTCTAACTCATCTTTATCACTTTCAGCCATTTGCTTAGCTTCTTTAACAGCATCTTTTTGCTTAGCTAAGATTTCCTGTTCATCTTCTAAACTAACTTTATATGCTTCTAATTGTTCTTGGTCTTCTTCTAATTGATCCATTACCTTTTCTTTTTTCGCAATTTGATCATCCAATTGCGATTCTAATTCTTTTAGTTCTTCTTTTTGACTTTCAAGTGCTTTTTTCTTATCTTTTACTTGTTTTTGTTTCGTTTCTACTTCTTTTTTCTTTTTTTCTAGTTCTTTCTTATCAGCATTAAGCTCGTCCATGATAGATTGGTCTTGATCCATAATCGTATTGACTGCGGACGATCTAGAAATGAAATCCCCAAAATCTTGGGACTCCATAATTACTTCTAAGTATTTTACATTACCGCCATTTTTTTGAATAGCTCCTAAACGATCTTTCAAGATTTCCTCACGTTTTTCAATACGCTCTTCTAATTCTTTAATCTCAGCTTTTAATTCTTTAATTTCGGTCTTTAATTCTTTGATTTTTTTATTTGTCTTGTCAATTTCAACTTCTTTTGATTGGATATCTTTTTTTGTTTTCGATAACTTTTCATCAATGGTATTCATTTCTTGTTCAACTTTACTTTGCTTGTTTATGTTTTCTTCAATTTCATTTTCAGTCTTTTCTTTATCAGCTTCTACATTATTATTTTTATTTTCCAGTTCTTTCTGTTCTTTTTCTAAACCATTTATTTTTTCTTCCACATCATCTATTGACTCTGCAGAAACAGCATCTATTCCAACCATACCTGTTGTAACCACCAGTGTAGCAGCCAGCATTCCGGATACAAACTTTCTCATGTAAAAACTTTCTCCTTCCTTCGATTCCCTGTGTGTATATTTTTTTCTATTTTTAAAGCATGCTTATACTTTTAGGAACTTCCGTACACTCATAACACTTCCCCATATACCTATAACTGTTCCAATAAGTAAAATGATAAGCGAAAGCTGCCAAGCAAATGGATAAAAAGGCAGTATGTCGACAAAGTGATATGTAATCTTGTCTTGTACATTATGATCGATATAATAATAACCTGTCAGAATAAACGTAATTGGAATAATGGATCCTAAAATGCCCAGAAACATTCCTTCTATGAAAAACGGCCAGCGGATAAAACCATTCGTTGCACCTACAAGTTTCATAATACCTATCTCTTTACTACGTGCCATAATGGTGATTTTTATCGTGTTTGAAATAAGGAATATCGCTGTAAAAACAAGACCGGCAATTAGGGCAAGCCCTATGTTTCGAGCATATTTATTAAATTCAAATAATCGTTTCACAACATCTTTTCCATAAATTACTTCTTCGACACTATCAAAACCTTCAATTTTCTTCGCTACTTTGATTGTATCTTTAGGTTGTTTTGCTTGAACAATATAAACATGTCTTAAGGGGTTATCTTGTTCATATAATTCCCAGGATTGACCTTCTTCTCCAAAGCTTTTAATAAGCTTTTTCAGTTCTTCATCTTTGGACGAAAATACAGCCGTGTCCACTTGATCTAGTTTCTTAATCTTTTCACCTAACGCAGTAATATCACCTTCATCTGAAGTTGGATCAATAAGCACATCAATCTCTACGTCTTCCTCTACTTTAGTTGCCATTTGATTGAGGTTTAACATTAACGCAAGGAATGCACCCACTAAAATTAATGTAACTGTTACTGCTCCAACTGAAGCAACGGTCATCCAGCCATTGCGGAAGATGTTTTTCAATCCTTCTCGCAAATGTCGTTTAAAAGTACTAAATTTCATAGCCATACTCACCCCGGTGTTCGTCCCTTACAATTACGCCGTCTTCAATTGCAATTACTCGTTTTTTCATTGTGTTTACAATTTCCTTACTGTGTGTAGCCATAATAATGGTAGTTCCTTTTGAATTAATTTCTTCAAATGTCTCCATTATGCCCCAGGACGTATCTGGATCAAGGTTTCCTGTAGGTTCGTCAGCAATAACTATTTCGGGGTTATTAACAATGGCTCTTGCAATTGAAATTCGCTGCTGTTCTCCGCCTGATAATTCATCCGGAAAAGCTTTTGTTTTATCCGCCAAACCAACTACCTCTAAGACTTCCATGACACGTTGGCGAATATTGCGTGGGGATTCTTCTATTACTTCCAATGCAAAAGCAATATTTTCATAGACTGTTAGTTTTGATAACAATTTAAAATCTTGATAAACTACCCCAACATTTCTCCGTAAGTACGGTACTCTTTTTTCTTTAATGTCACTGAGGTCCATGTTATTAACGATGACATTTCCATTTGTTGGTTTCTCTTCTCTGAAAATTAATTTTACAAAAGTGGACTTTCCTGCCCCGCTCGGACCAACTATGTATACAAATTCTCCCTGCTCAATATCAATATTAATACCGTTAAGAGCCGTAACTCCATTGGCATAAGTTTTATATACTTCATTCATCAATATCATATATGTATCACCTTTTTGTTTTGATGTCGGTTCATGATGAAAATTGATAATTTATTCAGTCTCTCATTCAACATAAAATACTCAGATTTTTAAATCCTTATACAGTATAACATCTTTCGTCATTTTTTTTGGATAAAATAATATTACATTTATATTTCAAAAAAAGACGACAATGAAACATAAAATTAAAGTTTATGATACACGAATTTTTATGTGTCTTCGTCATTGAATACGAAGAGTGTATCTTTGTTTCACAAAAAGCAAGAAAGCTTGCCCCTTATGATTTGGGTCAAGCTTTCTTTAACATTAATAACATGAAGAATAAATTATTTTTTCTCTGCTAACCAATCTGCAAGTGTTGTTGCATCATCTTCAGAAACTTGTTGTGCTGGCATACTACCTTTTCCATTTTGGATGATATCTTTTATTTCATCTGCAGAATGATCTGCACCTGCCTTTGTTAAATCAGGACCAGCGCCACCGGACAGATCCGCACCATGACATGATGCACAATTGCTTTCAAAAATTTCTTCAGCTGCTGCAGTATCTACTGTACCGCCTTCCTCTTCTGCTCCATTTTCTTCAGTCTCTTCAGTCGCATTGTCTTCAGGTTCATCATTAGCGTTATCATTTCCACCGCCACATGCACCAAGTACAAGAGCAGAACCAAAAAGAATTGCTAATAACCATTTTTTCATTTTCAAACCCCCTAATAAAAATTTTAGTAAAGGCTACCATGGTTTATTATAACCTATTTATTTGTTTTTTAAACGAAAGATAAGAAGGGGAAAGTGAAATTTCTCCAAGATAAACCATATGAACCATGTATTTTCAACGGTTTATGACAATTTTATGAACCCTTTTAAAATGGATTGAAACATATAATTTTTCGATATTAATTTATTTGGGAACGTAAATAAGCGTCAATAAATGGATCAATATCTCCGTCCATAACCCCTTGTACATTTCCGACATCTAAATTTGTACGGTGATCTTTAACCATTGAATACGGGTGGAAAATATAAGATCGAATTTGGCTTCCCCAGCCTATTTCCTTTTGTTCACCTCGTATATCGGATAGCTCTTGCTGCTGTTTCTCGATTTCCAACTGATATAATTTTGCTTTGAGCATTTTCATCGCATGTTCACGATTTTTTATTTGTGAACGCTCTGATTGACACGTAACAATAACATTGGTTGGAACATGAGTTATCCGTACTGCTGAATCAGTTGTATTAACATGCTGGCCGCCCGCTCCGCTGGCACGATACGTATCAATCTTCAGATCTTCCGTTTTAAGATCAATATTAACGTCATCTGTCATTTCCGGCAGAACATCACAAGAAACAAAAGAAGTGTGCCTGCGACCGGATGAATCAAATGGAGAAATACGAACGAGTCGGTGTACACCCTTTTCAGCTTTCAAATTCCCGTATGCATTATGCCCTTTTATGAGCAATGTTACACTTTTTATCCCTGCTTCATCACCAGAGAGGTAATCAAGTGTTTCTATCTTAAATTTTTTGGTTTCCGACCAACGTTGATACATGCGCAAAAGCATACTTGCCCAGTCTTGGGACTCTGTTCCTCCCGCGCCAGGATGTAACTCTAAAATGGCATTATTAGCATCGTACGGTTCGCTAAGCAACATTTGTAGTTCGAAGTCATTCATTTCATTGCGTAAGGAAATTGCTTCTTGATTTAAGTCTTCAAATAATTCCTTATCATTCTCTTCCTTTACAAGTTCATAAGAAACCTCTAAATTGTCTAAACGCTCTTCCAATTCCTCAAATTTCTCTACATAACCTTTTAAACCATTTGATTCATCTATAACCTTTTGAGCACTATCCGGATCATCCCAAAATCCTGGTGTAGTCATTTGAAACTCTAATTCCTTGATACGTTCTTTTTTATGATCTAAGTCAAAGAGACCCCCTAAAATCCGAAATTCGGTTTGTCATTTGGTCTAATTCATGTCTGATTTCTACTAGTTCCATCATGTTCACCTCTACTTATTTTTCGTTAATATAAAAGTTTAAATATCTTTATGCCCCATGGCAATTTTTATATTTTTTTCCACTTCCACATGGGCATGGTTCATTTCTGCCAATATTTTCTTTCTTCACGTACGGCTTACGGCTTTTTTTCTTTTCTTCCTCCCCCCCTGAAACAGCTTGGGTATTTTTCGCAACTTCCTGACGTTGGAGGTTATCCCGTATTTGTGCCTTCATTATATATTTGGCAACTTCATCTTCAATAGATGCGACCATTTCTTCAAACATTGCAAAGCCTTCTAATTGATATTCGCGCAGCGGATCATTTTGGCCATATGCACGCAAATGAATTCCTTGACGGAGCTGTTCCATTTGATCGATGT
The DNA here is from genome assembly GCF_000709085.1 of Virgibacillus alimentarius. Taxonomy (GTDB): domain Bacteria; phylum Bacillota; class Bacilli; order Bacillales; family Amphibacillaceae; genus Virgibacillus_B; species Virgibacillus_B alimentarius. The sequence continues at coordinate 2,409 of NZ_JFBD01000088.1, read as the reverse complement.
GATCCATCCACTTTGTGTCAACAGTACGAAGTAAAATAACTTTTTCAAATTCGCGCATTTGTTCTTCGGATAATTCTTCTTCTTTTTCATCATAGCGCGCTCGGACTTTTTCCATAATCAAATCGTTGATTTCTTCAACATCTTTACCTTTGAGATCTTCTTCTAAAAAATCATCTTGATCTAATAAATTTCCATGGACATATTCAATTATTGCTTTTAAGTCCCAATGATCTTCATCATCATCTTGTGTATGGGTAGCAACCACACGATTTAAAGAAGATATAATCATGTTTTCAATGATTTCGCGCAGGTCTTCATCAGAATCAATAACCTCAAAACGTTGTTTATAAATAATTTCGCGTTGTTCACGCAATACATCATCATAGGAAAGCACTGTTTTACGTGCATCAAAGTTATTTCCTTCCACACGCCTTTGAGCAGATTCAACTGCGCGCGATACCATTTTACTTTCGATTGGCTGTGTATCATCCATACCTAATCGTTCCATCATCGATTTTAAATTATCTGAGCCGAAACGGCGCATCAATTCATCCTCCATGGACAAGTAAAATTGGGTAACACCTGGGTCGCCCTGACGGCCTGAACGACCACGCAACTGATTATCAATTCGCCGTGATTCATGCCTTTCTGTCCCTATAACAGCTAGTCCACCTTTATCGATTACCCCATCACCTAATTTAATATCTGTACCACGACCGGCCATGTTAGTTGCGATCGTAACTGCACCACTTTGACCAGCATTTTCAATGATTTCAGCTTCGCGGTAGTGATTTTTAGCGTTAAGGACGTTGTGCTTAACCCCAGCCTTTTTCAATAATTGAGAGATGATTTCTGAAGTCTCAACTGCTACTGTACCAACCAGCACAGGTTGACCTTGTTGGTGACGCTCTTTGATATTTTCTACAAGCGCCCGAAACTTTCCATCCATCGTTTTATAGATCAGATCAGCACGATCGTCACGAATGATTGGTTTATTTGTAGGGATAGCAATAACATCCATATTATAAATATTTCTAAATTCTTCTTCTTCTGTTTTTGCAGTACCTGTCATTCCAGCAAGTTTGTTATACATTCTGAAGAAGTTCTGGAAAGTAATCGATGCAAGGGTCATGCTTTCATTTTGAATTTGCAATCCCTCTTTTGCCTCAATAGCCTGATGCAAGCCATCACTATAACGACGCCCTTTCATTAATCGCCCAGTAAACTGGTCAACGATAATGACTTCCCCTTCTTGTACAACATAGTCTGTATCGCGATGCATAGAAACACGAGCTTTTAGAGCCTGGTTGATATGATGTGTTAATGTCACATGATCTAAATCAAATAAATTCTTAATGGAAAAATAACGTTCTGCTTTATTCATTCCTTCTTCAGTGAGTTGGACACCTTTTGTTTTTTCATCATATGTGTAATCCGTCTCGTTAGTTAATGTATTTACAAAGGCATTTGCTTGCTGATACAAGGAAACAGATTTCCGGGCAGATCCAGAAATGATCAGTGGTGTTCTTGCCTCATCGATTAGAACCGAGTCCACCTCATCAATAATGGCAAAGTTTAATGGACGTTGTACCATTTGTTCTTTATAGAGGACCATGTTGTCACGTAAATAATCAAAGCCAAATTCATTATTTGTACCATAAGTGATATCACAATAATAAGCTTCTCTTTTTTCTTCTTTTGATAGGCCATTTCCATTCAATCCAACGGTTAATCCAAGAAATTCATATAATACGCCCATTTCTTCAGCATCACGGCTGGCCAAATAATCATTAACTGTTATAATGTGAACACCTTTGCCAGCTAGGGCATTTAAATAGGCCGGCATTGTAGAGGCTAACGTTTTTCCTTCCCCTGTTTTCATTTCAGCAATATTTCCCTCATGAAGTGAGATAGCACCTTTAAGCTGCACGTTAAATGGACGCATGCCTAAAACACGTTTAGATCCTTCTCTCACAACTGCATATGCTTCAACTAATAAATCATTTAAACCTTCCCCATTCGCATACCGTTCTTTAAATTCTTCGGTTTTCTGTCTAAGGTTTTCATCTGATAATTTTTCATATTCGGGTTCAAGCGCCTCTATCTTATCCACTCTTTTTTGTAATCGATTCAATTGTTTTTGGTTCCCATTACCAAAAATTCTTTTTAAAAGTTTAACCATCGTAAACGCTCCTCTATATCAATGCAGATTGATTACATGCTTAAAATAATCCAATATTAATAATAACACTTTCTAAGCTGTTAGTACAACAGAGTGGAAGATGGCGAGACTGCAACTTCAAATGTCTTTTGAAGAAAATAATCGAGTAGGTGACTAACCATTACTTGGTTAGTCGACCTCTCACACCACCGTACGTACGGTTCCGTATACGGCGGTTCAATCTCTTT
>NZ_JFBD01000087.1 GCF_000709085.1 Virgibacillus alimentarius | reverse complement strand
TTTCGGGGGTCAATACCTTTGTAGGTGGCTTTTTGAAGAAAGAATTTAAATTTGTTAATCGACACCAGGGAACCATCCAGGGGTGTGGATAATCGCTTTCCAAAGAGGATTCGGTACGACCAGCCGATCTTGACCATTTGTATCTAAAATGGTCTCAATGTCGGAAGCCTTTCCTTGTTCGATTTTGCCTACCCAGTCAGGATCTATAATAAGTTCGCGTCCTAAAGCTAGCAAAGGTACATCGCTTTGGATTGCGGATTGGGCATCCTCGGCTGAGTAGATGGAGCCTACTCCGATAACTGGGACTTTGTTCCCTATACGATCTTGGATGATTTCTATGCGTGAACGTGTATCTTCCACACCACGTCTAGAGCGAGACCAAAAATTCATTTGTGAAACATGAATATAATCCAGTTCCTTATCGGATAACACATCAACGAATTCCAACGTGTCCGCCATTGTAATACCCGGAGTTTGAGGTTCTTCCGGAGAAAGCCGGTGACCTACGATGAATGGATCTTTTGCGTGGTCATTCACGGTTTTCTGGATTTCATTGATGACAGCCAGTGGAAAGTTCATTCGTTTTTTCAGGCTTCCACCCCAGTGGTCGTCACGACGATTTGAATGGGGAGAAAAGAACTGATGGATCAGGTAGCCATTCGCTCCATGGATTTCAACACCGTCGAATCCGGCTTGAATAGCTCGACGGGTGCCCTCCCCATACGCATGAATGATTCCCTTAATTTCCCCATCCTCTAATGCACGGGGAACCGGTCCGTTCTCTCCCGGTGGAACTGCACTAGCACTGACAATGTCCCCATTTGGGACTAAATCCGGTGGACACAACCGTCCGCCATGATAAATTTGCAAGACCGCTTTGGCGCCTTGCTCTTGAATCGTTGTCGCCAACCTCCTTAATCCCGGGATCATATCATCATTGTGCACACCAATTTCGCCGGAGAATCCTTTGCCACCTGCTGTCACATTGGCACAGGCTGTGACGACCATGCTGACCCCTTTTGAACGACGTTTATAATATTTCACTTCATCATCAGAAACCGTTCCGTCCGAATTTGAGGACCAGTTGGTCATGGGGGCCATGACCACACGATTCTTCAATCGGGTACCATTCGGAAAAGAAAAGGATTCAAATAATGGCTGGTATTTTTCATTCAACGTTTTTGCCACCCCTTTATAACTTCACCTTAAAAAAGATTATTTTACAAAAATCAATGTACCTTCCTATCATAAAAACAACCAATCGCATATCATATAAATACTTGCATTACCTGCAAATTCCTTAAACATTCCTTAGTGCCTCTTCAATCAGAACATCGCCTGAGAGAATTTCAAACACCCGGTGGAATGTATTTTCTGTATCTAGTGAAGTGACAGCAACTTGCGCTACATCAGCACGCGGAATGCCACTGGAACGGTCTTCGATATGTTCCGCCGCGGTAATGGTCCCATTGGCAGGTTCGTTTAATAACCTTCCAGGACGGAGAATGGTATAATTCAAATGGCTGGCTTGCAAGTTTTTGTCCGCATCGCCTTTTGCTTTGAAATAATGCTTCATAGACTCCGGACCATTATCAGGAGTATCGGCATTCATTGAACTGACCATGATAAAACGCTTTACATGATTAATTTCTGCCTCTTTCACCGCCTTCATAGCACCTAGGCGATCCACCAATTCCGTTTTTTCAGGACCGGTATGGCCACCGGAACCAGCGGTGAAAATCACCGCATCGCAACCTTCAAATGCATAAGAAAAATCCTGTTCTAAATCACCAACAACAATCTCCGCCCCTAAATGTTTTAGTTCACTCGCCTGATTTTCGTTGCGAATCATCGCCTTCGCTTGATGTTCACTCTTGTTCAGGAGAGATAAAATATGTTGTCCAATTTGTCCATATGCACCAATCACTAATACTTTCATGCAAACAACTCCTCATCTAATAAATTCACAGCTCTAACTGATGATTATTTTTCATTCCCAATATTTCATTTTGTCTTTTCCAAAAAGATTAAACAATCGAATCAATACCGAATTTATCAAGTATGGATGCGGCACTGAACTTTTGCACTATTTTACGCGTTAGCCCCTATTCAAAATAAGGACCAGCGTTGTCACTCTTTTGCTGAAAAAATCGTTAGTAAGATTCGTCCACTTTCCTTACCTCACACGGAGGACAATTTTTCCTTTGGCATGATGTGTTTCACTTAATCGGTGTGCTTCTTGAATCTCCTCAAGGTTCATCACTGTCCCTACATTTGCGCGGATCTTTCCTTGTTCAATCATTTCCCCAATCTCAGCAAGCTGTTCACCATCAGGCTCAAGGAAAACAAAGCCCGCTTTCACCTTTTTCGTTTGGGCTAATTGCTGATTAGGCTGATCAGCAATAGAAACCAGAACACCTTCTTCTTTTAAAACATCATAACTTTGCTTCTGGATGTCACCGCCAAGCGTATCAAACACAATGTCCATATCGGCAAGAACCTGTCTGAAATCTTCGTTGCGGTAATCAATAACTTTATCTGCCCCCAACGATTTAACAAATTCAACATTTTTCGTGCTGCATGTCGTTGCCACCCAGGCACCCAAGGATTTTGCGAGTTGAATGGCAAAACTTCCAACTCCCCCTGATCCAGCGTGAATTAACACTTTGTCACCTTGTTTGATGTCAGCAAAGTCAAAAAGAGATTGCCACGATGTTAATCCAACGAGCGGAATGGATGCAGCTTCTTCAAAAGATAGATTTTCCGGTTTTTTTGCAACAAGGTTTTCATCAACAGCTACATATTCCGCATAAGTTCCATTACGGGTTATATCCGGCCGGGTAAATACCTTGTCTCCGACCCTGAATTTCGTCACTTTTTTTCCTACCTCTTTTATTGTTCCTGCAGCATCCAAACCTAGAACAAATGGAAAATCATATTGCAGCATTCCTTTTAGATACCCCTCACGTATTTTCCAATCAACGGGGTTTACGGACGTAGCTGCTATCTCAATCAAAACATCATTGTCTTTCAAACTTGGTTTGTCTATTTCCGTATACTTTAACTCATCAATCCCGCCGTAATTTTCAATCATAACTGCTTTCAATTTAGGTCCTCCTTCATTATACATTTCCTTATTTCTAATTCGTTATTCCTCATCAACTTTTATAAGTTGCTTGCCAAGATTCTCACCTTTAAACAAACCGAGAAAAGCCTCTGGTACGTTCTCAAATCCTTCCACAATATTTTCTTCATATTTCAGTTTCCCCTCGGCTAACCAGCTTGAAAGATCTCGGATACCTTCACTGAAACGGTCAGCATAGTCACCAATGAGAAAGCCTTTGATCAATCCACGGCTCTTAATAAGTTTTGTCTGAATTCTCGGACCTAGATCACCGTCAGTCCGGTTATAAGACGAAATCGCACCGCAAAGAGGGATGCGTGCAAATTCATTTAATAGATTTATCGCTGCGTCAGAAATTGGTCCGCCGACATTGTCAAAATATATATCTATTCCATCTGGACAGGCTTTCTCAAGCGCCTGTTCCATATTTGGAGAGGTTTTATAGTTAATCGTTTCGTCAAAACCAAGCTCCTGCTTTAAATAGGTTGTCTTTTCATCGGAGCCAGCAACTCCAACAACTCGAGCTCCTTTAATTTTAGCAATCTGTCCAACGATCATACCAACCGCTCCCGCTGCACCGGATACAACAACTGTTTCCCCTTGTTTTGGCTGACCAATATCAAGCAGACCAAAATAAGCAGTCAAACCAGTTAAGCCAAGGACACTGAGGTATGCGCTCAGAGGAGCGATTGTTTCATCAATTTTACGTACCTTGGATTCCTTAATAACGTTATATCGCTGCCATCCAAGCGTCCCGACTACCTTATCACCGACGCTTAACTGATCTGAATCAGACAAAATGACCTCTCCAACAATTCCGCCACAGATCATCTCATTTAATTCGAAAGGTTTCACATACGATTTTGCATCATCCATCCTCCCCCTCATATACGGATCAACAGATAAATAGATTGTTCTAACAAGAACCTGTCCTTCTTCCGGTTGTGGTACTGGACTGTCTTTAAATGTAAAATTCTCTTTTGTTGGCATCCCTTTTGGGCGCTTTGCCAATAGAATCTGACTATTTTTCAATTTTTCTTTTAATGTCATTATCTTTCCACCCCTTTAGCTTTCAAGTCGACTGCAATATTACCCCTGATTGCTTTGGAGTATGGACAGATTTGATGGGCGGATTCAACAAGTTGTTCAGCTACTTCTTGTTCAACCCCTGGAATTTTAACATCCAATGCAACAGTAAGAGCGAAACCTCCATCGGTATCTTTTCCGATCGATACTTGCGCTTTCACCTCTGTTTCGTCAATTTTAATTCGTTGCTTTCTGGCAGCCAGATTCAACGCACTGTCAAAGCAGGCCGCATACCCAGCAGAAAATAATTGTTCCGGATTGGTTCCTTCTCCCCCTCCACCGCCAAGTGATTTAGGCATTACTAATGGCATATCAATTATCTTATCATCTGAAATCACACGTCCATTACGTCCACCTCTGACAGTGGATGAAGCAGTATATAAAGGATTCAAGTTTATCACCTCAATTTAATTTTACACAATTTAATTGCGCAAAACTTATTGAAACATAGAAAGTTCTTCTCGTCAAAAAATAAGTTTGACATTTTATGAACTTCCATATAGTTTAAAGTAGGGAAGTACTGAAAGGATGAATATTAATGGAGAAAGATGAAGCAATAAAATTAAACAACCAACTGTGTTTTTCTATCTATTCATTATCAAGAGAAATAAATAAATTGTATCGTCCGTTTTTGGAAGAACTCAATTTAACTTATACACAGTATCTTGTCATGCTTGTTTTGTGGGAAAAAGACTCCTGTACAATGAAGGAGTTGGGAGACAGTCTTTTTCTCGATTCCGGAACACTTTCCCCAGTGCTCAAGCGCCTTACAAAAAGAGCGTTAACATACCGAAAACGAGATCCCGATGATGAAAGGCGTGTTTTAATTTCCTTAACTGAAGAAGGAAAACAATTAAAGGAAACGGCAGCGGAGATTCCCGGTAAGCTTATTAACAAGAGTGGTCTCAGTGAAGAGGAATTTTCGAAGACCCTTTTTGACTTCACAAATTTATTACAGCAAATTCAGCAAGCGAATACAGAGTAAATCATGTGCCTCAGCAAAAAGGAAAGAAAAGGCAACAGGCCCCTCTTTCCTTTCCACAGTTTCAATATCTTTCGCTTACTAGAAAATTCTTGTATCCGGGATGGCTGATGCTCCTGAAAAATCCAAAATCAACAATAAAAAAAAGGTGACAACCCCTCACCTCCTTCCTTACTAAAGTTAAACTACTTTTCTTCCTCAGCTATCGTTAAAAGCTTATCATTCTCTCTATTTAGCGTACTGTTTTTTTATGCATTCCATTAAAATACCAATCCGTTTATTTTTAACATATCTTATTCAACTATTTGGCCTTTATGAGCAAGACGGGCACAGCTCTTATTCGATAACTATTAGCAATAGTTAAGCCTTTAAAGTTATCTCCAGTTTTTCAGCCGCGCGGCATATCCGTCAGCATACCTTCTCCTTCGTTCTGCCGAATCACCTGTGCTTCATACCGCAAATCCTGTGAGCTACAGAAAAATAGCCTACCGCCAAGTGCGGCAGGCTATTGCAAATATTCACTCTTACTAATTAGTTTGGAAGTTGTGTTAAAGTATTAGTCACAGAAATCAATGTAACGACTATGGCAATAATTATCCCTCCTAAATAAGGGTTCAAGCTTGCTCTGAAAATTTTCCTTGAAATTATCGCAGCTACAGGTAAGATGACCAGGAAACTAATTAGCCAAATGCCTACGATAGCCGATACATTTTCAAAAAATACATGTCCCGTAATAAAGAATGTGATGTATTGAATAGCGAGTACTACTATTGGCCCGAGTGTGTTAAAAAGAGCTAGTAAAGCGGTATTAATCCATTCTTTTTTTCCATTCCTGTAATAATTGAAACTGTTTACCACTACGGAATTGGCTACAAAGTATATTAAGAAAAATGGAAGGTATTTTAATGCGATAATAAGTTTATCCGGCGAAAAGTCCGTAACCGCTATGAACCAGATTCGAAAGTCTGTATTAAACAAATAGTCGCTGACAAAAACCAAACCAAACGCAGCTACACTTACAATGACAGCAAAAAGCACCGTTTTTCCAAGTGCTTTTAAGCTAATGGATACACCTATATCTTTCAACGTGGATTTATGCTCACTATCCGCAAATTTACGGGACAGGAACACTAGCAGTATAGCAAATAACCCATTCGATGCAGCCCATGTTCCAACATAAAATGTATATGCCTGTGGAAAGAAATCCGGACGATTCACCATCGCCCAGTTAAATAAGGCGATGTAGGAAACTCCTGAAAAGATAGCACTTGCCACAAGTCCTCCCCAAAACCACCCCTTTTGCTTCTTCGTTGCGAGTTCAGCTGGTGACGGGTCTTGTGATGCACGGAGCCCTGCAAATGGCCGGGTAAATAGCAACACCTTTGTAAAGCTTACGAGAAACATCCCAAAACCGATAAGGCCTAATAAGTTAAAGAACTCTTTGAATTGCCATACTTGATTATCTGCTGGTATCGGCTCTGGGTTTCCCAGTGTTTCGTCAAAAAAGTTTATACTCTGTGTTGCTACATGACCGGAAAAGTGATTCCACGGATGTGTTTGAGCCGGATTGTAAATCACGCGTGTAGCTGATTCTCCATTTATTTCTTCTTCATACATCTCATAACTGGAGCGAGTTGATTCAATATTGTCAGGGGATTCACCAAAATGGAGAAACGATTGTGCATTATCCGTGCCCATAAAATCTCTCGGTGCAGTCATTGTACCGTCCGGATTTTCAGTTCGGAAAAAGAATTCATCATATTGGGCTGCTACAATTCCGACATCTCTGCTTCCGTATTTATTATAGTATTTTCCAGTTTCCGGGTTTATATAGTCCGCATCATTTGCTACCAATAGTACCGAAGAGATCAATGGGTTCTCCTTTTCATTGTCCGCATCAATAGACCAGTTGGCAGCTCGAGCGCCGTTAGAATGACCTGTTATTCCAATCTTTGAAGTGTCTACATATGGGAGATCAGCCATTAATTCAACAGCATCATACATACCTGTTCCTCGTTCTTGCCACTCATCGGGCCTAACAGCTTCGGACTCCCCATGTCCATACATGTCTATTGACATAACAACATAGCCTCTTCTGGAATATTCAACGAAATTCATATCCTGCATTTCCTTGTTATTATACCAGCCATGACTAGTAACTATGCCCGGAGCAGGGTTATCTTCAGTCACACCATCAGGCACAAACAAAAACGCACTCATCATATGGCCAGATGGAGTCTCCCATTGCATTTCTTTGACCTCTACTTCACCACCAGAAGTCTGAACCAAAGATGCGCCAATCATACTAACAACAACTAATATTAATGATATTATTAAATATAGCTTAGATTTCCTTTTTCCATTTTCCATGTTTCCCCTTTTCCTCCTTATTTGTAACTTAGTCTATATGGTCCTCACCAAGATCCGTCACCTGCTAAAACTTCGGACGTGTGCCCCTCCTTCACTTAATTTCTATTAAACAAACAAGTATGTGAAAAGACAAAAACCCACACCGCAATAGACGCACTTCAGGAAAGAAGTACTATTACAGCATGGGTCTCCATAACTCCACCATTACTTTAACTTGTCTAATTTATTATAGCCTTTTGTGCAAACGCTGTCAATCTCTCAAAAGGATCTAGTCCGGGTTGCTGATTTTACTATTTATCTCTTGTTGTTGAGTATTTTTAAGTCTAGCCAAACTTCCGGCACTACGAAAACCCAAATCGCACCTCTGTATACCTAAAAAATTCCTTCTTGAAATATTTGGTAATCAATACACACGATGCTTCATTCTTCAATGCGTAGAGTAATCTTCAGCATTGTTAACTACTCATATATGGAGAAAATCACTGCTTCTTCACTTGCAATAAAGATAATTCGTCCAAAATCATTGTTCAACATTTTAGGTAAAATAAAATTTAGATAAACCATTTGCAGCAAGAACATTGGTACGGAAATATTTCTCCCATACGGAGGTAATCGGAAAATCTGATTTAATTTCATTTACAATTCGTTCTACTTCTTCATAATTCCGGCCATTAATAAGAACATTAACACCTTCTTTGGCAAGTTCAATAGCAATTGCTTTACCGGCAATTCTGCTTTATACGAAACAAAGGGGCGGTAAAGATCACTTCTATGGAGCGTCAATTTGTTACGGTTTTCACCAATTCCCCGGCGTCCTAACTGTTAGATCATTTTTTCACCCTTCTATTTTAACATTAAATTCAAATTATTCTTTAATCAATTCTCTACAATTTGGCCTAAAAATCCAAATATATCACGATTGTTATTCCGTTCTCGCGTCCGTTCGTAGAACAATCACTTTTTATTCATTGCTTAGAGAATCAATATTTGAATTTAATTCTTCAACCATTTTTGCTGGTTCGTCAGTTCTGAATACTACCGTTTTAACATATTTTTTTCGTCCATACGAACTTTTCATTAAAACAGGTTCTTTTAGAAAGATTTCATATTGAGGTGAATCCATATGTAACATTGCAAAGTACGTATCTTTTGGTGTTTTTTCCCCAATTCCGCCTTGTTCTTTAGCAGTTTTTATATCTTTTATATTACTAATTTCCAATTCAACACTGCTTTGATAGCCAAAGCGAATAATGACCTTATCAGAAGTAATAATATGCGGTAATGATCTTACGGAGTGATATAATCCCATAATATAAAGCAATGCATAGATATTTAATATTGTAAAAACCCACGCTGCAATATTACTCCATGACTGAATAAGAAAGTGGAAAAATGCACCTTCCAGTGTTATTAAGATTGAAAATATGATGATGATTGTTTTAAGCTGTGAAGTCTTATGATAAGAATAGGCGTCTTCATTTTCAATCACAGTTGGTTTTCTAAACCATCCTATAATGGAATAGTAGAAAACACTTAATTCCGTTAAAATTGCTCCTAAAACAAAACCATTTCCTAGTTTAGGTTCAAGAGATATTCTAATGACATCTAGAAAATCGTGTTCCTCATCTTGCTTGTTTCTCCTATAGCTTATAACACTTTTAAAAATGCCGTATATAACTACAATTAAAACGCTGATTTCTAAAACTGGTATAAGCCAAACTAACATTTTATTAAAGCATCCTTTTTGTGAAGAAGGGATTATTAAATAAGACGCTCCTAGACATATAATAAAAGAAAGATATAGTAACAATTTTGGCATTGTTCTTGTACGTATCAATAACCAGTAGGTGCCAAATGGAGGGAGAGCTATTAGGATTAACGTTATTAAGATCACTATAAAATCACTAATATTATCTAAGCGTAAGATGAAATAGCTTCCTGCCATTAAACTGATAATGAATACGATTAAAATTGGAACAAGGAACTTTTTTATGGCTAGCACCTCCATTTCTAAAATGTTTTAAGTTACAAAACAACCCTTTGTTCTTTGCATATTTGTTTCACAATCTAGCCCGATTGACCAAGAAAGTACTCTTTTGGAAGAGCACCCGATTGTTTAATCATTACTTAAAATGAAAGCTATAAAATGGAATCGGTGTTTCGTCGTTTTTCATTATTATTTCCGCAAAATCTTCTCCATCGCTTTTCCCTTTGCCAACTCATCGATTAACTTATCCAAATAGCGAATCTCTTGCATCGTTGGTTCTTCAATATCTTCCACTCGGACGCCGCAGATTACACCTTTGATCAAAACTCGTGAAGGATTCAATTGGGGAGCTTCCGCAAAGAAGGTCTCAAAGTCCGTCTGTTTTTCCAGATGTACTTCCAACTCTTCCTGGCTATATCCTGTCAACCAACGGATGATTTCATCGACCTCTGATTTTGTACGCCCTTTTTTCTCTGCTTTCGAAATATAATGGGGATAGACTCTTGCGACACTCATTGTATAAATCTTATGTTTGTTCATGATACATCCTCCTCGTATAGTATGTT
>NZ_JFBD01000086.1 GCF_000709085.1 Virgibacillus alimentarius | reverse complement strand
GAGAAAATGTGTCCAAAATTTGGGGGTTAATCCGAGGCTCATTCTTGGACTTATCAAGAGTTTCTTCATGAACTATTAAGTCATGAAGAAAACAATAGAGAAAAGAAAATGATAGAAAAACATCTTAAATGGGCAAAGTTTCCTTACCAGAAAAGTTTAGATGAATTTGATCTTCATGAACAACGCTCATTGAGTTCTAAACAGCTTAAACAGCTTCAAGAGCTTACGTGGCTAGAGCAAACTTTTAACCTAGTATTCTTAGGTCCTCCCGGAGTAGGGAAAACCCATCTTGCCATTGGCCTAGGCTTAGAAGCTATACAAAATGGGCTTCGTGTGTCGTTTGTACCCATGGGGGAATTAATTCCCTTTCTAAAAACTGAAGAATACTTAAGAAAGGCCCAAATACAATTGAATCGTCTTAGAAAAGCTGATTTGGTTATTATTGATGATTTGATGTATATGGCAATGGATCAGCACGAGGCTAATCTATTCTTTCATCTGATTAATCACCTGTACGAACGAAGTTCTATCTTATTAACTTCCAACAAAGGACCTGAGGATTGGGGTGAATTACTCGGAAACCAAGGCATTACGACAGCCATATTAGACCGATTATTGCATCGCTCAGAAGTCATTCATCTGAATGGCGAAAGCCATCGTATTAAATATAGAGAATCAGTATTTCAAGCGAAAAGTGTTCAAAATTAATGAGCAAAAAGTGTTCAATTATACTTGACGGTTACATCCTTCTGTTTCCGGTTGTTTTTTCTTTTTTATCGTTGGACTGATACCCCAAATGCGTATTCATTTCACCCTTGAGCATGGATTCAAACATCGATCCAAATATCTCTTTCAGTGCATTTTGCATATCTTCAACTGATTCTGGCTGATACTCTTCAATAATCTTTTTGGCTAATTCTTCGGAGTTAGGATTTCTTTTTGGCTTTACCACGAAAATCACTCCTTTAATCTATTATTTATATTCTACCAAATAAAAAACTGTGTGAGTAAGAACCGTACGCATTCTTACTTACACAGTTAATATTACACTCCCGGGTGGTTCAACATTTAATTGCGAAGTGGTTCACTTTTCACTTGCGAAATACATACCCATTACTCCGTTGGAAAATAAAATCCTCATCATGAAAGTCTTCAATCCCAGTTCGATATTTCATTTTATGACGGTCATTTGATCTCACTAATTGTTTTAACATTTTCATAATAGATTCATCCATATCAATGATTCTTGATCTGTTTGTTTTGGTTGTATCAGGCATATATTCTTTCATATTATTTTTTTCACTGTAAAGAGTTTTACTAATTCTTATTGTGTTTTTGTTAAAATCTAAATCGGATTTTTTCAGAGCAACTAGTTCACCAGGACGCATCCCAGAAAAGGCTAATGTGAAAAACCACTCTTTATCTAAATCCAAACCAACAGTCAAAACAGCATTTAAGAATTTATCTAATTCCTCGCTTTCAAAATAAGAATACTTAATGCTGTTTTTGTTTTCTTCTAAGTCTTTTATCGATACTTTTTTTTAGGGATAATGACATCTTCACGAGGATTTTCCTTTATTAAATTATTTCGTTTAGCATACTTGAAAATCATATTCGCACAAGTATTAACTCCACTAATAGTTGTTCTTGCGTAACCACGTTTATCCAAATCAATAAGCAAATTTTGATACATATAGTGAGTGATATCTGTAATTGGTACTTTCGAAAGATACTCATTCAATAAATTTTTTCTGGGATTCTTATACTTCCTCTTTTCACCTAGATGAGATATTTGAAGCGGCGCAGGACTATATGGCTGAGCGCGCACCGCCAAGTACACGATTCGAAGCGTCTTGTACATTCGATATTGTTGGTGTTGATCATTTAAAGTAGGCGATTGAGTTTTTTGGTAACTCTGAACACGGTAAATTGAGATTCGTGACAAAGTTTCCACATGTAGATCATCTGTTGGGTGCAGATTATCAAGGAAAGACCCGTTTTCGTTTCAGTATTAACGATGATTATATAATTAAGTGCTTTGAGCCGGACACAGGTAGGCTTCATGAACGGATTGAAGCATCTGTAAAAGTCGTCGAGGCAGGGTACCCACTCGGTTTTATCGTTGCCCCGGTCTACATTCATGATGGATGGAAAGAGGGCTATTATGAAATGTTTGAAAAATTGGAAGCATCCTTGCCTGCATTTGCAAGGAAAGATTTAACCTTCGAAATGATTCAGCACCGTTTTACGAAGCCTGCAAAAAGAGTGATTCAGGAAAACTATTCAATGATAAAGCTGGAACTCGATGAATCGAAGCGAAAAACCAAATGGGGCCGTGACGATATTTATAAGTATGTGTATCAAGATGAAGAACAAAAAGATATCAAAGAAACCATCGGCGGTTATATCCATCACTTTTTTCCGGAAGCGAAGATTGATTACTTTACGTGATAGCTTTTTGAGTAAATAAAAATCAAAAAACAGGAGGGACAGTTCCAACATCATATAAAAATATAACTGTCCCTTTAAAGGTAGCTTGCAATTATTTGAGTAATATCATATAATGATATTTAATAATTCTGAACATACTGACCAGTAGGTTTTTGTACATTACTCTTTTTAATAAGATCCTAACGATAAAAATAAATTCTTTATATCCGTTATCTAGTGCAGTATTAAACAAAAAGTAACAGGTATAAATGTAAGCGACTTCAATATAATTTATGGGGAGGGAAATATAATTAATAAAGTGTGGTTGAAGCAATACGCTGAAAATATTAAACAAGAGGTGGAAATACCTGATAAATCGGTATCAGCTATGTTTCAGGACAATATTGCAACTTACGCAAATCACAAAGCTATTTCATTTTACGGGAAGGAATTCACTTATCAGGAACTAGGACAACAAGTAGCTGCCTTTGCATCTGCATTGCAATCAGAAGGATTGAAAAAGGGTGGGCGTGTCGGGTTGATGCTTCCAAATTGCCCACAATACGTCATTAGTTATTATGGTGTATTGCAGGCTGGAGGAATCGTTGTGCAAATTAATCCGATGCTTGTTGGCAAAGGGTTGCAGCATATATTGACTGACTCGGCTGTAGATACTCTCGTTATTTATGAACCATTGCTTCCTGTTTTAAACCAAGTGATGAAGAATACATCCATCAAAAAAATCATCAAAGTGAATTTGGAAGGAAACGAGACAGATACTGATGAGGCTGTTGGCTTTATCCAGTTTATAAAGAAAGCGAAAAAGTCACCTGAACCTGTGGAGGTCGATCCATTCGAAGATGTGGCTGTTTTACAATACACCGGTGGAACGACAGGACGTTCCAAAGGAGCCATGCTGACCCATTCCAATATTCTGGCAAATGTCATTCAGACATATGAATATTTGCAGGATAAAATCACACTTGGAAAGGATCGTTATCTTACTGTCATCCCACTGTTTCATGTCTTTGGAATGACTGCTTGCATGAATCTCTCTATATATACAGGAGCTATGAGTATTATGCTGCCTAAATTTGACATCGATGAGGTACTGCAGACAATCAAAGATTTAAAGCCCTCTGCATTCCCGGGAGTGCCGACAATGTATATCGCCATCACAAACCATCCAAAAGCAGAAAAGTACGGCCTGGACAGTATTCGTCTCTGTAATTCCGGCAGTGCCCCAATGCCTGTGGAGTTATTGAGGAATTTCGAGAAAAAGACCGGTGCAACAATCGTGGAAGGATATGGGCTTTCTGAAAGCTCCCCCATCACACATTGTAATCCGCCATTTTCAACTCGAAAACCTGGCAGTGTTGGGATTGGTATTCCATCTACAGAATACAAAGTAGTGGATCTGGAAGAAGGAACGAAAGAACTGCCAACAGGTGAAACAGGGGAATTGATCATCAGGGGACCGCAAGTGATGAAAGGATATTGGAACATGCCGGAAGAAACGGCTCAAACCCTTCGAAATGGGTGGCTTTATACAGGTGATATTGCCTCCATTGATGAAGAGGGCTATGTGTATATCGTCGACCGAAAAAAAGATCTGATTATTGCGAGCGGCTATAACATATATCCACGTGATGTGGAAGAAATTATTTATCAGCATCCAGCAATTCAGGAAGCGGTGGTAGTTGGAATTCCTGATTCTTACCGGGGAGAGACGGTAAAAGCAGTTGTCGTATTGAAAGAAGGAAAGACTTTTACAGAAGAAGAACTGATCACTTATTGCAGGGATAATATGGCAGCCTATAAAGCGCCACATGTCATTGAATTCAGAGAAGATCTTCCGAAAACAAACGTAGGAAAAATATTACGGAGAAAAGTTAGAGAAGAAAATTTATAGACTGATTTGTTTGTGATATACGGGGCAATTTGCCTTCATTTCTTTATAAACATACCAACCGGTTAGGATGATGGAAATGGTCAAAAATATAAAACAAACAGCCGTTATTGGCGCGGGATCTATGGGACATCAGATATCAATGCTGTGTGCACTTGGAGGATTTGAGACTTACCTCCAGGATATTGAAGAGAAGTCGCTGCATAAAGCGAAGGAAACATTAACAAAACGAATGAATAAATGGATGAAACAAGGAAAAGTAAGCGAAAAAGAAAAGGACGAAGCGTTCGCGAAACTTCATTTTACAACGGATCTGAACACAGCTGTCAAAGATGCTGATTTAGTTATTGAAGCAGTGGTGGAAAAACTCGATGTAAAACGAAACGTATTTAAAGAATTAGACGCTGCGGCACCTGCCCACACCATATTGGCAACAAACAGCTCGACAATTGTCAATTCCAAAATTGCGGATGTCACATCAAGGCCTGACAAGGTGTTGAACATGCACTTTTTCTTCCCGCCGCTTGTCATGGACTGCGTGGAAGTCGTTAAAAGTGAGCAAACATCTGAAGAAACAGCACAAACAGCAATGGACTTCTTTGAACATATCGGCCGTACAGGTGTATTGCTGGATAAAGAAATTTATGGATTCATTGCGAACCGTTTATTATTTGCGCTGTCCAATGAAGCACTGTTTCTTTATGAGAACGGCTATGCCGATTACAAAGATATCGACATTATAACAAAGAAAGCATTAAGTCATCCGCTTGGCCCATTCGAATTAATGGATCTTTCCGGAATAGATGTTGGTTACTATGCCAATATGCAGCTTTATGAAGAAACAGGAAATCCAAAAGATAAACCGACAAAATCACTGGAAGAATTGATGAAGACCGGTCATCTTGGACGGAAGACAGGCAAGGGCTGGTATGACTATACGAAAGGGGCTGAGTAAGATGACAGCACTCGTTTCATATAAATCAGCTGACGGCATTGCAATTGTAATCATTGATAATCCACCAATGAACGTATTGAGTCAGCAAGTGCAGAAGAAATTAAAAGAGACAGTGACAGCGTTGGAAAAAGATGATGATATTGTCTGTGTTGTGTTGACGACGCCGGGAGACAAGGTGTTTATTGCTGGAGCGGACATCAAAGAATTTCCGAACATGATAGACAATCCCAATATGCGTGAAGATGTGATGGCAATGCATGATGTCTTGGGCAGCCTGGAAGACATGACAAAACCAACCATCATTGTGTTGGACGGTTTGACACTTGGAGGAGGCTGTGAACTTGCGCTTGCATTCGATATTCGTATAGCGGAGGAGCATACACAAATAGGGCTTCCTGAAGTTAATCTCGGCATTTTTCCAGGCGGGGGAGGAACACAACGATTGCCACGTCTTGTCGGAAGTGCCAAGGCGAAAGAAATGATGTTTACAGGAGAGCCTGTCTCATCAAGCGAAGCGGAGAAAATCGGCCTCGTCAATAAAGTTGTTTCCACAGTGAAGGATTAAATACAGCAATGGAATTAGCAGGCAAAATTGCCGGAAAATCGTTGCAATCACTGTCACGGGTTAAAAAAGCAGTTGACGAAGGGTTGGAGAGGAGTTTATCAGAAGGCATCGAAAGAGAAGCAACACTGTTTGAAGAAGTATTCCAGACAGAAGATGCGAAAGAAGGAGTGGCAGCTTTTATCGAAAAGAGGAAAGCACATTTCACTCATAAATAATATATCTACTGATTTTGATTTTGGAAAGAGAGGAAATCGATATGGATAACATGAAGACCGGGGTCGCCGGTGGTTCATTTTTAATAAAGCAAACAGACTTAGAGGACACCTTTTTTCCGGAGGATTTAACGGAAGAGCACAAAATGATCCAGCGTACGGCTCAACAATTTATCACGAAAGAAGTTCATCCCCGGAATAAAGAAATAGAAGAACAGCAAGAATTCGATGTCGTAGTGGAATTGCTGAAGAAGGCTGGCGATCTTGGGTTGCTTGCCCACAGCATCCCCAAGAAATACGGCGGTCTGGGCTTGGATAAAATCAGTAAAGGAATTGTTGGAGAAGCCCTTGGTAATGCAGGAGGATACAGTGTTGCACATTCCAATCATACATGTATCGCGACATTTCCGATTACGTATTACGGAACGCAAGCACAAAAGGAAAAGTATCTGCCAAAGCTTGCAAGCGGTGAATATATCGGTGCTTATTGCTTAACAGAACCTGAAGCAGGATCTGATGCGATGGCAGCAAGAACAACGGCTGTATTAAATGGCGCAAAAACACATTATTTATTAAATGGAACGAAAATCTATATCACAAATGCACAGTTTTCAGATACATTTATCGTTTATGCCAAAGTGGACGGTGAACACTTCACAGCGTTTGTCGTTGAAAAGGACTTTCCAGGGTTATCTCTTGGGCCTGAAGAGAAAAAGATGGGAATCAGAGGGTCTTCGACTCGTTCTGTTATTTTTGAAGATTGTGAGGTTCCTGTTGACAATGTCATCGGCGAAATAGGAAAAGGGCATATTGTTGCCTTTACGGTGTTGAATTTAGGTAGATTTAATCTGGGTTCTGCATGTACAGGCGGAGCTAAATACGCGTTTAAGCAAACCATCAGACATGTCAGGGAACGAAAGCAATTTCATCAGACATTAGCAGATTTTGGTGCAACCAAAGAAAAGATAGCCAAGATGGCTGCTCGTCTCTATGCGGCAGAATCCATTCAATATCGAACTTCTTATTTATTGGAGGAATCGCTTGCAGGATTGGATCAGAAAGAGGATGCCTGTCTGGTCAGAACAGGTATGTCTGAATATGCGATGGAATGTGCCATATGTAAAGTGTACGGTTCTGAAACGCTGGACTATCTGGCAGATGAGGGTGTACAGCTGCATGGCGGTGTCGGGTTTATCAGTGAATATCCAATTGAACAGATTTACCGTGATTCCCGGATTAACCGGATTTTCGAAGGGACAAACGAAGTGAATCGTCTTCTATTGACTGGAGAGTTCTTAAAGAAATCCATGAAGGGTTTGCTTCCGTATGAAGAAGCGGTCAAAAGTGCTTTTGGCCAGTTAGTAAAAGAATCTACAAACACGACAGAGGAGTTAGTCGAAGATTTGAGAGCACTTTATCTTGTCATGGCTGAATTTGCCCGAAGAAAATACGGCAATGATCTTGAATCACAACAGGAAGTCCTTATGAAACTGTCAGATTTGGCCATTCATTTATACGCTTCAGAATCAGTTGTCCTGCGTACAGAAAAGAGTACTCAAAATAAAGCATTGAAAAAACAATTACGGGATACAGTCCTGGAAGAAGCAGTGAATCAGACATTTCTCATTGTGAGGCAGTTGGAACAGGAGCTGTTGGAGGACGAACAAGCAATCCGTCAGCAAATTTATGCCTCTTTGACGTCGCATTCTTTCTCTCAATCTATTCACCGCAATCGAAATATTGCTGAGACAATGTACGAAAAGGGAGAGTATGCAGGTTAATCTTTTTTCTACACGGAAACCATTCATATTTATAAAGGAGCCAAGAAAATGGAAGTAGATGTACGTGTCAGTGAAACCGATCTGTTAGGGCATGTGAATCATGCTAACTACTTTACGTATATGGAAGAAGGAAGATTAAGTTTTTTAAAAGAATTAGGGCTGCAAGTAGAAGATGAAGGCTTCTCCATCATGCTCGCTTCCGCTAAATGTGACTTTATCAGACAAGGGTACTTTAATCAGACACTAATCGTAAACACGAAAGTGACAAGAGTGGGAAACAGCAGTTTCAACCTTGGGAGTGACATCATTGAAAAAGAAAGTGGTGAGTTGATTGCAAAGGGAGAAGTAACAATTGTGTACTTTGATGTAGCTAAACAAAAGTCGACACCTCTCAAGGAATCGTTCAGGGAGAAGTTGAACCAACATCTGGAAGCTTAATATAAATGGCGGTAATTCTGTAAAATTGGCAAACAAATATATAACAGAGGAGAAATAAATAGAATGAAAGCAATACAATTCAATGAATATGGTGGACCTGAAGTTTTGAAGCTTATCGATAAAGATATACCAGAAGTCAAAAAATATGAAGTGCTCATAAAAGTAGAAGCAATTGGTGTTAACTTTGCAGATACTGCACGAAGAGAAGGAGAATATGTGGTTCCAACTGAACTTCCATTCATCCCAGGTTCTGAAGTAGCTGGAACGGTAGAAAAAATTGGAAGTGAAGTACATCATCTCAAAGAAGGGCAGCGTGTACTTGCATCAATAGAATCGGGAGGGTATGCGGAATATGCAGCGGTAAATGAGAGAATGCTCGTTCCATTAC
Organism: Virgibacillus alimentarius; assembly: GCF_000709085.1. GTDB lineage: Bacteria > Bacillota > Bacilli > Bacillales > Amphibacillaceae > Virgibacillus_B > Virgibacillus_B alimentarius. The sequence continues at coordinate 13,231 of NZ_JFBD01000086.1, read as the reverse complement.
CTGATAAGGTTTCTTTTGACGATGCTGTCGTCCTGCCTGTGCAAGGACAGAGTGCTTACCATATATTGAAGACAATGGGACGTTTGGATAAAGGAGAAACAGTTCTTGTCCACTCAGCATCAGGCGGGGTAGGCTTGCTCGCTGTACAACTGGCAAAGTTATTTGGTGCAGGAAAGGTAATTGCAACTGCCAGTACAGAGGAGAAGCGGAACCTTGCAAAAGACATGGGTGCTGATTATTTAATTGATTACACCCAGGATAACTGGGAAAACGAACTCGATACCATCACAGAAGGCAAAGGAGTAGATTTGGCACTCGAGATGGTAGGGGGAAGTGTTTTTCACAAAACAAGAAAAAGCCTGGCTGAGTTTGGCAGATTAGTTGTTTTTGGTGTTGCAAGCGGCGAACAAGTGAAATTTCATCCAACATCGTTGATGGGCAAAAACCAAGCAGTCATCGGCTTTTTCCTTCCACAGATCATGAAAAGACCGGATTTATATAAGAAAGGAATGGAAGATCTCTTGGCATATCTGGATAAGGGAGATTTAAAATTGACCATTGGCGGCACGTATGCACTTGATGAAGCGCAGAAAGTACACCAGTTTTTCCGTGACAGAAAAACAATGGGTAAAATTGTTCTTAAGCCGTAACAGCTGAACAAAAAGCAGAGCGCTTTTACCTTATCCTTGGGAGGTCATTAAATGACAGACTCTATCGAAACGGTTACTGGTACTATTCCAATAGACGAAATGGGTAAAACACTTATTCATGAGCATTTTTTGTTCGGTTATCCCGGCTTTGAAGGTGATGTGACGCTGGGGCCTTTCAAACAGGAAGAAGCAGTTGAAAATGCTGTGGCAGCGGCAAGGAATGTGATGAAATACGGGGTAAAAACGGTGGTAGCCCCCACCCCAAATGAGTGCGGAAGAAATCCGGAAGTATTGAAAAAGGTATCGGAAATTACTGGTCTGCAGATTGTCTGTGCAACCGGGTACTATTATGAAGGCGAAGGTGCTCCGCCATATTTTAAGTTTCGCCAGATGCTTGGAACGGCTGAAAAAGATATTTATGAAATGTTCATCACTGAGGTGAACGACGGGATTGCCAAGACTGGAATCCGTCCAGGAATTACCAAATTAGCCTCAAGCAAAGATGAAATCACTTCTTATGAACAGATGTTTTTTGAAGCGGCAGCACGTGTCCACCGTGAAACAGGTATTTTACTTGTGACACATACACAAGAAGGAACGATGGGACCGGAGCAGGCGGAAATGCTGATTGATTTAGGTGTAGACCCTTCAAAAATCGTCATAGGGCATATGTGCGGCAACACGGACCCGGCATATCACAAACGAACACTCGAAACAGGTGTGAAAATAGGGTTTGACCGGTTTGGAATCCAACAACTTGTCGGTACTCCAATGGATGAAGAACGGATTAATACTTTGAATGAACTCGTCAAGCAAGGCTATGAAAATCAAATTATGTTATCACATGACTCCATTAACCATTGGCTTGGAAGACCACCGGAAATGAACGAAGCAGTGGCTTCCCTGGTCAAAAATTGGCGCCCCACACATCTCTTTAAAAATATTATCCCTGAACTGAAAGCAAAAGGCATACAAGATAAGCAGATTGAAGCAATGTTTTATTTCTAAGCGGCTGCTCAGAGAAAGTTGGAATGTTTATTATAACCAGCAACTAAATATAAAAGAAGGTGGAAAAATGAAATCTGTCTTAAAGAAAAGCTGGCCGAAAGAAATATCAGAAGAGCTGAATTATCGTTTAGGTGAAAAGCCTTTACATGAGTATGTCATGCAAAATGCTGTAGATAAACCAGATCAACCAAGTTATGTGTTTTACGGCAATGAAATAACTTGGAAAGAATTAAACGATCAAACGAAACGGTTTGCACAATTTCTGAAGAATCAAGGAGTGGTGAAAGGAAGCAGAGTTGCCGTGTTCATGCAGAATTGCCCGCAGTATGTGATTGGTCATTACGCAATTCAAATGCTTGGTGCAGTTGTCATCCCGCTAAATCCTATGTATAAAGAATCAGAACTGGAATATTTCGTAAATGAAGCAGAAATCGAAGTAATTATAACAGGACAGGAACTATATGAACAGCTAAAAGATATCAGAGAAGAGTTATCATCCTTGAGCTTAGTAATCACAACAAATTATGCTGATTTTCTACCTGAGAACTCTATATTACCCCTTCCTGAAGAATTGAAAATGATAAAGCAACGCTTTCCTGACACGTTGGATATGACTGATGGAATTAGCCAGTGCGGTCCAGTTCATGCAACTGAAAATGTTGATCTATGGAATGATGTAAGTTTAATGGTTTTTACTTCCGGCACAACCGGAAGACCGAAAGCGGCCATGTTGACGTTTGGAAATGCATTGTTTAAGACAGCAGCTGGAGCACAAGGCTACAAGATGGAAAGCCAAGATGTCACGTTGGCATCTGCTCCTCTGTGTCATATTGCAGGCATGTTGATGGGATTGAATATACCTGTTTATAGCGGTCACGAGTGTGTATTGTTGACGCGTTTTGAACCTGAGACAGCTATTCAAGCGATTGAAAGGCATAAAGTGAATAAAATATATACTATCGCACCAATGAATGCCGCGATCTTGCATCATCCAGATATTGAAGATAGAGATTTATCAAGCTTAGAAATAAATATGGCAACAAGTTTTGGGATGGCTGTAGATCAAAAAATGGCCGGTGCTTGGGAAAAATTGACGGATGGGTGTTTGTTATTTGAAGCTTCTTATGGTTTAAGTGAGACACATACATTGGATACGATGATGCCAATAGATGGAGTTAAACATGGAACTTGTGGAATAGCAACGTTCGAGACAGAGATTCGTATAGTAGATTTGGACACAGGAGAAGATCTATCGCCCGGAGAACAAGGAGAAGTCGCAATTAAAAGCCCTGGAGTGTTCAAAGGATATCTCAATCGGCCTGAAGCAACCAACAGAACATTAAAGGATGGCTGGGTATTTACAGGAGATATCGGTGTGATTGATGAGCAAGGTTACTTTTATTTTGAAGGTCGCGTAAAAGAAATGATTAAATCTTCAGGTTTCAGTGTTTTTCCGGAAGATGTTGAAGCGCTTTTAAGTGAACATCCCGCTATTTATCAATCTGCTGTGATAGGTGTTCCAGCAGAAGGGAAAGGAGAACAGATAAAGGCATTTATTGTGCTGGATCCTGACTATAAAAATAAAGTTACGGAAAATGATTTAATACAGTGGGCCAAGGAAAAGATGGCAGCTTATAAATATCCACGTAAAATAGAGTTTTTAGATCAACTGCCTGTTACTTCCTCAGGCAAAGTGTTGAGAAGATTGTTGAAAGAAGAATGAGGTTTATAGACTTCATTCATGATTATTATAAAGGGGAAAAATATGGATCAAAATAATAATATGGACAGTCAAATAGAAGAGTTGATTGAACGAAGGGAAAAGGCTGATCTAAATGGCGGGCAGGAAAAAATAGACCGGCATAATAAGCTTGGTTTTTACACTGCAAGACAGCGAATTGCTAAACTTGTTGATCCAGACACATTTTTGGAATTGGGAAAATTAGCACATTCCGATCAGGCAGGTGCTGAATCCAAAAGTGCTGGAGATGGAGTCATTACTGGATTGGCGAAAGTGAACGACCGCCCTGTTGTTATTCAAGCAGCAGATAAAACCGTTTTTGCAGGTACGGAAGGAATGGTTTATTTCAGAAAAATGAAGGCGGCTCATCGCTTTGCAGTAAAGCGCGGTATCCCAATGATTAACTTGATGGAGGGCGGTGGTTTGCGCATGCCTGATGGGATGGGGGCAGATGGGATCAGTCAAATGCTTTTCCCCCAGGAGCTCTTGTTACATCAGAGGAAAGTGCCGATGATTACTGCAATATTGGGAGACAGTTTTGGCGGACCGACATGGTCGGCAGTATCGTCTGACTTTGTCACACAAGTAAAAGGAACAGCAATGGCTGTCGCCGGACCACGCATGTTGAGTGTTGCAACAGGAGAGAAAGTTTCCAATGAGGAGTTGGGTGGCTGGAAGGTCCATGCAGAGCATACCGGATAAGTAGATTCTTTTGTCGAAGATGAAGAAAGTGCATTGAAGGCTGTTAAAGATTTTCTTGATTATTTTCCATTACAGGGCAAAGATGAGCCAAATCATAAAAAGACAACTGATAATCTACATCGAATTCTGGAAGAGATTGCAGATATTGTACCAACAAGACAAAAGCGTGCTTACGATATGAAGAAAGTAATCAAGGAAATTGTGGATGATGGTGATTATTTCGAACTTAAATCACTGTATGGAAGAGCTTTAATAACTTGCCTGGCAAGAATAGATGGAAGAGTTGTCGGCATTATTGCCAATAATCCAATCATGTATGCAGGTGCAGCAGGTCCAAAAGAATGTGAAAAAGCGACAGAGTTTATTGTGCTATGTGATTCCTACAATATCCCGTTAGTCTTTTTACATGATACACCTGGATTTAGAGTTTCAAGTGAAGCTGAAAAAGCAAAAATCCCAACTAACATCATGGTTTGGAATCAGGCACTTGCACAATCAACTGTGCCGAAAATATCTATCGTAGTACGTAAAAGTATTGGCGCCGCATATGGAAATATGTGTGGACCGACGATGGGAGCAGATTTTGTAGTAGCATGGCCGACAGCAGAAATTAATTTTACAGGTCCTGAAGTTGGCATAAATGTTGTTTATGGACAAGAGCTGAAAGAAGCGGAAAATCCTGAAGAAAAGATTTCGGAACTATTGGATACTTGGAGCTTTGACAGTTCGCCATATAAAGCAGCAGGTAAATACTTGATTGATGACGTCATTGATCCAAGAGATACGAGGAAATTTCTATCCCAAACATTTGAATATATTCATGTTGGGAATAAATCAAAAAGCAATCGCAATCTAGCAAACTGGCCAACTGGTTTCTAAATAGAATTTAACAAAAAGAAATAGGTGGTTTTATGCGCTTAAATGGAAAAACAGCCATCATTACAGGAGGTGGCGGTGAAATTGGCAGGGCGACAGCACTCAGGTTCTCCGAAGAGGGTGCACAGGTTGTCGTTGCTGATATTAACGAAAAAGACGGTGTGGAGACAGTTGAATTATTAAAGAAGAACAATGGTCATGCAGTTTTCATCAAAGCAGACATGACACAGGAAAAAGATGTGGAGCATTTGGTGGAACAGGCGCTATCCCATTATGGAAAGATTGATATCTTATACAACAACGCAGGGGTCAATAGTGACGAGAAAAAAATTCCGGATGTCACCATGGAAGAATGGCAGAAAGTGATTGATATCAACCTGACTGGTACATTCCTGGGCATGAAGTATGCCATTCCGCATATGAAACCTGGCAGTTCTATTATCAATACAGCAAGTATCGCTGGAATCAAGGGCCAAAAGTTAGTTTCCGCATACTCGGCAACAAAAGGAAGTGTTATCACGTTAACAAAGACCGCTGCAACAGAATTTGGCAGACAGAACATTCGGGTGAATGCAGTAGCACCAGGAGTTATTGACACGAAAATGGTAGATGGCTGGAGAGAGATGGAGAAATGGCCTATCTTATCAACTGCAAATGTTCTCAGAAGAGTAGGACAGCCAGAAGAAGTGGCTAATACAGTACTTTTTCTTGGATCTGATGAAGCATCGTTCATCACCGGCGAAACCATTGTCATTGACGGTGGAACATTAAACATTTAAATGAAATTGAAATGTGATAAGGGAGCGATAGAAATGGGAAAAGAATCAACTGATCATTTATTAATCAACGTGGAAGATGGGATCATGCAGCTTACATTGAATCGTCCGAACAGTCTTAATGCCTTCAGTCCAGAGATGATCATTGGCTTGAAAGAAGCTATTAAAAAAGCAGGCAGCGATGAAAGTATCCGTGTTGTTACACTATCAGGTGCTGGCAGATCATTTACTGCAGGGGGGGATGTTAAGACAATGGGAACAGTCGGTGCATTGGAAACCTACGAGCATATTGGTGAGTTGAATGAGTTAATATTATCAATTAAAAATTTGGAGAAGCCAATCATTGCTTGTGTTCACGGATTTGCTGCAGGAGCAGGATTTAACCTTGCATTAGCTTGTGACATCATCCTGGCTGCGGAAGAAAGCAAATTTGCGATGAGCTTTTCTCAAGTTGGATTGGTTTCAGATGGGGGTGGCTCTTATTTCTTACCAAAATTGATAGGACCATATCTTGCGAAAGAATTATTATTCAGTGCCGAACCGATATCTGCTGATAGAGCTCATACTCTGGGAATAATCAACCATGTTTATCCAGTACATGCTTTTGAAAGAGAATGTACAGCGCTTGCTGTCCGCATTGCAAATGGCCCTTCAACAACATTTGGCTTTATAAAGAAATTGGTTGATCAATCACTTACCTCGAACCTGGAAACAATACTCGAGCAAGAACGAATCACACAGGCAACATTGGTTTCCACAGAAGATCACAAAGAAGGGGTGCAGGCGTTCAAAGAGAAACGCAAGCCAAATTTCAGAAATACAAATTAGAAGTGATTTGCGAACATACCAACTGGTAGGAATCATCATTTAGGAGGATAAAAAATGATATTTTCAGAGTCAGATAAAGTGAAAGAAATGAGTCGTAAATTAGAAGCCTTCATGGAAGAGAACGTTTATCCAAATGAGAAAGTCTATGAGCAACAGTTAGAGAAACAAAACAATAGATGGGAAGATGTTCCACCTATCATTGAAGAGTTGAAAGAGAAAGCCAAAAAAGAAGGATTATGGAATTTATTTCTGCCGGATGATAGATATGGAGCAGGATTGACGAACTTGGAGTATGCTCCGTTGTGTGAGATCATGGGGCGTTCACCTATTGCACCTGAGACTTTCAATTGTAATGCACCTGACACAGGTAATATGGAAGTGCTGGCACGCTATGGATCTGAAGAACAGAAGAAGCAGTGGCTTGAACCTTTATTGAAAGGAGATATTCGATCATGCTTTGCAATGACAGAGCCTGATGTTGCCTCAAGTGATGCAACGAATATTCAGTCAAGCATCAAAAAAGATGGCAACGAATATGTGCTGAACGGTCGGAAATGGTGGACCTCTGGTGCAGGTGACCCTCGGACAAAGCTGGCCATTTTCATGGGAAAAAGCGATCCAAATGCTGCTCGTCATGAACAACAGTCCATGATATTGGTTCCAATGGATGCTCCTGGTGTCAAAGTAGAGAGAATGCTTCCTGTATTTGGTTATGACAGTGCTCCTCACGGCCATGCTGAAGTCACTTTCACGGATGTCAGGGTGCCGGCTTCCAATATGATATGGGGCGAAGGAAAAGGATTTGCAATTGCACAGGGACGGCTTGGACCTGGAAGAATTCACCACTGTATGCGGTTGATTGGAGCTGCGGAACGGGCGCTTGAATATATGTGTAAACGTGTGCGGGAAAGAACAGCTTTCGGCAGTCCTATTGCAGAGCATGGCGTCGTACAAAATTGGATAGCAGAGTCAAGAACAGAAATAGAGCAGGCACGTCTATTGACCTTAAAGGCTGCACATATGATGGACACAGTCGGCAATAAAGAAGCAAAAACAGAAATTGCGATGATAAAGGTCATTGCCCCGAACGTTGCTACTCATGTGATTGACCGTGCGATTCAAGCGTTTGGTGGTGCAGGTGTGAGCGATGATTTCCCTCTTGCAAGCTTTTGGGCCAATGCAAGAACGCTTCGTATTGCAGATGGTCCTGATGAGGTGCACAACCGTCAGATTGCCAGATTGGAACTGAAGAAATACAGAAAATAATCGATGAATATAAAAATAGGAGGAATCATCATGAGTGTATTGGACTTATTTAAATTGGATGGAAAAACAGCGATTATCACCGGTGGAGGGCGTGGACTTGGCGCGCAAATTGCCGAGGCATATGCGGAAGCAGGAGCAAATATTGTTGTATGTTCGAGGAAACTGGAAGCATGTGAAGAAATGAGTAAAAAGCTGAAGGAAAAAGGTGTCGACTCACTTGCGTTCAAATGTGATGTGACAAATCCAGAGGATATCAAGCATGTCGTTAAGCAAACGAAGGAGCATTTAGGAAGCATTGATATTCTCGTCAATAACAGTGGTGCTACATGGGGAGCCCCAGTTGAAGATATGCCGCATGATACCTGGGAAAAGGTCATGAATGTGAATATCAACGGAACATTTTACATGAGTCAGGAAGTCGGCAAAGTGATGATTGAACAAAAATCAGGAAAAATCATCAATATTTCTTCGATTGCTGGATTCGGCGGGACGCATCCTTTCATGCAAACGATTGGCTATAATACAAGTAAAGGTGCGGTCATGACTTTCACACAGGATTTAGCAGCAAAATGGGGACAGCATAACATTAATGTGAACGCAATCGCACCAGGATTTTTCCCTACGAAGATGTCCAAAGTATTGATTGAACAGGGGAAGGATTACATTATGCAGAGCACACCGCTTGGCAGGCTTGGGAATGATTCTGATTTAAAAGGTGCTGCTTTATTCCTGGCGTCGAAAGCTTCTGATTATGTGACAGGAGATATTTTGACCGTTGACGGCGGTGCACATGCCATCTAGATGTAAAGAATTGGTTTGATGCTTGTGTTTGTGATACGTTATAGCTAGAAAAAAATCAATACAGAACGGGCGGAGAACAATATGATCAAAGAAGAAATCACAAAACACAGCATACAGCTATTTGAAAAAAAAGGATTCAGCCAGACATCCATCCAGGATATTGTGGATGTTTTGGATGTGACAAAGGGAACGTTCTACTATTACTTTTCATCCAAAGAGCAATTGCTTATGGATATTCATTTACAATATATCGATAACTTGTTATCACGGCAGCAAATGATTTTTGACAACACATCCTTAACTAATAAAGAAAAGTTGGAAGAAGTAATTTTGATGCTGATTAAAGATATTAAAGAGAGAGGTTCCAGTGGACGTGTGTTTTTCCGAGAGATTCGTCATTTGAACAATATGAATATTAGCAAGGTGAAAGAGAAGCGGAATAATTTCAGGCTTCGAATTGAAGAGGTCGTGCAAGAAGGGATCAAAACTAAAGAGTTTCAATCAGACCTGCCGGCAGATATGATCGCTTTCGGTATTTTGGGTGTAACGAATTACAGCTATAATTGGTTTAACCCCAACGGTGATGTCAGCCCGGAAGAGTTGGCAGAAATATTTTCCAAAATGATCTTGAATGGAATTGTTTCAGGATAAGAAGAACGGTTAAAGCATCAGCAAAAAGATTTATCTGAAGCATTCCATTGAAATTGCCGATAGGCGAAGATCTCTGTCTTTTACATACTGACTGGAAGGTATGTCACGATAAAATCGTTCGTCTAGGGCAGATGATTCACTTATCGAAATAAATTCAGAACTGGAGTGAATGTACAAATGAGCAAAAATTATCAAGATACCATTCCTGTCAGAGAGGGAGAAGAGCTTGCTCCTGATAAGCTGAAAGCATTTTTAAATGAAAATTTGAAGGAGATTCCTGAAGGAGAACTTGTCATCGAACAATTCGGTGCAGGTCATTCCAATTTAACATATTTATTGAAAATTGAAGATTGGGAAGCTGTGCTCCGCAGACCGCCGTTGGGCCCTGTGGCACCAAAAGCACATGATATGGAGCGGGAATATACGATTTTAAAGCATTTGCATCCTGTTTATTCGACAGCACCAAAGCCATATATCTTTTCAGATGATGAATCCATTGTAGGGAGCCCGTTTTTTATTATGGAACGAAGAAAAGGAATCTTTCTTGATACGGATTTTCCATCAGATATAACTTATGACAAAGAAATGGGGAAACAAATATCCAGTTTGATGGTCGATAAACTCGTTGAACTGCACAATGTAGATTACAAAAAAACAAAACTTGTAAATTTAGCTAAACCAGACGGCTTTATGGAACGCCAGGTGATGGGATGGATCAAACGTTATGAACGTGCAAAAACAGATGAAGTCGATGTGGTCGAGGAACTAAAGACATATCTTAAAAACAGTGTGCCTGTTTCTCCTGAGCCAACCGTCATTCATTATGATTATAAGTTGAATAATGCGTTATTTTCGAAAGACTTTAAAGAAATGACAGGATTATTCGATTGGGAAATGACGACAATTGGGGATCCGCTGGCAGATATTGGCGCAGCTATGAGTTATTGGATTCAGGATGTCGACCCTGAGATGTTAAAGACCGGTCTTGGTAAGCCTCCTGTTACTGTCAAAGAAGGGTTTTATACAAGAGATGAATTTCTACATGATTATTCCACGAAAAGTGGTCGTGATTTAGATAACATCGATTTTTATTTAACTTTCGCTTATTTTAAACTTGCAGTTATATGTCAACAAATCTATTACCGATATAAACAAGGGCAGACAAAGGATAAGCGCTTCGCTCACTTTGACCAATTTGTCAAGAACTTAATTGAACATGCATGGCAGACAATGAAATGATCGCCATGAAGAATGAAATGGGTGCTTGTTACAGATGAAAATAAACCTTTTAATGAAGAAGGAAGAAATCAATCATGAAAAAATAGATGACACAAAAATTGCTGTCGTGCTGGATATCTTGATGGCAACTACTTCTATCACAGCCGCATTAGCCGAAGGTGCTGAATGTGTAGTTCCCGTTTTAAACGAATCAGAAGCCAAAAGTGAAAAAAAGAAATATGACGATGAAGAAGTTTGTTTGGCAGGGGAGGATGGGGGGCTTGTCATAGACGGATTCCTCAACCCTGTCCCAACCTCATTGTGCCAACATGTGTCCGGTAGAAAGCTCATCTTATCCACGACGAACGGTACAATAGCTATCCGTGGTGCGGCAAAAGCCAAAACAACTTATGCTGCATCGCTGTTGAATGGTGCTGCTGTTGCTGAAGATATTGTTAATCATTACAACGGAGAAACGATTTTGATTATTTGTTCCGGTTCTTCCAATCAGTTTTGTCTGGAAGACTTCTACGGTGCGGGTTATTTCATTGAAGAGTTGACGAAGATAACTGATAAGGATCAGCTTGAACTTACTGACAGTGCAAATAGTGCGGCTTTATTTTACAATGCCTTCTCCAATCAGGCAGAATCGATTTTAAATCAATCGAAAGTAGGGCAGATGTTGGTGAAAGCAGGGTTTGAAAAAGATATTGAGTTCACATGCAAAAAGAACACAGTGGATCTTGTACCAAAGCTAAGAGGACAACGAATTATTGTTTAAGGAATGTTGAAACATTCAAAGAAATGTAAAAGAGCAGGAGGAAATAGTAATGAAAAACACAGCTCATTTTGATCATTGGCTGCCACGAGTACCTAAGACGTTGTCTGTACCCGAAACGACTTTATTTGATAATTTGCTTATGACAGTACAAAAGTATCCAAATAAAGTTGCCATTGAATATTATGGCGCATCAATGACTTATTCAGAACTTCTGGACGAAGTGGAAAAGCTGGCAGGCTATCTGGAATCGAAACTCAACATACAAAAAGGAGAAAACGTACTGTTATTTATGCAAAACTCTCCTCAGTTTATCATCAGTATGTTTGCAATCTTACGTATTCGCGCAGTGGTGGTGCCTATCAATCCGATGAGTATTACAAATGAATTGGAGTTTTTTGTGGAGGACGGAAATATTAAGCATGCTCTTATCGGGCAAGAATTGTATGAAAAAACGGCAGTGCCTTTAGTAGAAAATAAAGTGTTGGAGCAGCCAATTATTGCAGCTTATTCAGCCTATACAACCCCTGATGAAGCTCTAGGAGATATTCCGGAAGAAGCACAGATGCCAGCTAAAGACTATCCGAATGCGGTATTATGGTCTGATGTAATGAAAGCGGATACAAAGGTTTCTCCATACTCAGGAAAAAGCAGCGATATGGCAATGATTCCTTATACATCAGGTACAACCGGTATTCCAAAAGGCTGTATTCATACAAATAAGACAATCCAGGCGAATGTATACAGCGCATTCTTTTGGATGAGTTTAACTCCGGACTCTGTGCCGCTTACGACATTGCCGTTATTTCATGTAACAGGAGTCCTTCACAGTGCATTGGCACCTATTCTGGCCGGCAGTAAGATGGTTTTATTAACAAGGTGGGACAGAAATTACGCAGTGAGAGCAATAGAGAAGTTTCACTGCACAGATTGGATTAATATAAGCACGATGTTAATCGATTTTCTTTCCAACCCGGAATTGAGTCGCCATGATATATCTTCGCTGGAAGTTGTCGGAGGTGGGGGTGCACCGGTTCCAGAGGCAGTTGGCAGGCAGTTAACAGAGTTGACAGGATTGGAGTATGTGGAAGGGTATGGGTTGTCAGAAACAATGTCCCATACGCACTTCAATCCACCGCAGCGGCCAAAACTGCAATGTTTTGGTGTTCCTGCGTTTGATGTGGATGCACGTGTTATTGATCCTTCCACAGATAAAAAACTTGGTACGAATGAAGAAGGCGAATTGATTGTTAACGGTCTACAGCTTTTCAAAGGGTATTATAACCGTCCGGAAGAAACAGAAGACAGTCATATTACGATAGATGGCAAAAAGTTTTTCAGGACGGGTGATATTGTGAAAATGGATGAGGAAGGATACTTCTTCATTGTAGATCGACTGAAAAGAATGATTAACGCTTCAGGTTATAAGGTGTGGCCAACAGAAGTTGAGTCTATTCTATTTAAGCATCCTGCAATACAGCAGGCATGTGTTGTCAGAGCGCAAGATCCCAAGCGTGGTGAAACGGTGAAAGCCCTGGTTATCTTGAATGATGATTATAAAGGTAAAGTCACTGAAAAAGAAATTATTGAGTGGTCAAGGAATCAAATGGCAGCTTATAAGTATCCGAGAACAGTAGAATTCAGAGAAAGTTTCCCGACTACTGCAAGTGGGAAAGTATTATGGAAAAAACTGCAGGAAGAAGTATAGATAAGCAGAGTATTTTGAGTTCTATGTTTAAAACTGAAAAGAGACTAACTATATAAAGTCAATAGTGCTAGCGACAAAATTTAATACTATTTTTATTGGGAATTTGGACATGGCAAATAAGCTTGATGGTTAATGATTTTAAAATTAATCATCAAGCTGTGTATTTTTGTTAAACTTTAGTATTTTATAACGGTCAAAATATTACGTATAAACAACTTCTTTATATAA
>NZ_JFBD01000085.1 GCF_000709085.1 Virgibacillus alimentarius | reverse complement strand
GATAAAGCCTCTCCTCCGGTTGATACCCCCTCCTTCCGGGCGATAAAGCCTCTCCTCCGGTTGATACCCCTCTCCTTCGGTCGATAAAGCTACCCCTCCGGTTGATACCCCTCTCCCTCCAGTCGATAAAGCTCCCCCTCCGGTTGATATCCCCTCTCCTTCGGTCGATAAAGCCTCTCCTCCGGTCGGTCGATACATCCCAGGCCACTGCTCCTGTCCTTTCAGCTGCTCCCGCCCCTGTGATTTGCGATGCCTTCGTTCGGTGGTCCCCCCTGCCCCCGACCACTTCGCACATTCTAATCCCAACACAAAAAAAGACGCCGACCCTTAGGCCGCTACGTCTCTTTTTGTAAATACTCCAAATGCCAATGCCATAAAAAGGATAAAATAGATGCACAACATAACAATCGAAAATCCTAATGTCATCCCTTCCACAACGGGAGTTCCATTGAAATACTGCATTAAGTTCGTATTTGCAAATAAAATATATTTTGCCCAGTCATATTTGGCTGCGATAAGGGATGTGACGTTTCCTCCCATCATCAGTAGGAAGATAGAAATCCCAATTGCGAGTGAATTGTTTCGAAACACTGCAGATATCATAAATGCTAGTGTCACAAGCATCAAAACATCGATCGAAGAAAGCAGATAGATTTTTACTAAATGAAGCATTTGGCTCTGTTCGATCACTTCTCCATCAGCGTATGCGAGATGAACACTGTTTCCGTCGCCTGTTCCGAACAAACCAAATCCAAGGGCTGCCGAACTGATAAATAAAACAGCCAGCATGAAAAGCCCGAACAACACAACCGTTACATATTTCGATAGTAAAATTTTGTACCTCCGGATGGGGCGGATTAATAATAATTTAATAGTCCCTGTACTGAATTCACTTGCAACGATCCCAGCTGCAATAATAATCGCAAACAGCCCGGCAAAAGAAATCAGTGCAGAGCTTTCATCAATAAAGGACCAGCCTGTCGTCTCACTTGGCGGAGCAATTTCGTTATCAAGACGATATTGATTAATAGCGATATCTTTTTCCAAAAATCGTTTCATATCCCCTGCTGAGGCAGGCATATCTTTCAAATCTTTCTTATCTTCCTTTATTTGTTGGGAGAGCTCATCCCTCCACTGATCCCCAGCCTGATCTGGTTCTTCTGTCATTTTAATTAATGTACCCATTGCCACAACACCAAGGAGAATCATGGCAATCATGACGTATGTTCCAGCACGTTTAAATATTTTTGTCCATTCATTCACAATAAGCTTATGCAATGGTCGTCCCCCCTTTTTCTGTAATTTCCAGGAAGCGGTCTTCGAGTGATTTAGAAATAAGTTTCACTTCAAAAATACGGACCTCATGCTCGATCAGCATTTTAATGACATTTGGTACTTGGTCCTTTTCCAGTTCCATTTCAATGCCTTTTTCCACTTCTTGATATTCGATCCCTTTTTCTTTCAAAATAGACGCGTATCCGGACTCCACTTCGAAGAAATAGCGATGGGCTGTTTCCGCTTCTGCTTCATCATGTACATTTTGAATATTGACCAGTTTCCCGTTCTGAATGATCGCGATTCGATCACACATCATTTCCATTTCGGATAGGAGATGGCTGGATACAATGACAGACATCCCTTTCTCTCGCGTCAATTTCCTCAAATGATCGCGGATTTCCCGAATGCCAGCAGGATCAAGACCATTCGTCGGCTCATCAAGAATCATCACGTCTGGATCATGAAGCAAACTTTGCGCAAGCCCTAATCGTTGCCGCATTCCAAGTGAGTAGGTTTTTACCTTTTCATGGATCCGGTTTGTCAACCCCACAAATTCCACTACTTCATCGATTTTTTGTTTTGTGACACCCTTTGACATGCGGGCATATTGCTTTAAATTTTGATATCCGGTTAAATATTTATACATCTCGGGATTTTCTACAATGCCCCCAATATGGCCAAGCGCCTCTTCAAATTCCTTTTCTCTATCTTTGCCACAAATGAAAATTTCTCCGGATGTCATTTTCATTAAGCCGGCAATCATCCGAATCGTCGTTGTTTTCCCTGCACCATTCGGACCTAGAAAGCCAAACACTTCCCCCGATTTCACTGTAAAACTGACATCATCGATGATCTTTTTTCCTTTCATCACCTTGGTTACATTTTTTAATTCCAATGCTGTACCCATCAAACATCCTCCACCTTTCTTTCCTTTTGTGCCATGATTGATTTAAACCACTCCAAAACAGATATACCTTCTTCTTCCCTAAGGTTTTCTACATGCGTCTGTCCCACAACTTCCCCTTCAAAAATAATGATGACTTCATCTAATAAAGGTTCAATCTCGTCTATTTCATGTGTAGCAATCACAACCGTCTGCTCATCAAAATCAATATAGGAAATCAAACTTTTTACAATCGACTCCCGAACCATCGGATCAAGCCCTGAAAAAGGTTCATCCAGCAACAGAACCGGTGTTTTCCTGGACAATGCGAGTACAAGTTTCAACCTGCCCCTGTTCCCTTTCGAAAGCTTTTTTATTTTTTTCTTCGGATCCAGCTTCATCTCTTTAAGTAGAACATGTGCCTTTTCCACATCAAAGTCAGAAAACTGGGAAGCATAAAATGCCATCATTTTTTCCACCGTAAATGCATGGTAAAACATATCCAGTTCTGTCAGATAAGCCACTTTTGAGCAAATCCTTCTCGTAACACGTTCACCAGATATAGTGATTTCCCCAGCATTCGGATAAACAAGCCCCGTCATCATTTTCAGCGTCGTCGACTTTCCGCTTCCATTCGGCCCAATCAAGCCATATATTTTGCCTGGTTCCAGATGAAGCGAGACATCCTTCACGGACGTTTGACCTCCGTATTTCTTCCACACATTTTGCAACTCAACGGTCATCACGATCCCTCCCCAAAAAGCACTTTAGCCCATGGATCATTTCCTCTTCCGTCATCCCAAGCTCCTCCATGCTTTTGACAAAAACATGAATAATATCGTTTTGCAGTTTTCCTTTTAGATCATCCAGCACTTCCTCATTATCCGTTACGAATGTTCCCTGGCCCCTTTTTGTCTCCACAATGCCCATCCTTTCCATTTCACTATAGGTTCGTTGAATTGTATTCGGATTCACGCTTGACTCAACAGCCATCTCACGCACAGAGGGCAACTTCTCCCCCGGAAGCATCTCCCCCCTGACAATCCGGTAAGCAATCGTATCAGCAATTTGAATATAGATCGGTTTGGATACTTGATAATCTTTTGTCATAGCCCTACACCTCTACCTTCCGATCCAGCAGCCAACTGGAAAAAAAGAACAAAGCGAAACCAAGGAAGACATAAACAATAAAAATCATTACGGGGAAATCAACAGCATTGACTCCTGTCTCCCATGCCCCATCTGTATACGTAAAAGTTTGATTGATCATGACCGGAACAGTCCATTTACTCACAAGCTCACTGATAAAACCAATCTTAGCGATGAACGCACTAATCAGATTGTATCCGACAAATAGGAGAAACAGAATCAACCAGCGGAAAAACCCCGTTGGAATCAGCCTGCTTAACGAATGGTAAATACTCCAGTAAAAGATAACCCAGCACGCAAAATACAAAGCAATCAAAAGCAGTGCAACATTGAATATAACTGTTCCTTTAAAGAGCGTTTGGAGAGGGATATGGATGTCGACAATATCTTTTATAAACTGAAAAATAATAAACCCAATACCGGTTAAAAACACTTGCGAAATAAACTGATAGGAAAAAGCAACGATGAATTTTGAGATAAAAAGCCTCCTGCTGCTTTGTGTATTATACAGCCATAACTGCGTTTTTCCTTCTAAATGAAGCATCTGCAGCAACATCGTCGGCTGAAAAAATATATGAAACCCAAGCAGCATAAACAAAACGATCGGCATAAAGGATAGTGGCTCATCAATATAAATCCCAAGTCCCAGCG
The DNA here is from genome assembly GCF_000709085.1 of Virgibacillus alimentarius. Classification (GTDB taxonomy): domain Bacteria; phylum Bacillota; class Bacilli; order Bacillales; family Amphibacillaceae; genus Virgibacillus_B; species Virgibacillus_B alimentarius. The sequence continues at coordinate 424 of NZ_JFBD01000085.1, read as the reverse complement.
GAACCAATAACAAAACCAAATCCCCAACTAAGATCGTTATCATCCAGTGCCTGGAAATATAAAAATCCTTCTTCAAAAGCCCCTTAAAAGCAGTCATCAAATACCTTCCCTTCCGGTCTTGTATGAGTGTCCTACTTAGATAGTACACCCATACACACAAGAAGTCAATAGTCGATTAACGCTATTTTCAAAAAATTTATAATGATAGAGGCGCTTGAAACAGCCTGTTCATATGAGCAGCCTGGCTGGACTATACGAGATGCACAGGTGATATCCCCACGCACTCCGGGTGATTTATCCCCTCTCCAGGTGATATCCACGTGCTCCGGGTGATTTCATCCCCTTTCCGGTTGATATCCCCACGCTCCGGTTGATTTCATCCCCTTTCCGGTTGATATCACCGCGCTCCGGTCGATTTCATCCC
>NZ_JFBD01000084.1 GCF_000709085.1 Virgibacillus alimentarius | reverse complement strand
AAATCTAAAGTAACTAAACCTAATAATCCAGATATGAAATTCTTAGGATTCGGATTCTTCAGAGACTACCAAAACCGTCTGTATAAAGCAAAACCACATAGGAAGTCGGTAGAGAGCTTTAAGTATAAGTTAAAACAACTAACACGAAGGAATTGGAGTGTTGATACGAAGTATCAAGTAGAAAGAATAAACCAGCTAATTCGTGGATGGGTTAACTACTTTAAAGTCGGTCATATGAAGAAGTTACTAACACGAATAGATTCCCACACAAGGGTACGACTAAGAATGTGCATATGGAAGAAATGGAAAACAGCCAAAAACCGTCGAAAGAACTTAATCAAATTAGGTATGAACAAATACAATGCATACAAAAATAGCCATTCGAGTAAAGGGGCGATAAGAATCGCATATTCATGGATTCTTACTACCACAATCACAAACGAAAGGCTAACAAGATTTGGTTTAATATCCTGTATTGAACATTATAACAAAGTACATGTATAGAATAAAATTAAACCGCCGTATACGGATCCGTAAGTACGGTGGTGTGAGAGGTCGGATAATCAATTAATGATTATCCTCCTACTCGATATGAAGATGCTAGAAAAGGGTAATAGCTATACATGGTTTGAACCTAAGCCGTAATCTTTTTTTATAATTGTCGCTAGCAGGATTAGTGCTAACATGATTACAATCATATAAAAGAAAGATATGTTTGGAAGTACCTGAATAAACATTCCCCCTATAAAAGGGCCACTAATACTTCCGAGACTGAAGGAAATGGAGAACATAAGATTTCCAGCTGGAAGCAAAGCTTTCGGCAATAAATCAGTCATATAGGACATACCTAATGAATAGAGAGAACCAACAAACCCTCCAGCTAAACTAAATAAAACAAATAACGCTACAACGGATGTTTCTAAAAATGCCGAGATCATAAAAAAAGCGGAACCGCAACTTAAAACAAATAATAAAACCTTTCTTCTGCCAATACGGTCACTTAACATTCCTAAAGGAAGTTGTGTTATGATGCTACCAGCAGCAAAACATGGGATAATTAATGAAAGGATATGAACTTCATGGCCTATTCGCATCCCATATATGGGAAACACCCCATGTAAAGTAGCTTCTAAAAATCCGTAACCAAAGCCAGGGAGTAATGCAATCCAGGCAAGCTTTCCAGTTTGAAAAAATCTCCCCAGGGAACTTGTTGGACTTGTTTCGATGTCTTCCTCAGGCCATTGATTGCGCACGAACAGCATCAACGACCAGACGATCATACTAAAAGCGGCAGAGAGTAAAAATGGTAATGCCTCACTTACAGCTAACAAACTTGTCATTAAAGGTCCTAAAGTAAAACCAAGACCAAAAGATAATCCATAAAGGGCAATGTTTCGACCTCTGTTCTTTTTATCAGATGTTGTTGTAATCCATGTTTGCGTTCCAAAATGCAGCATATTATCACCAATACCAACAGTGACACGTAAGATGAACCAGAACCATAGTGCTTCCCAAAATGGGAAAAGAGCGAGAGAGAGGAAAACGAGTACTCCACCAACTACAATAATAGGTTTAAATCCGAATTTTTTCATTGGCTTTTCCATAAAAGGAGATGCTACCAGTATGCCAATATATAAACCAGTTGCGTGCAATCCGTTAACGGACGAAGGTACACCATTTTTCTCCAGAATAATTGCAATTAATGGAAGGAGCATTCCTTGAGAAAACCCTGAAATAGTCACTAGTGCGATTAGTATTGAAAATCTAATTCTAGGAGATATCATTTCATTTCACCTCGGCTGCTTTTATGTTATTACTTTAATTTAATTGTTTTTTCTCTACAATTCAATAGTCTGTATTCAAAATAAAATGTAAGTTATACTTAAATTATGTGAGTTTTTTAAATGATTAGTACTAAAATAGAGGGAGGTAAAAAAATGCGATTTTATTTAAAAGACAATGGGATGCGAATTCGATTAAATTATGGTGAGCTAGATATATCAGGTGATGAAAATGATGGATACCGCCCTTTTCAATTAATGGTTGCATCCATTGCAGGGTGTAGCAGCTCCGTATTTCGAAAGATTTTAGATAAACAGCGTATTAAAATTGATGATTTAATCGTTACTGCAGATGTAGAAAGAAATCCAGATGAAGCAAATCAAATTGAAAAAATATCTTTGCATTTTACGGTTAAAGGCTATCATTTAGATCCTGAAAAAATGCATAAAAACCTTGCATTAACAAGAAAAAATTGCTCTATGATCCGCTCGGTTGAAAACAGCATTCAAATTGAGGAAACGATCGATCTAATTGAATTAAGCAAGTAGGAAAAGCTCCCTTAGAAGGGAGTTTTTTTATGGTTCAAAAGATAGAGCGTATAATATTAGTGTGTCCGAAAAAACTATAAAAAAAGCGAAAGGAATGGGACACATCATGAAACGAAGATATTATCTCTTTGCATTATTACTACTTGCTTATACATGTTTAATTCCTTTAAATAGCATTGCAGCTGAGAAGGAGAAAAAGAAAGAGGATTTTAAAATACCGAGTCATGTTTTATCGATATCAAAAGAAAATACATTTCCTAATTCAGCGGAGGATCAGGAAGTTGTTGAACCGAGTGCTTTAACAAAAGACTTATTAAAAAAAGTAGAAGTTCCAATCGAAAATCCCGATCTGATCAAAATGTTAAACGAGACAACACTAAAACCTTCTCCAATTGCAGTAGGATACCGAGGAATGATTTATGTAGGTCGCTGGCCACTTAATTATCAATCATCAGACACAAATATTAATTGGGAATACCAGCAAATAAATTCCAATGAACTGAATAATATAGGAGGAGAAAAAGATCAGGAAATTTATTATAACCAGCAAGAACAACGAAATGTAAAAGGGGCTCTTACTAATAAAATCTCGGATCCAGAAGATGTTAAAAAAATGATGTTGCTCCGTACAAAGGAGAAAACCAATTTACCTCTTTCATATCAATCCATTATTGGAAAGGATACAAAAAAGGATAATTCCTACACAGTACCAATCAAAAAATCCGGAAGTTTAAAGGCATATGCTCCAGCTGTAAACGAAAAAGGTAAAGTGACATTTGGTGAAGTATACATCCAATTAAAAGGTTCCAAGAAGACCATTGTTGTTAAAAATGTCACGAAGCAAGGAATTGGAGCATGGATCCCAATTCAAGATCATGTATCTTTTTCTTTTCAATTAAAATAGTAATTTAAAAACCCTGTTCACTTTAGTGCAGGGTTTTTAGCATGTGAGCATCTTTTTTAGTGATTTTGTTAAAAAGGGTTGATTTTTTCACTTTATTACTTTATCATGATGAAGTATTAAAGTATATAAAAAGTGGGCGTGTTTTTGAAAGGGGAAGCAGATATGGAATGGGTTGTAATTGTCTCTGTATTAGTTATGACAATACTTAGTTTATTTCGCGTAAACGTAATTCTCGCTATTATTGCCGCAGCGCTTACCGCCGGATTAACGGCTGGACTTTCCATTGTTGAGTCTATTGACATGTTAGTTAGCGGTATGGGAGGACAGGCAAATACAGCATTGAGTTATATTTTATTAGGAGCTTTCGCAGTAGCAATTAACTACTCGGGCATTACTGGAATATTAGTGAATATCATCATTCGTGTTTTAACAGGGAAGAAAACAATGATGCTGCTTGCTCTTGCAGGTATTGCATCGTTGGCAGAAAATTTAATTCCTGTGCACATTGCTTTTATTCCTATTTTAATACCACCATTATTAAAACTATTTGATGATATGCGCTTAGACCGCCGGGCTGTTGCAACTTCATTAACATTTGGACTGAAAGCAGCTTATATCATGATACCAGCTGGATTTGGACTTATATTTCAAAACATTCTTTTAGAGGGTATGGAACAAAACGGTGTATCTTTTTCTTTAAATCAAGCTACACTTTCCATGTTAGTACCGGGCGCTGGTATGATCGTAGGTCTATTATTTGCAATTTTTATAACGTATCGAAAAGACCGGGATCCCATTCCAGGATCTGGGGGCGGTGAAGTTAGCATAGAGACACCTGAATTAACAAACGTTTCCTTTACGACGAAGCATACATTTACAATTATTGCAATTCTTACAGCACTTATCGTACAAATTGTTTCAGAAAATTTAGTTGCTAGTGCAATGGCAGGTTTAGCCATTATGTTTGTAACAAATGTTGTTCCGCTGAAAAAAGGTGACAATATTGTAGCTAATGGTGTTAGTATGATGGGAGTAATTGCATTTGTTATGCTTGTTGCTTCTGGTTACGGCAATATTTTAAAAGAAGTAGGAGCAGTTGATGCATTGGTAGAGGTTTCATCAAACTACCTTGAAACAAGTCATAAAGCAGGAATCGCATTTATTTTATTACTTGTTGGTTTAGTTGTTACGATTGGAATTGGTTCTTCTTTCGGCACAATCCCGATTTTAGCTGCTCTATATGTACCGATTTGTATGACTGCAGGATTCTCGCCAATGGCAACAGCCATATTAATTGGTACAGCAGGAGCTTTAGGTGATGCAGGATCACCGGCATCTGACAGTACGCTTGGTCCAACCGCAGGATTAAATGCGGATGGTAATCATAACCACATTTGGGATACTTGTGTACCAACCTTTTTGCATTTTAATATTCCGCTGTTTATTTTTGGTTGGGCCGGTTCCCTAATCTTTTGATTGCATAGTAAATCCTAATAAAGGAAAAGGTAAGAAAAAAGGTGGATTTGTTATGCGAAAAGTAAGCGTTATTACATCACTCTTTATTTTTCTAGCTTTTTCAATAGGTGTGCAGCCATATGAAGCTTCTAGTGGATATGGATGGGGATATAAGAAAAATAAAGATCAGAAAATACCTGATGTTGGTAAGTATAAAGAGATTTTAGATAAGTACGGCGCTTTTTATGCGGATTTTTCAGGTGATAAAAATATTTATTTAACGTTTGATAATGGGTATGAACAGGGGCACACGGAAAAAGTATTAGATATTTTAAAAGAAGAAAATGTCCCAGCAACATTTTTTGTGACAGGTCAATATGTAAAAAGTGAGCCCGACTTAGTAAAAAGAATGGCAGACGAAAATCATATTATTGGAAACCATTCATATCATCATCCGGATTTCACAACAATATCCAAAGCGTCAATTAAAAAGGAATTAGACACATTAGAGAAGGCAGTTGCTGAAGTATCAAGTCAAAAGCAAATGCAATATATGCGCCCTCCAAAAGGAATGTTTAGTGAAAAGACGTTAAAGTGGTCGAAAGAATTAGGGTATACACATATATTTTGGTCAATAGCCTTCATTGACTGGGAGACTGACAACCAAAAAGGATGGAAATATGCATATGATCAAATTATGGAGCAGATTCACCCTGGGGCGATTATATTACTTCACGCTGTTTCAGGTGATAATGCTGAGGCGCTTTCGTATCTTATTAAAGATCTGCGAGAACAAGGCTATCAATTTAAAAGTCTCGATAATCTGATCATCAATGACCATATACCAGAAGAGATTTATAACCTATAAAATAAAGGGAGGCTTTCGAAAAAGCCTCCCTTTTTCTTTTTTGTCATATTGTAATATTCAAAAAATTTTGATACACTAAACGATATACTTTAAAAGGAGTGATAGAAAATGAAAAAAAAAGATTTGATTGCTCCGAAAGACTATAATATCGTTATGGAGGTGGAGCGTTACATAAAAGATCCTGCGAGGAAAGCTTTAATTTGGCAAGATGAAAGTGGAAACAAGAAGGAAATTACTTATGCTAAATTGATGAAAAATGTAAACAAAATTGGTAACGCTTTCTTAAATAACGGCCTGAGAAAAGGGGACAAGATATTAGTAATGATTCCCCGTCTAATTGATGCATACGAGGTCTACTTAGCAGCTTTGAAAACAGGAATTATTATTATTCCTAGTTCGGAAATGTTAAAGACGAAAGATTTGCAGTATCGCGTCACTCATGGAGAAGTGAGCGGCGTTGTTAGTTATTTTCCTTTTGTTGATCAATACAGAAGTATCAACGAATATAATGACTTAAAACGTTTTGTAATAGGAGAACCAGTTGAAGGATGGCATTTCCTAGACGAATTAAAGGAGACTTCTTCCGATCAGTTAGAAATAGTAGCTACTACGAAAGATGATATCGCATTTCTGCCGTATACGTCTGGTACAACAGGCAATCCGAAAGGGGTTGTACATACTCATGGATGGGGATATGCGCATTTAAAAACAGCCTCTAAAAATTGGCTAAGTATTAATGATGGTGATAAAGTTTGGGCAACAGCTGGTCCTGGCTGGCAAAAATGGGTTTGGAGCCCCTTTCTATCTGTGCTTGGTTCGGGAGCGACAGGATTTATTTACAATGGGAAATTTGATCCGAAAACATATTTGAATTTATTACAAGAGAATGAAATGAATGTATTATGTTGTACCCCCACAGAATATCGCTTAATGGCAAAAGTCGATAATTTAGATATGTATCATTTCCCTACTTTGCATAGTGCTGTTTCTGCAGGTGAACCATTAAACCGGGAAGTAATCGATACATTTAGGAAATATTTCAATTTAACTGTACGTGATGGATATGGTCAAACCGAAAATACATTACTTTTAGGTTTTATGAAAGGAATGGAAGTGAAACCGGGATCTATGGGTAAACCAACACCGGGAAATGATGTAGAGATCATTGATAATGAAGGAAAACCAGTCGGCGTTAATGAACGGGGAGATATTGCTGTAAAACTTGACTGCCCTGCATTATTCCGTGAATATTATAAGGATACGGAACGAACGAAAATGTCGCAGCGAGGAGATTATTATGTAACTGGTGATCAGGCATCCAAGGATGCGGATGGCTATTTTTGGTTTGAAGGTCGAAGCGATGACATTATTATTAGTTCTGGCTATACAATCGGTCCTTTTGAGGTGGAGGACGCTTTGGTCAAGCATCCATTTGTACAGGAATGTGCTGTAGTCGCAAGTCCGCATGAGGTACGAGGCAATATTGTTAAAGCATTTATTGTTTTAAAAGAAGGAATTGATCAAACAAATCCGGACTTGGTCAAAGACTTACAGGACCATGTTAAAGAATGGACCGCCCCTTATAAATATCCGAGACAAATAGAATTTCTGAATGAACTACCGAAAACTACATCCGGGAAGATCAGACGTGTGGAGTTGCGTCAAAAGGAAAAGCTACAACAAAAACAATAGACGGAAATGATACGAAAGAAGGGACCTTGAATCACTATCAAATGGGATTTGAGGTCCTTTTTAATGTTTTTTTAGAAAAAATTGAAGCATCCCCCTTGAAAGTCAAAATAGGTCAGAGTATAATAGCAATTGAAAGGTCAAAGATAGTCAAAGTCAAAAATGATATAAATAAAGTTACTGAAAAGTTTAAAGGAGGAATTGCACATGTTATGTCAACAATGTGGCAAAAACCAAGCAACAGTAAACATGTCTATGCAAATGAATCATCAAAGAATGCAAATCCACCTATGTAATGCTTGTTTTCAAGATATTCAGGGAAAAATGATGAACTCCAATGACTTTTTCTCTGGTGGAAATAATGCATTTGCGAATAATTTCTTCCAACAAAATGGTGGAAGTCAAACGGGAACAAGAACAAAGCAACAACAAGCAAATCAAGGTGGCGGATTGTTAGATGAATTAGGTAAAAATGTCACCGATGATGCAAAAAAAGGTTTAATTGACTCGGTAATCGGTCGTGATAATGAAATAAAACGAGTTATCGAGACATTAAACAGAAGAAATAAAAACAATCCTGTTTTAATTGGTGAACCTGGTGTTGGTAAAACGGCTATTGCAGAAGGACTTGCTGTTAAAATAGTTGAAGGTGACGTACCAGCAAAACTTATGAATAAAGAAGTTTACTTGTTGGATGTAGCATCATTAGTCGCAAATACAGGGATTCGCGGACAGTTTGAAGAACGTATGAAGCAATTAGTTCAAGAGTTACAAGCTCGTCAAGACGTCATTCTATTTGTGGATGAAATTCATTTATTGGTAGGTGCAGGAACCGCAGAAAACTCACAAATGGATGCTGGCAATATTCTAAAACCTGCCTTAGCGCGCGGGGAGCTTCAGTTGATCGGTGCAACAACATTAAAAGAGTACCGTCAAATTGAAAAAGATGCAGCCCTTGAACGCCGCTTGCAGCCAATCATTGTAAAAGAACCATCTGCAGAAGAAGCAGTTCAAATTTTAAATGGAATTAAAGATCGTTATGAAAATTTCCATGAAGTCCGTTATTCCGATGAAGCAATTCGTGCTTTTGTCATACTATCACAACGTTATATTCAAGACCGATTTTTACCAGATAAAGCAATTGATTTAATGGATGAAGTCGGATCACGCTTGAACTTAGAGAATGCTGAAAATGACTCTAATTCTATCCAAAGACGCTTGGATCAAGTTGTTCAAGAGAAACAACAAGCTGCAGAAAAAGAAGACTATGAAAAAGCAGCAAATTTACGTTATCAAGAAATACAATTACAAAAACAATTGGAAAAAGCAAATGATGATGAAAAAGTCGTTGATGTAGATATTTCTGATATTCAGCTTATCGTTGAGGAAAAAACAGGTATCCCTGTAACAAAACTTCAAACAGATGAGCAGGAAAAAATGAAAAACATCGGTAAAAACCTCGGTGCTAAAGTTATCGGACAAGAAAAAGCCGTTGATAAAGTAGCGAAAGCAATTCGCCGCAGTCGCGCAGGATTAAAATCACATGAGCGTCCAATTGGTACTTTTCTATTTGTTGGACCAACAGGAGTAGGTAAAACAGAATTAACGAAAGCACTTGCGGAGGAGCTATTTGGATCTAGAGAGTCACTCATTCGCCTTGACATGAGTGAATATATGGAAAAACACGCCGTGTCAAAAATTATCGGTTCACCTCCTGGCTATGTTGGTCATGAAGAGGCTGGACAATTAACAGAGCGCGTACGCCGCAACCCATACTCCATCATTTTGCTGGATGAAATTGAAAAAGCACATCCGGACGTACAAAATATGTTCCTGCAAATTATGGAAGATGGTCATTTAACTGATTCTCACGGCCGTACGGTTAGCTTTAAAGAAACAGTGATTATCATGACCAGTAACGCAGGTACCGGCGAAAAGCAAATTAGTGTAGGCTTTAATAAAGCAGAGCATGACGCTGTATCAACATTGGAAACTCTAAGTGTTTATTTTAAACCGGAATTCCTGAACAGATTTGATTCTATTATCACATTTAATGAACTTTCTGAGGAAAACTTAATGGTAATCGTTGATCTTATGCTGACAGATTTAGAGAGAACCATTGAAGAAAATGATATAAAAATTACAATCACAAATGCTGCAAAACATGAATTAGTTCGCCTAGGATATGATCCGCGCTTTGGCGCTCGACCTTTACGTCGAGTTATCCAAGATAAAATCGAGGATCAAATGACAGACTTAATTTTAGAAGAAGAAACCGTAAATGCAGTACACATTGATGTTGAAGAAAATGAGATTGTCGTTAAAAATGTATAAGTTCGATGAAAGAATTAGAAGAGACTGGGACAAAACCCAGTAAATGTAAAGGAGTTTCGGGAGTCCCATCTCTAGATGGAACTCCCGAAATTCTTTATTTTACTTTTCCGTGCGGTTTTTAGTAATCCCGTTGACCTGCACTGCAGGCGGCTGCTTAGTTGTGTTGCCGCTTGGTTTAGAAATTACATTACAAGAAGATGATATTGCCTATGTCGTGGAAAGTATTCCGGACGAAGCATTCGTCAGCCTTTTGTGTGAGACGGGCTGTCCGGCCTATCATCCCCGCATGATGTGGCTGGCCCCAGGGATATGAACCGAGTTATCGAACGATTAATCGTTTCCGCAAATGGAAGCAAGTGAAGATAGAAGTGAACGTAAGCAGCTTCGTCCGAACGTAAAGAACCGAAACAATATCGCAAACGATTCCAGGACTTTTTAATCCGCAAACAGAAATAC
>NZ_JFBD01000083.1 GCF_000709085.1 Virgibacillus alimentarius | reverse complement strand
CCAATATAATAAACTCCATACCAACACATAAATGGTTGAAAACCTTGTATCTTATTTTACACATAATTCAGGACTTGACTGGCTATAGGGTCTGTTCCCTTCACCCTCGCACCAGCGCCTCAAGCTCCTTCTTCTCCGCTTCTTCTGCCTCTTTGCCACGTACGCGCTCCGGCCCCGGATTCTGCTTTCGCTCGACTTCCTGCCCCTCTTCAAGTGCAAGTTTCTTTTTTCGTTCCTTAAACCAATCCGGGATCACTTCCTCCCGCTTCGATCCAAAACTTCGACGCGACCGCTTCCGCTCATGTTTCTGATTTTGAAACGCCACGTCTGCCGCATGCACGTCCGCTACCGTACGCACACCCCGCCCTTGCCAATCTTTCAGGATCGCCTTCACGTAACCCCAGCTCCCTTTCCCGCGTTCGAGCGCCCGCTTCATGGCAGCTAAAACCAACAGCTCCCCAACATCCTTCACCCAATTCAACAAATCCTCCGCTACATACGGACGGATCACTCCAAAATTTTCCTGATAGAACACGACCGCATCCGACACCCCAGGAGTAGTATTCGGATGTTCTTTTTGTTTCGCCTTGTTTTGTTTATATAATGGGGCAACACTGCCGCCATTCCCCGGGTCAGCACTCCGGTCTGTACTGTGGTCCATCCTGCCGGCCACCCCAGCACTCTCACCGCTCAAAGCACCTCCCTCAACTGCTCCAGCCGCACATCCATCTCCCGTCCGCACGTGCTCCCCAAGCACAATATTTTCACCATCCGCGGCAGCACGTTCTCCGCCGCCATCCTCACGCGCAGCATCAACACCCGCGTTATCCTCGAAATGCACTAACGAAATCATCTCATACACCGCAGCTCGGTTTGCTCCCTGCGGCGTAAAGCGAATATATCCCTTATCCCTCAGTTCCAACCTTGCCCGCTTAAACGTCCCCTCCTTCAACGCTGCTTTCACACATAATAAAGACGCAGCCACCGAAAATTCCTTCTTCCACCCCGCCCGGTTATTCACATGCATCAGCACCGACCAGAGATGGGCAGCTGCCGTCGATAGTGGATTCGTCTCCTGCATATTATGAAATGCGTTTATTTCCTTTAAATAATTCATGACTCTCTTTCCTTTCCAATCAGCGAATCGCCGCTTCTTTCCGGTAATAAATAAACGAATCAAAGTGCCCCTGTTGCAGAGGCACGCAAGCCAATTATAGGTACTTCCTCTCAACCATTTCCATCAACAGAACTCGAATCATCGTGTCAATATCAATCGCCACCGGATCCCTGCTCTGCTGGTCCATCTTCCACCATTTCCACAATGCATAAACCCCCTCCGTATAATATTCATTGTGTAAATCACGGATGCCTAGATCATGGATATGATAGTGAATCCGCTTTCTATTTCTTTCAAAAAAATGCTCGAATGACTCTCCTTTCATGAATAACCTCTTTTCCAAAAAGCCGGCTCTTTGCTTCTAGTACGATCGTCTACTTCTACTATCGAAAGGTTCCTTCACCAGGTGGCACTTCCAAATCCCGCAGCCCTCTTAAAATAGAAAATTCCGTTAATTCACACCAAAACTTTAAGCGCCTTCCACCAATACCAGCAGCTTTTCCTTCAACTTCGCGTCCCGCAGCTTTTTTCGCGCCTGCTTCCCCCAGCTTTTTACCGCTTCGACCGTCACACCTTCCCGTCTTGCAATCTCCTTCAGTGGCAACTCTAAAATAATAAACGAAGCCACCCACTTCCATTGATTGTCTGTCAATCTTTCCCTGACATGCTTCCAAACGGACCTGTCATCCACTGGAATATCCGAAAAATCAAGCAAAGGAAGACGATCTTTACACGAGCGGTTCCCATTGTCCATCTTCTTCTTTTCCTCTTCAATAAACACCTCATCATTCCGCAATGCTCTCGCCTTTTTTCGCATTAAATCAATCATCCGGTTCCGAATGGAATAATTAAAATAGGTAGCAAGCGGCCCCTTATCCGGCTCGTATTTCTCATACGCATTCCACATTGCAACAAGCCCCTCCTGGTAAAACTCCTTGTGCGGATCTCTCACATTTAATCGGTGAATATGATAATGCACACGCCGCTCATTCTGTTTCATAATTTCTTCAAATGATAACTCTGCAAATTTTTTATCCATTCGCTCCCCCTCTATCTGCTATAAAAATACTACTCTATGATTATTATCGATCCAAACCCTTCCCTAGGTGGCATCCTTTTAAAATTTAAGAAAAAAACAATCATCCACTTGGGCAAAAATTGCTGACTGTACATAGTAAGGCTATCGCTTTGATTATCACTTTCTTCTACCTGAAAAATTTGTAGGATGGGGGCGTTTTCCCGATTGACTCCAAAGTAAAAACATAAGCTAATCAATCAGGCTACAAGAGGAAATGGAGGGAACTCCTTCATTCGGTATGTTTAGCTGCTTAGTATAATATACCTAGTCTTATTGTACTACATTTATTTTGTGAATTATCTGAAACACATGATTCCCGTGTTTTATTTGGTCAAAAAAAAATAAATCACAAGCTAAAGGAGGAGCTATCCCTCTTCTGCGAACACAGTTGCACGTCTTTCTCCAATCGTTTGTATGCCTGTGATTTTTTAGCGCCAGTTACCTAGCCCCCGTATACACCCAAAATAAAAACACAGAGTTCCTGTGTTTTTGTAATTTTTCTTCCTTTTTATGATAGTTTTTATCCGAAAAGGGAGAAGATATTGATGAAAAAAGAAATCAGATGGCGTTTAGAAAACCTCCGTGATCAAGCTGGATACTCCCAAAAAGACGTAAGTCAGATACTCAGGTTTTCGGATAATACATATGGACAATATGAACGCGGGGAACATAGCCCCTCCGTTGAAACGTTTATCTCATTAGCACAATTGTATAATACATCACTTGATTATATCCTTCGGGGAAAAAAAGACGGTGACGCATGCGAAAAAACCGTTAACGTCTTTAAGCAACATGGAATCAAAGATCCATTCATTCTGCGTACGGAGGATTGGTCTGCCCTTACCTATGACGAATTAATGTCCCTGACCAAGCATTTTGAAAGCTTGGTAGAACAGGTAAAAAAAGAGTGAAATAAAGATACCTGCCACCAGAGTGCCTGTCCTACCGGAGTGCCTGTCACTTCCCGAATTTTGTCGAATAATGTCAAATAAAAACCCATTTGTTTCAAGCGTATTTGCTTGGTTAACAAATGGGTTTTTAGGCAGGATTTTATGTAGTGTGACAGGTGATCGTATTAATTAGCCAGCCAACAATACCGAAAGTACGGGGAGAAGGAAGAGATTTAGAAACTTAGAAACCTTCCTTCATGAACTGAACGATATATTTCCTCCATTGCAGATTAGCCAAAAAATTCATCACAACCTTTAAGGTCTTCATCCAGCTATATAAACAGGAATTATCCTATTTTAATTAAATATTTCATCCAAAAAGATTTCACTTATTTCTAATAATTAAAACCTCTAATATAAACTAGAGGTAAAATTTTAAAATATATAAAAATAATTAAAATTTAATATCCGCAAAGTCTTCATAATCTACATCATGTGGGATGGCATTCTCACCCATAAGATCACGAGCTTTGATAAATGCATCTGAATAGGAATGAGAGGGATCAAAACCAACAAGAAGACCATGCATTTTTGAAGGTGCAGGTGGCCCCGTCTAGTAACCCCCATCGGCTGGATGGGTACAATCATGATGGTATCATATGTGAAGTTTTATAAATATTTAAGCCGGGACCCGAAAATAGCAAAGTCTTAGATGTAATATAATCATCTAGGATAACCGATGAAATTGCAGAAAAAATTCCTCCTCATTTCCGACGTTGATTGAGGAGGAGAAATAATACGCTCTTTTCATTGCATGGCTAACGATGTGTTTTGTATACTTTGTACTTTCGATAATGAAGCATTAATCAATGCTTCACGCACACAATCCGTACGACTCCACCCATGTTGCAAACAAATCTCTTTATGACACGGTGTCGTTAATGACGTGTGGGGACGTAGGAAGTTCCATTCCAATGACATCGCCCTTTTGATATGTTTTGTTGTCCATCGTATTAAATGCGTCCACTAGCACTGTTTCATCTTCCAGTTCAATAAAGTAACGCGTAAAATTCCCATTATAAATGGTATTCACAACTTTTCCTTTTATTGGACTGGATGTATTTATTTTAATGCGCTCCGGCCTTACGAGTACAGTGGCTTTTTCTCCAATCGCCATCGCTTCCCCGTCTGCTTTTTGCAATCGTTCTACTGGAAAAGTAACGGTTCCTGTATCAAAGTACAATCCTTCTTTCCCTTCCTGCAGATGGCCGGTGAAAAAGTTCGCCTGTCCAACAAATGTAGACACAAATTTGTTGCTCGGATAATTATAAATATGATCCGCTTGATCAAGCTGTTGAATCACACCTCCGTTAAGAACTGCAATCCTGTCTGAAATACTTAATGCCTCTTCTTGATCATGCGTAACAAAAATGACCGTTAAATTCAGCTTTTCCTTTATTCGACGGATTTCTTCCCGAAGCGACAACCGTAAATTAGCGTCAAGATTGGATAGTGGTTCATCCAGTAATAACACTTTAGGCTCTAATACAAGGCAGCGTGCAATCGCCACCCTTTGCTGCTGACCACCACTTAATTCACTTGGTTTCCGTTTCCCATGATCACGCAGTTCGACTTGGGACAACGCAGTCATAATCCGATCATGTCGTTCAGCTTTAGGAACTTTCGCTTGTTTCAATCCATAAGCAACATTATCATAGACGGTCATATGTGGAAAAAGCGCATAATTTTGAAATACCATCCCTGTGGAGCGCTTTTCAGGCGGTAATGCATCAATATTCTCATCGTCTAAAATAATTTCGCCTGCATCTTGCTTATTGAATCCCCCGATCGTTCGTAATAGGGTTGTTTTTCCACAACCGCTGGGGCCAATAAAGGAAATGAGTTCCCCGCGCTTAATCGATATGGAGATATTATCGACTGCTTTGACATCTCCAAAGTATTTATAGATATTTTTTAATTCAAGAAAGTTATTTTCTGACATCTAGAGACCTCCAATTGTTACGAATCATATACGAATTCCCGTCCTCTTCTCGACGAATTTCAACAATCCCAGACAAGCTAACACAATCACGATCATAATGAACGACATCGCAGACGCTAAACCGACTTTCGCCTGTTCAGCCAAATTCAGAATATAAATGGCGACAAGATTCGTGTCTGGTGATATTAAGAAGACAACGGAACTGATCGAAACCATCGCTGTCATAAAAGCGTAAATAAACCCTGCTACAAATGGAGGAACCATCAATGGCACAAGAACCTTCCAAAATGTTTTATACGGCCCCGCACCCAAATCACTCGATGCTTCTTCCATCGACGTGTCGATCTGATGCATCTTACTAATGGCGGCCTCCATTCCAACACCAATCTTACGAAACGTCATGTTCAATACAAGAATCATGACAGTTCCCGTCAAGAAAAATGGTGGGCCATTGAAAATTAATACATAACCAATCCCCATGACCGTTCCTGGAACTGCCAAACCAAACAGCGTTAAAAACTCGAACAACTTCTTACCAGGTATCGGTTTTCTCGCAAATAGAAAACCTTGTAAAATCCCAATTGCCGCTGCCAGTATAGCACTGATGAACGAAACGTATAGACTCATAGAGAGCGAATCCCAGCCAGTTTCATTATTAAAATGTTCCAGTGTAAACGTATTGTTTATTCCGATGATCTTCACAAACGCGCCTAGTACAACCATGATAAACATGAGTAAGATAAACGCGATAAACATCGAACTAATCGTTACAACAAAAGCTTTAACCGATTTGGAGAGCGGTACATTTTGGGAACCTGTTTCACCACTGATCGTCCCGACATTACTATCTTTTAGAAAATACGTTTGGAAGATAAAAACGATCAAACTCGGTAAAATCAAGAATACCCCAAGTACTGCAGCCAACTCTAAGTTATGTTGCCCAACGACAAGCAAATAGGCTTCTGACGCTAAAAACTGTTCTCCTCCCCCAATAATAAGTGGGTTGGAGAAGTCGCTAACGCCATGACAAAAACAAGTAATCCTGCTTTAATAATCCCGGACTTTGCTAAAGGCAGTGTCACCGTGCCAAGTGTTTTCCACTGATTGGAGCCAAGGTCTAATGCTGCATATTCCAAATCAGCATTCGAATTTCGCATGGTGCTTTCAATCAACATATATCCAATTGGGAAATATCCAATAATTTGCGCGACCACGACTCCCCAAAAGCCGTAAATGCTAAATTGCCCACCAAACAAATCACTCACATAATCAGTCACAATACCGCTTCTGCCAAATAAAATCATCAGTGATAATGAGAATATAAATGGAGGAGCAACCAAAGGCAGTAACGCAATCCCTTTAAAAGATTTGGACAAAGCGTTTTTCGTACGTGTGACATAGAGTGCGATGTTAATACTTAAGAACAACACGACTACTGTTGTGATAATCGCTGATAGCAAGCTGTTTTTCAGTGCTTCCCAATAATAGGAAGCTTGAAAAAATTCTTTATAATAATCAAAGGTTAATTGACCCGTTCCAATACCGAAGCTTTTTAATAAAACGGCAAAGACGGGGGCAACAATAAATATCAGGATTGCAGCAGCAAGTATAATCGTTGCAATTGCAAACCATGGCTCCGACCAGAACTGTTGCCATTTCGCTTGGAACGGACGAAGCCGTTTTTTTACTGTGGGTACAGTCTCCACTTATATCCCCCCCTTTTTCTCGTGTATTAAAATCGCTCTCGCCATTCCTTCATAATACGCTCTCGATTTTCTTCCGCCCAAACAGCATCATAATCAATCAAATATTGCTCGATATCATCCGCGTTTCCTTTTACCCCATTTTTCGTTACCATCGAACGATGTTCCGCAGATTTCTTCATACCGCCTTCCGAACCGATATAATCAATAGCTTCTTCAACCAACGCTCGATTTTCGGTGTCCTTAAACATCCAAACCACATCAAGGTCATATCCTACACCTTCTTCAGGAATAACCGTCTCCAGTGGGTATCCTTCTTCAATCCGGTTATACACCGCTTGATCCCATGTGATACCGATTGCATATTCCCCTTGCGCAGTCATTTGTGCGGGCGCGTCACCAGATTTCGCGTATTGACCAACGTTTTCATCTAATTTCTCAAAATATTCCCATCCTTCTTCTTCACCTAAAATCTGCATAATGGTAGAAACGAATAAATAAGCTGTTCCTGACGTACCCGGATCAGGCAAAACGATTTCCCCTTTATATTGAGGATCTAGCAAGTCTTCCCACGATTCCGGCTTGTCCAACCCTTTCTCTTCCAAAATTTCTGTATTAATTGCTAATAAATTAAACCAATAAGACCATCCATACCATTTACCATCTTCATCTTTAAATTCATCTGGAACATCTTCCCACGTTGGCGAATCATAAGGTTCCAAAAATCCTTCTTTCTCCGCTTTCAATGCAATACTATGCAACATACCCCATTGCATATCCGCTCCAAAATCAGGGGCTTCCGATTTCATCCGACTCCAACCTTCTCCACTAGATAGTCGCAATACATTTGCTTCAATGCCTGTTTCTTCTTTTAGACCTTTTACAAAATCTTGCATTTCCTCAGAATCATTATGCGTATAAACATCAATTGAACCTTTGGTCTCTTTCGCCTCACCGGAGCCAGAATCATCACCACTGCATCCTACAAAGACCAGACTCAATGCGAGGATTAAAAATGATAATACAGATTTCTTCATTTTTATACAACTCTCCTTTTGCTATAATCATTCATCTCAATCGTTATGCTTTTCTTAGCGTGATAGATTCATAGTCGTTAATGATGCTATCCGCATCTTTCAAGTAAGCTGTTTCCATCGACGGCACTGCTACAATACCAATACTCGCTAGCGCACCGCTCTTTTTGCCAAGAATCATGTCTCCATTGGAATCACCAATCATTAATGCATTGGCAGGATTCACTTTTAACTGTTCACAAGCTCGATAGACCATTTCAGGATACGGCTTCCCTTGTTGAACAAGATCATCTCCGACAATCGCGGAGAAATAATGTTTAATCCCTAATACCTCTAAATGTTCCACGGCCTTCTCGTAATTATCCGAAGTGACGACTCCCATTTTAATGCCATGGTTTTCCGCTTGTTCTAAAAACGACACCAACCCTTTGATCGGTTTCACATACTTACGAGTGACAAAACTGTCTTCTAACAGTTGATAAGCGTCATTTACCAATTGATACGATTGGTTCCAAGGAACACCTTGCTGATAAAGTCCTAAAGATAAAATGGTTAACAAATCTGGCAGCGAACCAATAGCCAGAGGACCTTCTGGATCCCATGTATGCTCCTCATAGGAAAATCCTAACGCATGAGCTAACAAATGTTGGTCATAAGAACCATCCTCTCCAACGATCAAATCAATGAATTTTTCAGCCCAACGAACCCATAGCGTGAAATCAATGAGTGTCCCATCTTTATCAAATAAAATACAGTCTATTTCATACGCCTTTTCGTTTATCGTGATCAAACTCATTAAAATCCCCCCTCTCCTTTCATGCACCAACCTCGTCTTTACCTTTTCCGTTTTATGTTTTTAGTTGCAATTAGATGCATTTGGTTGTATTTGTGTGTCCATTGTTTATTTTATAGAGAATACCTCTTTTATGTCAAAACGCATTTTTGGATGATTTATGTCATATACCACTAAAAAAGCTTAGACAGAGCGCCTAAGCTAAAAGTAACTTCTATTTATTTGCATATCCTACCAATAACGACGACCTATTCTGATTTTTATAATATTTCGATGCCTGTTTCTTGGTATTTCGCCAATACATTTTCATTAATCTTAGAATCTGTAATGATTCGGTTCACTTGCTCAAACGGACAAACATTCAATAAAGAGACGACATCAAACTTACTGCTGTCTGCTAACACAATCCGGTGCTGAGAGATCTCGATCATTTTTTTCTTCACCTGCAATTCCCCAGCTCCGTAATCCGTTAAACCCTTGGTAAGAGAGAGACCACTAACACTCATAAAAAACGTGTCGATATGAAACTGGGAAATAAAGTCTTCCGTAAAATCGCCAACTGTACAAAGCTCTTGATTTCGCAAAATCCCACCTGCAAAAATGATTGTATAATCAGGCATCTCTGATAGTTCATTTGCTATAATCATCGAATTCGTCAGCACCGTTAAACGAGAAAATTTCTCCTTTAATACCTTCGCAAATTCAGTGTTCGTTGTACTGACATCCATCGCAATCGATTGCCCTTCAATCACATATGCTGCTGCTTTTTTCGCGATTTCTTGCTTTTCCTTTAAATATTTAGATTTACGAACTGTAAAAGATAATTCCCGACTATTTACTTCTTCGAGTACCGCTCCCCCGTGAACACGAGTTAGAAAACCTTCCTGCTCGAGGTATTCTAAATCCCTTCTTACTGTTTCAATCGACACATTGAAGTACTGGATTAAGTGCGATACCTTGACAGATTTATTTTTTCGAACCATTTTTTTTATTTCTTCATGTCTTTCTTTAGCAAACAACAGCGACACCTCTTTTGCAAAATTAATGATGTATCTCCTAACAAATAAATACATATAAATACAACCTTACCCCACATTGTAAACGATCTATCCATATATTTCATCTTAAAAGAAATTTCCTTCCAGGGGGCTGATCCCCTCCTAGGAGAATCCGACCAAAACAATAACCATTTGTTACCAAGCACAGCGCCTAGAACAAATGGTTTTTTTAAATTAAAAATAAATAACAAAGGAAAGGATTTTTCTTTAACCTTTTGGGCTATCCCTATTCGTTCATATAATTCTCAATTAGATAATAAGTTCTACTTTTCGTTTCAGCTGCTAGATAGTCCACTCCTGCAGCTCTTGCTGACGCTGGTTCATCCGGCATTTCAGCAAATGTTTGCTCTTTGTTTTTAATCCAATCATTTTGTTCTGATTTTAATTGTTCAAATGCATTCGTTGGCATCGTCTTTTTTAATTCGCCCCAAACTTCATTTAATAAATCATCCCATTCCCTATGGTATTGACCATAAAAACCAGGCTGCACATCTTGTTCAAACAATTCTTTCGCTTTACTCATTATCCTGTCATCCAGATTATCCGCCTTCTGCATATATTTCTCCTTCAAATTATTCGCTTCGATAGCTTGTTGTTTTGCTTCCGCTTCTAATCGTTTTTTCTCAGCTTCTTTTTCTTTACGTTCTTTTTCCTTACGTTCTTTTTCAGCGATACGTTTTTCCGCCACTTCTAATTGATTATGTAAATCATCTAATTCACGATCCAACGCGTTCGTTTTACTTTCTAATTCACTTATCTTCGAGTTCGCTTTTTCAACATCATCATTAGCGATAAGCTCTTCTATTTTTTTCAGATCGCTTGCCATTTGCTTTTCTTTCTCTTCTTCCTCTTTAATCGTTGTCAATAATTCTTCCACTTCAGTTTGTAAAGACGGGACAATCGCATCATTTTTCAGGATATCATTCGCCAAATCAACCGCTTCTGTCCACTCGGCGTTTTCCATTTTTTCTTGTAAAGTCGCATAATCATCTAATAAAGCAATCCTATCTTTTACTTCTGGACTATCTGGTTTTTCTTCCAAGGCAACGTTAAATAATTTTAGTGCGTTTTCAAAATCTCCATTTTCTAGTGCAGCTTCCGCTTCAGTGACGGAATCTTTAAATGCAGAATTACATCCAACCAATACAAAAATGATAGCAAATATTAAAAAAATTCGTTTCAATGTTCATGCTCCCCCAATTTTAGTTAATAAGTACACAATATACCTATGATTATACAACATATTGGGAAAATTTACTTATAAAACTGAAACAATGACAGAAGAAATTTCACAAGGACAAGCTACCAAGTAATTTACACTTAGTTTTCGCAATTTCGGATTAGGGGAGATTTTACCTAGCAGGCGTTTTCCTGCTAAAAACTCATACTCTCAGTTTTTAAAGTGCTATCAATATAGGAATATCGCACCATACAAACGCATGTTTCACCAGGTCGGGATATGGCTTTTTGATGAGTGGCCTTAAGTTATCGCTTTTGCATAAAAAGGGCAATCACATGCGGAGAGTGAATTTAAAAGCAATTACATGGTCAATGCTATTCATTCTAACGTCTTAATCTATTCAAACACTTTTGCAGAATTCGTTTTTTTGTCCCCTATATAACGATGAAATCTTCGTCTATAATAGGTGATAAAAGAAAGACACTTTCTTCTTCGTAAAGAAAATCAGAAAGGATGATAAAGTGTCAAAAATAAAGGATGAAATCATTTTAAGAGGACTAAAAGAAAATAATTTAAAAAACATAGATATAAACATACCAAAAGAAAAAATCACCGTATTTACCGGTCTTTCCGGCTCAGGGAAAAGCTCCGTTGTTTTTGATACATTAGCAACAGAAAGCAGAAGACAAATGACGTTGAATTATCCCCTTTATGTCAGAAATCAAATGCCAAGATACGAAAGACCCCATGCCGATCTTATGCGAAATTTAAGCCCGGTTGTTGTGGTAGAGCAAAGATCTATCGGAGGAAATTACCGCTCAACCGTTGGCACCTATATGGATATTCATCCATTGATTCGACTTTTGTTCTCGCGAATAGGAAAGCCATCCATAGGTTCTGCCACGGATTTTTCGAGTCAAAGTTCCTTTGGTCGATGTCCTGAGTGTAGTGGATTCGGGAAGGTCATTGCGCCAGACCTAAATAGAATCATCGATTTCGATAAATCACTCCGGGAATATGCAGTAAAATTTAAGCCATTGTCGCCTTCCGGTTGGCAAGGTAGATGGATGATGACTGGCGGATTATTCGATCCAGATCAACCGATAAAAGACTACCCAGAAGAAAAACGCCATTTGCTATTATATGGTCCCCCGGAAGGTGAAAGAGTCTATGCGCCGTTTCATACCAAACACGGACCTCAGGATCATGAGTGGGATGGCTTACTTCCCAGATTTACGCGCCTGTATATACATAGAGATATTTCCAAGCTGAAACAAGTATCCCAAGATGACGTCCTAGCCGTATCAACTCAATCCTTATGCCCAACCTGCCAAGGTTCAGGCCTAAACCCAGAGGTATTAAAATGTAGAATAAAAGGCTTAAATATCGCAGAATACGATCAATTGGAACTTACCGAACTCCTAGAAGAGTTGACGAAGATAAAAGATCCTATCGGAGAATCAATCGCACAGCAAGCAATCCCGCATGTAAAACAACTCGTTGAAATGGGTTTAGGATATTTGAGCCTATCCAGAAAAATGAGCAGCCTTTCCGGTGGCGAAGCGCAAAGGGTAAAAATCGCACGTCATTTAGGGAGCAGTCTAAACAATATCACATACATTTTCGACGAACCAAGTGCAGGACTCCACCCAGAAGAAGTCGATAGGCTAATCCAGATGCTAAAAAGTCTCAAAGATCAACATAATACCGTCATCGTTATCGAACACGACCTGTCCGTAATAAAAGCAGCAGATGAAATCATAGAGATGGGACCGGGAGCAGGTGTAAATGGAGGAGAAGTTGTCTATCAAGGAAAATTAGAAGGACTGAAAAACACTAAAGCCGCAACAACCCTTAATCCCAAATTAAAAATAAATAAAAATCCAAGGGATATAAAAAGTTGTTTTACCATAAAAAAGGCAAGTAACCATAACTTAAAAAATATAAGCGTGCGTCTTCCTAAAAATGCCCTCGTCTCTCTCTGTGGCGTGTCTGGTTCAGGGAAAAGTTCCCTCATGTTGGAAGCATTCCCAGAAAGGTATCCGGAAACGATCATGGTAGGACAAGACAGGATCGGAATCTCTAACCGTTCGACACTAGCTACATATATGGGGGTCATGGATGATATTCGCTCCATATTTTCAGGAAGCACAGCGCGTCCTGCAGGTTTGTTCAGCTTTAACTCACTAGGAGCATGTCCGACCTGCAAAGGAAAAGGAGTCACAAAACCAGATGTAGCATTTGCAGATCCCGTAACGATTCGCTGTGAAGCATGTGGAGGCACGAGATATTCAGATGAAGCATTATCTTATCAGGTACTAAGGTAAAAATATAGTAGAGATTTTGAATTTAACGATCGACGAGGCGATGAACTATTTTAAAGAACAGAAGATCATAAAACGAGTGAATACGCTAAAAGACGTAGGATTAGGGTATCTAACCTTAGGACAGACAACAAGTTCACTAAGCGGAGGAGAAATTCAGCGTCTAAAACTTGCAAGCCACTTACTAAAAGAAGGACAAATCTACCTATTAGACGAGCCATCCTTAGGACTACACACAAAAGATAATGAACAACTTTTAGACGTTTTTCAAACGCTTGTAAACAAAGGTAATTTTCCCTTTGGCTTTTTATAAAATCTAACAGACCCTTTCCATATCCTCCACCTTGATGCGTAACATCAATAAATAATGCAGCTAAATAATTATCCATCATTGATACGAAGCCGACAATATCTTTTTCATTACTTACAACATAGGTTTCAGACATTGGGATATACTTTTCTTCCATCTCCGTTTGCTGCGATTTCCAATAATTCCATATTTTTACTAATTGATTGACCTCTGTTTTCTTGTTTGATCTAATATTCACTTTATCATCCTTCATACGTTCATCTCAGTGCTTTATTCAATTAAAGGGTACGATTGTTTAACTCCTGCAGTGCGTCTCTTTCTCACCTAAAGTGATAAACGATTTCACTGAATGATAGCACTGGCAATTCATCCTTCGTTAGTAAGAATCCCTCCCTTCAGGTAAGTGGGGAGGTTGAATGCTAATTCAAGTGTTCGCTAACTCCGTCTTTTAACCACTTCGCTGTCTTTGTTTCTGCATTTAACATCTCTTCTGGTGTGCCTTCAAATAGAATATGTCCACCTTTTTTTCCTCCCTCAGGACCTAGTTCGATGACCCAGTCACTTGCTGCTATAAAATCTAGATTGTGTTATCGAATGATAAATTTATCGTCATTGAAAAAATTCCCACTAAACAAAATATAGCAGTCATTAGAAAGAAATTAGAACAATCCAAAAGGGTAGTAAATTTCACGTAATGGATAGGCAAAAAATAGCCCATCAAAAAAGCGTGGCGCTATGTATATCCTACCGCCACGCTTTTTTGATGGGATTTCTATGAAACAAATTCCCTTATTTTCACCTTATCCCCGTGATGGATTTTTCCTGCTTGAATCACTTCGGCATAGACGCCGAAATTGCCGTTATTATTTTTTACAATCGATTTGAGGACGTTCGGATCTTTTGGCAAATCGCCTTGTGCAAGTGTGGTCATGACGCACCGCTTCGTTGGCTGTAAAATTTTCAGTTGAACGTTTTCGCCAATCTGAAGCACTTTATCGATCCAGCTGTTTTCGATGAAACCATCTTCATCTGGAACGTCAAGGATCATATTCGGCCTAAAACGTGCTGCTTCGATGTCACTGTCCGGCAGTATTTTTCGAAGGTAGTTGATCGTGGAGGTTGTGATGATATGCACCATGGCAATGTCAAAAAATGTTCCCGGTGGGGACGTACGTGTAAAAATGGTGCCTGGATCCTCTAGCCCTTCGACATTTTCCGGGATGTACCCTTCAAACTGAACGTCTAAGCCGGATGGACTGGCAAGTTTTACCTCGCGCTTCAAACTTTCCGTCAGTGTGGTGTGTATTTTTTCATCGGTACTGCTTACTGTCGCGCCGCCTGGCAGTGTAATACGAATAGGCGGAATCGGCGCATCCAGCTCGGGTGCTTTAAGATAATTGGCATGAAAAGAAAACATCTCCGGCCACTTGATTGGATTCTTGGCATTGGCCACTTTGCCGGTGGACATGTCGATAACCCCATACGCCCGGTCACCAAGCAAGCCTTTTTTCGTAATGTCGATGGCCGTGAGTTCCTCCCCCATCATCGATTTAACAGGATACCTTCGAATAGACGCAACGCTTCCCATACAATGCATCACCTTCCCCTTTTTGGATATGTACCGCTTAATATAACACAATTTTCTGAAGATGATAAGCAATGCGCAAGATGAGGGTGTGGAACTTGGTGGAAGCAGGATTGGAGAGAGCTTCTTCAGGGAGGAGAGTTGTGGCGCGTGTGAGGTGCGGGCTTCATGCGGGGAAGCGGACTGGATGTGCGCGGTAGTAGATGCAGGCTTACGCGCGTTGATGGTTTGATTGCTCGACTTTCTTGGGTTACCGCGCAAGTCTATGGCTCTATCGCTCGACTATCTTACGCTCTGGCGCGAGTTGATCTTGATATGGCGCGCGTTCATGGCCATGTTGCGTGCCTAGGACATGCTTTGACGCGAGTGACCTAGCATGGCCTATTTTACTGAATATTAAATCAATATCACAGTCAAAATGCCAGAAGCTTGTATAAACTAATAGTGTAATAAGGCTTTCATGGGTGGTGGCTCAACCCTAACCAGAAATGGGGTGATGTCTCATGACAGTATTTGAATCGATGATGCTTATGGTCACTTTCGGCGCGCTAGTTGTCACAATACTGTCAACCAAAAACAAATAACCATCCTTTGCCTTGCTAACATCTAGGGTGATGATTATTTTAGTCCTATATGGGAGCTGCCCCTTTTGTGGGTCAATTACACCTCGGCTGAATGGTGCCCTGCGCCCCGTTCAGCCTTATTTTATTAGGTGTGGAAATACTTGACGTTTTCGCGCTTATTTGGTTTTTTT
>NZ_JFBD01000082.1 GCF_000709085.1 Virgibacillus alimentarius | reverse complement strand
GCCACAGCTGTAGGTGGTGCACTATACGACCCCGGTAGCCATTGATAAAGCAGCAGCCCAGCTTTCAAACTAAATACCAAAAGAAATAATATGCTTATCACCGTTAAAATTGGTGTTTGCCCTGCCTCAGCAATACGCACAGACAAATGTGCAAAATTTAATGTACCGACCGTTCCATATAAATAGGCAATGGCTACTAAAAAGAACCAGGAGGAAATGACATTAATGGTAAGATATTTGAGAGCCTCCTTCAGCTGAAATTTTTCACTGCCTAATGTAAGCAATATGTATGAAGCAAGGAGCATCACTTCAAAGCAAACGAAAAGATTAAATAAATCGCCGGTTAAAAAAGACCCATTTACGCCCGCAACCATAAAATTCACAAAAGGATAGAAGAACATCTTTTCCCGCTTTCGTCCAATCGAATAAAAGGCATAAAGCAAACAAATACTCGTTACAATGCTAGTTGTCAACACGAGGAGCATTGCAAAGGAATCTGCTACAAATGTTATTCCATAAGGAGGTGCCCATCCCCCTAAATCCAGTCGTAAAATCCCCTCTGTTTGGATTCGATTTAATAGATAAATGCTTATTCCACTATTGATGACCATTACAAGAAAACTTACCCATCTTTGAACGTTTATAAAAGAACGCAAAAAGATAAGGAAGACCCCAGCAAAAACAGGGAGAATCAATGGCAGTATCATGCTATTATTCATCTTTAAACCCCCGCATAGCGTTGAGGTTATCTGTCTTTAGTTCTTGATAAGTACGATAAGCTAATACTAGAAAAAAGGCAGTTACAGCAAAGTTGATAACGATGGAAGTGAGAATCAGTGCTTGAGGTAGTGCATCTGTATACGACGCTGCATTCTCACCAAGCAGTGGTACATCTCCTTTTTTTAATCCTCCCATTGTCATCAAGAGCAGATGGATTGCATGGGTAAGAATAGCAGCTCCTAGAACAATCCGTATTAAGCCTTTGGAAAGGATCAAATAAGTAGCAACCATAACTAAAATTCCTGCTAGGATGATTATTAACGTTTCCATATCCTACACATCCTTACTAATACTTAAAATAATCGTAACAACCACTCCTACTACTGAAAGAGCAACTCCAGCTTCAAATAGGGTCACAGTAGAAATTTCTATTTTCCCAAAGAGGGAGGACTCCATCGAAGTGAATGACTGACTGAGAAAAGGAACATCAAATACAATAGATCCCAAACCGACAATTAGCATAATCAAAGCTCCTAGAGCCGCTACATACTTAAAATCAAATGGAATACCTTTTTGAACCGTTTCAACATCATAAGCTAGACAGAGTAATACAAAAGCAGAAGCCAGTACAAGGCCGCCAACAAATCCCCCTCCAGGTGTATGATGACCAGAGAAGAATAAATAGACAGCTAGCGTTAAGATAATAAATACAACAATTTTCGTTATCGCCTGCAAGATAACATCGTTAATCTTCAATCTTTTCAGCCCCCTTCCCAGCCTTTAGCCGGATTAATGAAAAGACACCAATCCCTGCAATGAGAAGAACAATGACTTCAAGCATCGTATCAAAAGCCCGAAAGTCAGCTAAAATTGTATTTACAATGTTATTTCCGCCCGCAAGTTCATCAGCATTCTCAAAATAAACAGCTATCGTATCAAACAATTTGCCACTCTTAACGGAGAGGGCCACAAGGATAAAAACAAGGCCGACAGCAATAGAGATCACTAGATTTACTCGTTTCGATCTTGGCTCAGCGTTCTCTTTTCTCCATGGTGGCAGAAAATAAAAACAAAGCAGAAATAAAGCGGTTGTCACTGTTTCTACAACAATTTGTGTTAAGGCTAAATCTGGCGCACGAAATAATACAAAAAAGACAGCAATCGCGTAGCCAATCACACCATTTAATATAATAGAGGTCAGCCTGGACTTTGCAAATAGTATCGCAATAGCCGAAGTGAAGACCACACCCGCAATCATCCACTCATACGAGTTAATCGGTGCATCGTTTGCCATATGGAAATCAAATGCTCCTGTGTAAACTAAAACTCCTCCTACAGCAAGAATAAAGAAAACGTACATGTATAAAAGATAATGTCTTAGATATCCGGTCATATAAAAAGAGGTAATGAAGGAAGAACCTGCCTCCATCTGAGTGAGCGTGTTGTTATATAAATTATCCAATGTCCAGCTGTCTGGAACAAGGTTATAAATACCTTTCCAGTAGCGCCGTGACATATATAATAATGTACCAATAATAAGAATCCCAATGGTCATCATCAATTCTGTATTAAAACCATGCCACGGGGAAATAGGCTGACGTAAATAATTGTCGCTTTGAAACGAAGGAAACACGCTGGCCATTGCGGGTTTCAGTATATAATCCCCAAGTACATTTGGAAAAAAGAAAATGCCTACAACAAATAAAGCCAGTGTCACTGGGGCAATTAACATACCTGGTGAAGCCTCGCGCGATTTCCTCTCTAATTTTTCCCTTCGATAAGGTCCAAAGAAGGTCTGCCATACGATAATCATACAATAGATGAATGTAAAACAGCTTGCTATCCAAGCAATAACCGGGAACAGAATTCCAAACGTATCCATTGCAAAAATGTCCAGTTTGCGTACATGCAAAACAGCCGTGAAAAACATTTCCTTACTCAAGAAACCATTAAACGGGGGCAAACCTGCCATTGAAAAGCTTCCAATGACTGCTACTGTGAAGGAAATGGGCATAAAAGCCATTAGCCCTCCTAACTTGCGAATGTCCCTGGTACCTACTCGATAATCCACGATCCCGACAACCATGAATAATGCACCTTTAAACGTGGAGTGATTAATAAGATGGAACAAAGCCGCAAATGTAGCTTGTGTATATAAAACCGCTTCTATATTCGCATCCATATGCAAGGATGCAGAACCGATTCCAAACAGACACATAATCATTCCTAATTGACTTACTGTTGAGTACGCAAGCAATGCTTTTAAATCCGTTTGACGAATGGCACAGAAAGAGCCCCAAAAAAGCGTAAATAAACCAACACCGCTTATCAGCCAAAACCAAACAGCTTCCCCGCCAAAAACAGGGGTAAATCGAGCGACTAAATAAATACCAGCTTTCACCATTGTAGCTGAATGCAAATAAGCACTTACTGGTGTAGGAGCTTCCATTGCGTTCGGTAGCCAAATATGAAACGGAAATTGTGCTGACTTCGTAAACGCCCCGAAGAGTAGTAATAGCATTGCTGGTAAAAATAAGTGACTTTCCTTATGTTCCCCAATCACAGCTATTATCTCACGTACATGAAAGGTTCCGGTCATTGTGTAAATCATAATAAAACCAACAAGCATCGCAAAACCGCCACCTACGGTAATAAGTAGTGACTTTCTCGCTCCGTATCTGGATCCTTTCCTGTGGTACCAAAAGGCGATTAACAGAAAGGAAGAAATGCTTGTTAGTTCCCAGAACACATATAAAACCATGATATTATCCGAAAAGACAACGCCAAGCATTGCACCCATAAATAACATCAGATAGATATAAAAATGTTGCAGAGATTCTTTTGTGGATAAGTAATAGATGGAGTAAAGAATTACTAAAGCGCCAACACCCGTAATTAAAAGACCGAAGATCATACTAAGACCATCCAGGTAAGTGCTAAAATATATATCAAATGATGGGATCCACTGCGCCGTATACAAATATGTTTCCCCTCTTGCTATCGTTGGAATATAGCAAGCAAGACGAATAAACAAAAATGTTGGAATAACGAGTACAATCCAACCTATATGTAACCGCGGGAGTTTTTTATAAACGAGCGGGATAAGCATGGCAGCTATAAACGGAATGAAGATCGCCATATTTACAGTTGACAAAGGTTAACCTCCTAGGAATGATCGTCTGCTTTACCTTTACAGCCTGCAGGTGTTTTTCCAGATGGTAATATAAGAATAGAAATATACGGAGCAACTATGCTTTGCAGCTACTTTGGAATATCAGGGTTCTTTAAAGTAGAATGTAACTTTTTATGGTAAATGAAATAGTATAAAAACTATGGAATAGATGAAGAAAGGATCAATGATAAAATTTCTCTAATTCTAAGTATATACTATATATAGCCTACCTGCACTTCAAACGAACAATAAACCTTAACCAAAATGCCATGATGTACTAGCAAAATTCCCTTTTTTAGCTTATGCTATAGGGAAATAAGAGGTATTCCATCTTTTTTCAAAAAAGAGTGTACGAATCAAATCCAACGTGGTAAAATGATATCCGTTTCAATGTCATAATGAATAATAACAGTAGAGGTGGTGTCGTCGTGAAAAGAAGAAAAGGTCGGATGGATGAAAGTATTTTGGTTTGTGTATACTACGGGCCAAACGGCGAACGACTAATCAGACGTGGCTATAAACTAGCAGATATGCTTGATTGTCCCTTATATGTTTTAACAGTAGACACGCGGCCATATGATAAATTCGATGCAGAAAAATCAAGCTACATCGAACGATGGGAAGAGTTGTCAGAGGAATTGGATGTAGAAGAATTTATCATTCGCGACAATGAAAAACGTCCCTCTGTTAAAGTAATCGGAGAAATTGCGCATAAATACAATATAACCCAAGTTGTGATTGGTCAAACACCACAAAACAGATGGGAAGAAATAACTAAGGGATCCTTTGTTAATGCACTCCAGCGGGAAATGACATCCTTTATTGATATACACATTGTTTCTGTAGACCGAACGATAAAGGGAGCATCAGAGGACACTTCCTATGAAAAAGGAATTCGGGGATTCCTGCAGCAAGATGAGGAAGGATATCAACTTACTTTTACAAGGTCTAAGAAAAACCAATATGAAGGGATTTTTTATAAAGAAATTGGAACCGACTTCAATAATGGCATTTTTAAGTATGTTTATAATGGAAGAACATGCCAAGTACATGTCACCGAAGACCGGGTAACTGTCCCAATAAAAGAACCGCCCAATTTAAAATGCAAGTAAAAAATAGCTCAAGTAAAAGCAGGAGTATTGCTTTTGCTTGAGCTTTTAACTATGAATACCATTTTACGTTATCTAAACCATCCTTTTTCTCTAAATGTAGAAATGGCCTCAATACGGTTACTTACTTCCAACTTATCAAAGATTACGGAAATATAATTTCGAACCGTCCCATTTGCAATATGCAATTGCGCAGCAATTTCCTTTGTGCTTTTCCCTTCTGCAATCAGATTGATGATCTCCTTTTCGCGATCTGTCAGAGGATTTTCTTCTTCATAAGCCATATCCACTAATTCTGGTGCATACACTTTTCGGCCACCCATAATTACACGAATCGAAGCAGCCAACTCCTCACTTGGACTGTCTTTTAATAAATAACCACTCACATTAGCCTTCCGTGCGCGTTCAAAATATCCGGATCTAGCAAATGTCGTTAAAATAATTATTTTGCAAACATGATCCTTCAATTCCTCTGCTGCATCTAACCCGCTTTTTAAGGGCATTTCTATATCCATAATACAAATATCCGGGTCCAGTCGCTTCACTAATGCTATAGCTTCTTCTCCATTCTTTGCCTTTCCAACAACCTCCATATCTTCTTCTAGATTAAGCAACGACCCCAATGCTCCTAAAAGCATACGCTGATCTTCAGCAATTACAATACGAATCACATCAATCACCTCCCGTTTGTTGAATGACGTTAGGTACGCTAAAGGTTATGATTGCTCCATGGTCTGTATAAGTTTCCAAACTTCCGTTGATAAATTCAAGTCTTTCTCGCATTCCTTGGAGTCCATTTTCTTTGCCGGGATCTATTTTTTCAGGGAATCCCATTCCATTGTCTTGAACTTTAATCATCATATCGTTGGGAGAATGTGTAATGGAAATTGTACAAATGGATGCTTTACTATGCTTCACGACATTCGTCACTGCTTCTTTTAAACACATTGCTAGTACATTCTCAGCTAATAACGGTGTATTGTCAGACATATTATCTCCATGCACATAGAGGTCAATTTGTGCTGCTTGTAAAATTTGTCGAACACGTACTAATTCATCTTCCAATCTTACACCCTTCATGTCTGAAACTAGCTCACGCACCTCCTTTAAAGCCGTTCTTGCCGTTTGATGGATGTCATCTATTTCTAATTTTGCAGCATTTGGCTTAAGGTCGATTAATTTCCCTGCCAGGTCACTTTTCAAGCCGATAAGGGAGAGTTTTTGTCCAAGAATATCATGAAGATCCCTAGCAATTCGTTGACGCTCTTCTAAAACAACCAACTGCGATATTTTCTCATTCGCCCTTTTCAATTGATCCTCTAATCTTTCGCGTTTGTTGCGATTATATATATTTAAGGGCAACAGAATAACACCTAGAATCGTAATGATAATAAAAGGCAATTGAGAGAAAAATATTTCACTATGCATAAAGAAACGGATACTAATCGCAATAATCGTTGTAACAAGATGGACAATATATAGTGTAATAAACCCAGCCTTTCTTTGAATGTTACCTATATAAAAGGCGAGGAATAATGAAAAGTAAACATAGCCTAAAACGAGGGTCATCACGATGCTAATGATCATTTCTATACTAACTGACAAGTAGACTGTCCATCCTTTGGAAAGAAAGGAAACTCTATAAGCAGTAAAAAATAATAAAATCATGATAATACCAAAAATAATCTCTAAAAGGGAAGAAGAACGAAACACAACAAAATAGAAAGGAAGGATACAAAATATGACCCACACATATGAGCTAAGTCCAGTACTTCTGGGGATAATATGAAACCAATTTGGCCTTGATTTTGGCATTGCTGATCCTCCCTTATCTATCATATACGATCATGATCACACACTTATTTATTATAACAGGAAAAAGCCCTCCAACACATAGAAGGGCTAATTTATATCAATTGGATAGCGTATATTACTATTTTTTCTGAAGACTTGATCTTGGATTTATATAAATATTAGGTTTAGACTTGTGCAACAATGCCTTTCCTTCTTTAAAGGAGATAAATTTCTGATTCGCTTCATCATAAAGCCGGAAACGAAGAGACTCTAAGCTCGTTTTAAGCGTGATGGTTGTTACTTGTTTTAAAGGCGGTGTCGATTCATGCGCTTCTTCCAATTTATAGTTGGGCACCCTTGGGCTCAAGTGATGCACATGATGGTAACCAATACTTCCTGTCATCCATTGTATTACTTTCGGTAACTTATAATAAGAACTGCCATCGACCGCTGCTTTTACAAAATCCCAGTTATCTTCATTTTCAAAATAGGAGTCCTCAAACTGATGCTGTACATAAAACAACCAGATTCCCAGTGATCCAGCTATAAAAAGAATTGGCGTCTGGATTATTAAAAAGGCTTGCCATCCTACTGCCCAAATCAGCATTCCATAGATGATTATAATGGAGATATTTATCAAATATGTATTCATACGTTCCTTCTGATTTGCGTCTTTTCGATTAAAACGATTAGATATAAAGAAAAGATATAATGGACCTAAACCAAACATCACCAATGGATTACGATAAAGACGATAAGCTAATCTTTTCCACAATGAAGAGGCAACATACTCATCAACCGTCATGATCCAAACGTCTCCAGTTCCCCGTTTATCCAAGTTACTGCTTGTCGCATGATGAATTGCATGATTCCTCTTCCACTTTTCAAAGGCGAATAAGGTAATAATACCGGTCATCGTACCAATTAGACGATTTGCTCTCTTACTCTTAAAAAAGGATTGGTGTGTACAGTCATGAAAAATGATAAAGATTCGAATCACAAACCCTGATGCAATTACCGACAATGCAAGCGTTAACCAAATAGAAACAGATAAACTCTGGTATGCAAGAAACCAAAGCAAGAAAAATGGCAACAATGTATTAATAAGTTGCAAAACAGCTGATTTCGTGTTCGACTTTGCAAACGGCGCTACGTTTTTTCGTAATTGTATTTGCTTTTGCTTACTCATTTTTTTCCTCCTAGGATCATTGGTCCGCGTTGATACAAAACGATTAACCATATCTCCTATCCTATGGATTATCATTAGATAATATAAGTCATATCTGTCATTAGAAAAAATGACAAATGTCATATCTTGAATAATCTTATAAAGCTACCAAAATTAAAAAAGTGCCTAACAATAAATTGTCAAGCACCTTTGAATTCATACACTAGCTTTCAAGCATTATTTTTGTCAGCTCAAGTGGTTCCATATAGATTCCATCTTTGTAAGCCCTCATATTACCGCCAGAAATTTCATCAATCAGCACAATCTGGTTATTTGCATCTCTGCCAAACTCAAGCTTAATGTCATAAAGTTCAATCCCTTTCGCTGCAAGTTCCTCTTTTACAATCTGTGAAATATCGATTGTGAGCCTTTTTAAACGATCGTATTCTTCACGAGTAGCAATTCCAAGCATATGAAGTGCATCCTTACTAATTGGAGGATCCTTGCGCTCATCATCCTTTAATGTAACTTCAACAAATGCATCTAACGGTTGCCCTTCATCCACATATTTGCCATATCTTCTTAAAAAGCTTCCTACAGCTCGAAAGCGGCAAATGATTTCCAGGCCTTCGCCAAATACAGTAGCTGGAGTCACTGTCATAGTCGCTTCATCAATGTTTGCATCAATATAATGGGTAGGTATATTTTTTTTCTTTAATTTTTCAAAGAAGAATTTAGTAAGGCTTAATCCCGCCTTTCCGGCCCCTTCTATCGTAAGTCCAACTGTATTTGCACCTGGATCAAAGACCCCATCTTCGCCGGTTACATCATCCTTAAATTGAAGCAGGTAGTTACCATTTTCAAGTTCATAAACATCTTTTGTTTTACCAGAAATTATATGCTTCATTCAAAAGTTCCTCTCTTATTGAAAGTAGTATGCAAACGATCCTAAGAGTATTTTATCATACCTCGTGAAATTGATTCTATAAAAAATGAACAACCTTTTCAAAAGGTCCCATATACATTATTTGTTAAAATCAATCATTTCTTCAGAATCCTCAAGTCTTATTATTGTCTCGCGGGGTTTTGTTTCGGCAATAATCTCTCCATTATGAATGGAATACCTAACACAAGCTTGCTTTCGAACTGCCTCATATGCATTTTGCGCGTCCAGTACAATGAAGTTAGCAGGTTTACCAACTTCGATTCCATAATCCGCTTCTATATCCAGTGTCCGTGCACTATTATCTGTAATAAGATCCATGGCATCCATAATTTGTTCATAACCCATTAATTGGGACGCATGAATACCCATATGCAGCACTTGAAGCATATTCCCGGTTCCTAGTGGATACCATGGATCAAAAATATCATCATGACCAAAGCAAACATTTAATCCAGCTTCTCGCATCTCTTTCACACGGGTTAATCCCCTTCGTTTAGGATACGTATCAAACCTTCCTTGTAAGTGAATATTTACGAGCGGATTAGATATAAAATTAATATCGGACATTTTCAATAAACGAAATAATTTAGATGTGTAAGCATCATTATAAGACCCCATTGCTGTTGTATGGCTCGCTGTCACCCATTTTCCTATTCCGCGCTGATACGCTTCATTTGCAACAACTTCTACGAAGCGGGATTGTTCATCATCCATTTCGTCACAATGAATATCAACTAAACGATCATATTTTTCCGCTAAATCAAATGCGATTTTCATCGACGCTACACCGTATTCTCTTGTGAATTCAAAATGAGGAATACCACCAACAACGTCAGCCCCCATTTTTAATGCTTCCTCCAACAACTCTTTTCCGTTTGGGTAAGAAAGGATTCCTTCTTGCGGGAATGCAACAAGTTGCAAGTTTACCCAAGGGGCCACTTCTTCTTTTACTTCCAACAATGCCTTTAATGCAGTCAATTTAGGATCTGTAACATCCACATGTGTCCGTATATGCTGAATTCCCTGAGCGGCTTGCCATTTCATAGCCTTTTTGGCCCGCATTTTTACATCCTCAGCGGTAAGTAATTCCTTCCGCTCAGACCATCGTTGAATACCCTCAAATAATGTACCGCTTTTGTTCCACGCAGGCTCACCTGCAGTCAGCGTTGTATCCAAATGGATATGCGGTTCGATAAACGGCGGTATGACAAGGGACCCTTGTACATCGATTATTTCCTCATCTTCCACGCCTACTGTTTGTTGCGTGATTTGGCTTATTTCGCCGTGCTTTACGGAAATATTCCAAAGGTTCTCTCTGTCTCTTAATCTAGCATTCTTAATAATCATTGATTACCCCACCTTTACGTCTGCTTTGCTTACGGTCTTTACCTTCAGCCAATCAGAAATTTTCATCCCTACTATATAGATAATAGCAGATCCCAAAAGTCCATTGATAGGAGGGACTCCTGGTACAATATTTGCTGCAGCAACACCACCTGCCCATGCAGCAATTGCGATCCAATTAATTGCTTTAAACTTCATTTCTTCAAAATTTTTGTATTTCCCTCGCTTAACAATGAAGTAATCTGCTAAAACAATTGCTCCGATTGATGGTAAAGTCGCACCTAAGATCGTTAGCCAGTCCACAAAATTGTTATATAGCCACATTGCAGCACATGTTCCAAGAATACCATTAAAAATGACCATTTTCCCTTTTGCTATTTTGGTTATGTTTGAAAAACCTAATCCTGAGGCATATAAAGCATTATCATTTGTTGTCCATATATTTAAACCGAGCACCAAGATAGCCGGTAAGATTAAGCCTTGCATATACATTACTTCTGAAATATCGGATTCACCTACTGCTATGGCCCCAACTGCACCGAATAAAAACATGAGTGAATTTCCAATAAAAAAGGCTATTAAGGTCGTACTAACTGCCATCTTCGGCGTTTTGGCAAATCTCGTAAAATCCGGGGTCAATGTTCCTGCACTAATAAACGAACCCATACAAATCGTTAGTGCTGTCGCCAGTCCGATTGCCTCTGCCGGTTGATATTCCATTAACCCCTGAATACCGCCCACCGTTTCTGTCGCCTTATACATTGATAGACTACCAAGTACAGTAATTGCGGGAACTGCAATCATGCTAAGGATCATTAATGCCTTCATACCAAAGAAAGCTGTCACAGTCATTAAAATGCCTGCGATAACAATCAATACGTACACATTCATCCCTGTCATTTTCTGAACAGGTACCGCAAACATTGCCACACCTACACCAAACCACCCAACCTGAGTAATTCCAAGTAAGAAAGAAGATAAATAAGACCCCTGCTCCCCAAACGTATAACGGGTAAGAAGGTGTGTGGACAAGCCTGTTTTAGCAGCAATATAGGCAAGTGCACCCGTATATAAACCAAGGATCAAATTTCCTACCAGCATGATTCCCATAAATTGTATAAATGTTAAACCGTTCCCTAATGAGCCCCCAGCCCACATACTTGCTGAGAAAAATGTCAACCCCAGCATGACAGCAAGCATTTTCCAAAAACCATTTCTATGTGTTTGTGGCACAGCTTGTAATGCAAATTCAGAATCTATCTTTTTCATCCTCATTCCTCCATATCATTTTTAAAAATGACTGGTACCGAAGAAATACCCTTCGATTAAAACATCGTTCTTGGAGTTGGATGATAGATGAAAAAAGGCTCCTTGTCAGAAATGACAAGAAGCCTTTTTTCATAGAATAAGCATGTATTTCACACACACCTATCCATTATTGCTATCCGACGTCCTTGTCAGCCTCACGGGACTGAATTAAAGGTACCAGTATTTATTTTCTAAGTTATTATCACAAAATCAAATCCAATTGTCAATAACGAAAGGCTATATCCAGAAACTGACAAGAACAGGTGTTAAGATGGAGACGAAAATAGCGCTAAGCACCATTGCAACCGTACTTATCGATCCCTCTAATTGGCTGTTCTCCATTGCTTTAGCTGTGCCAATTGCATGAGAGGCACTTCCTATTCCAACACCACGCCCCATATAATTAGTAATTCGACTCCATTTAAAAATAACCGAACTCAACACACTTCCTCCAATTCCTGCAATCATGACAAAAATGACTGCAAGCGGCGGCGCTCCGCCAAGTGTATCTGCGATATCCATAGCTACTGGCGTTGTGACCGATTTCGGGCTAAGTGAATAAATAATCAGCTCGCCAAATCCCGCCCACTTTGCAAATAAGACCCCCGTTGATATACCTACAAACGCTCCGATCAATACGCCGATAAAAATGGGCATTGCAATTTGTTTGATAATGTTCCGCTGCACATAAAGAGGATACGCCAATGCCACAACTGCTGGACCAAGCAATTGATTGAGCCACTCTCCTCCAATCATATACGTATCATAAGGGATATGAAAGAGAAGCAAAAGCAAAATAATAATAATCGTGGCTATTAAAATAGGAAGTGTAAATGGCGAAGGTACTTTTTCATTTATTTTTTTTGCCAGCATATAAATGCCAACTGTAGATAGGATAGCTAGTAAACCAATGAAAAAATTAATCATGCTTTAAATCCTTTCGATTTCCGATCCATTGACTAACTGCACCAGAGATAATCATTACAAGCACTGTACTAAGAAGCACTATTCCAATTAGACGAACACCTTTTCCAGCGAATAAGGAAAAATAATCAATAACCCCAACAGTAACAGGAATAAACAGTAATGATAAGTTTTTGATAAGAAATTGGGCTCCTTGTTCAATCCATGTAACTTTCAATATATTTGTCAAAAGTAAAATGAATAAAAGAATCATCCCAATAACACTTCCAGGTATAAAAAGATCAAGCGTATCCTGAACCCAGTTTCCAATGAAATAAAGACAATATAAAATAATGATATGAAAGATAATTTTCCCGATATTCAACATAAATGAACACTCCAATGAAAAATGGATAAAAAGGTTATTAATACATATTAAGTATAGCATATTCACAGCTTTCGTTAATTTATAGTATATGAAACAACTTTTTAGCTTCCCCCTCATTTATTCTTTAATTTCTCTAGTCTTCCTGTCATATTTTTGTTAATCTTAAAATAGGTGCGTACAAATGAATGAATTTGTTATGAAACGTTATATTTTATTATAGAGGAGATTTAATATGCGAAACTTAGTTATTTTAGGCGGTGGGTATGGAGGCTTTAGAATATTATATAAATTACTAGACCAGGACCTCCCAGATGATATTGAAATAACAGTGATCGATAAAAACCCATATCATTCTTTAAAGACAGAATTTTACACAATAGCAGCAGGAACTGTAGCAGACAAAGAAGTTCGAATACACTTTCCAAAAAATGATCGCGTTACATATGTATTTGGTGAAGTGAATCAGATCGATGTAGAGCAGGAGGAAATTCGATTTGCAAATTGGAGCAAAGTTGTATCCTACGATTATTTAGTTATCGCACTGGGCTGTGTTGATAACTACCACGGTGTCCCAGGTGCCCCGGAATTTACTGAAAGTGTTCAAACTTTTTCTAAAGCGAGGCTCACAGGAACGGCTATTGGTAATTTGAAAGCATATGGAAAATTAACTGTTGTTGGTGCCGGATTAAGCGGAATCGAAGTTGCTTCAGAAGTCAGGGAAAGCAGACCAGATCTGAATATACGATTACTTGACCGCGGAGGCTCTGTATTAAGGCCATTTGATCCAAAAATCCAGGCCCATGTATCCGATTGGTTTTTAAAAAACGATGTAGAAGTTCTCCATCATGCAAATG
Source organism: Virgibacillus alimentarius (assembly GCF_000709085.1). Classification (GTDB taxonomy): domain Bacteria; phylum Bacillota; class Bacilli; order Bacillales; family Amphibacillaceae; genus Virgibacillus_B; species Virgibacillus_B alimentarius. Next base: position 3,140 of record NZ_JFBD01000082.1, on the reverse strand, counting down.
TGGAATATGTTGAAAAAGACGGCGTCTGTAATAACGGAGTATGCTACGTCAATGACGTTACCGTTTGGACAGCAGGTGTTCAGCCTCATGAATTAGCGAGAACATTGCCATTTAAAAAAGATGAACAGGAAAAACTGATTGTAAACGACTATTATCAAGTACCAGAGCAAAATAATATTTATGTAGTTGGCGATTGCGCCTCATCTGTACACTCCCCAAGTGCACAATTAGCTGGAGAGCAGGGGGAACAAATTGGTGACGTATTAGCAGCTGTTTTAAATGGCCAAAAACCAAAGAAACCAAAAGAAGTTAAATTAAAAGGAACACTTGGCTCCTTAGGCAAATCAGACGGCTTTGGCAATATGATGCAGCAACCAATGACAGGTCTCTTGCCGCGCCTAGCTAAATCAGGTGTATTATGGCTAAGCAAACGCCATTAAAGCTAAATGAAACTGCTATTTTAAAAAGCAGTTTCATTTTTATTTCCATTCAAAAGGGGTTTGCTGATATACATAGTAATTAAGCCAGTTGGAAAACAGTAAATGTGTATGAGATCGCCAGGAATTGAGCGGTCTTTCGTTTATATCATCGTTCGGAAAGTAATTTTCGGGTATGTCAGCATCTAGACCTTTGCTAAGGTCACGTTCATACTCTTCAGCAAGCGTTGTCGCATCATATTCTAAATGTCCCGTAATCATAATATGCTTTGCATCCTGTGACATAATAATAAAGGCCCCCACCTCATCAGAAGCAGAAAGTAATTCTAAGTCTGGATGATTTTTAATTTCTTCTACAGAAACCGCTGTATATCTTGAATGTGGCGCCTGGAATATATCATTAAATCCGCGCACAAGCTTCACAGTAGGATCAGCTACACGATGGTTATAAATCCCAGAAATTTTTTTAGGCAATTCATATTTTCCAATTCCATAATGATAATATAAAGCCGCTTGTGCACCCCAGCAAATATGCAGAACAGAAGTTACGTTTTCTTTCGTCCATTCCATGATCTCCTCTAACTCTTCCCAGTAATTCACTTCTTCAAAAGCTAAATGCTCAATGGGAGCCCCAGTAATAATCATGCCGTCAAAACGACGATCCTTTATATCGGCAAACTTCTCATAAAACGTATCCAAATGTGATTTATCAACATTTTTAGAGCGATGTGTGGTCATGCGCAGGAACGATATATTCACCTGAAGTGGTGTATTCCCGAGTAAACGCAAAAGTTGAAGCTCTGTCTTTTCCTTCTCAGGCATCAAATTTAAAATGATGATATTAAGTGGACGAATATCCTGCGTTCTTGCTCGATCCTCATCCATTACAAAGATTTTCTCCTCTTTTAACACCTCAATGGCAGGTAATTCTTTAGATATATTTATTGGCAATGGAACACAATCTCCTTTCTATTTTTTCATCAAAAGTAAAAAAGCCTCTCCGATAAAGAAGAGACTGTATTATTTGCATTGTCATCTCCCTATCTTTCAAGTAACAAAACTTGCTAGAATTAGCACCTTGTCTGCAATAGTGCGACAGGTTGCTGAGGTGTCATTGGACTAGTTCCTTAACCTCTCTTGATAAGAATCAAAATTATTTAATTATTCAAAAGTTGATATTTATCATCATAACAGTTTTCACAAAAAAAGCAAACCATTCGACCAGCTGGTTAGTGGATTTAATGGGCATCCATAGCCTGAATGCCCATTAAAAACTAAACTAAGCGCTTAATTCGCTCATCCAAATCTGGATGTGTCGAAAATATCATCGATTTTTTGCCTTTATTATTTATTTTTAACGTAGCAATTGCAGTTTGTTCTTCTCCTTTAATCCGGTTCGAATATACTTTAAGCATTTCTAAAGCATGCCTCATTTTATCTTTTCCTGCCAAATCTGCTCCACCTTTATCAGCATGGAACTCTCGATGTCTTGAGTAGGCAAAAACAACAAGACTTCCTAAAATCGAAAATAAAATTTGAAAAACAAGAATGGCTAAAAAATGTACGATTGGAGCGATTTCTTCTCGAACAAATTGAGAAACAACATAAGCAACAATACGAGCCAAGAAAACGACAAAGGTATTTACGACCCCCTGCAATAATGTCATCGTAACCATATCGCCATTCGCTATATGAGCCACCTCATGAGCAATTACACCCTCCACTGCATCGTCATCCATTTCGTTCAACAATCCAGTAGATACAGCTACCAATGAGCGTTTTTTCGATGGACCTGTAGCAAAGGCATTTACCTCCGGTGACCCGTAAATGCCCACCTCAGGCATATGCATTAACCCTGCAGTTCTTGCAAGGCGATGTACTTTTTCCACTACTTCTCTTTCAGCGTCAGATTTAGGCGCTTCAGGATTGATCACTTGAACCCCCATCACCCGTTTTGCCATCCAGCGTGATATTGCCAGGGAAATAAAGGACCCAGTGAAACCGACAACCGCACTGAATATAAGGAGTGCACCATAATTAATACCGTTCTGGCCAATGTAATTCCAACCGCCTGTAAGAGAAAGAATAATGCTAATTGTTGTTAAAACTAATACGTTCGTTAGCAAAAAATAAAATATACGCTTCCCCATTTTCTCATTCCTTTTTTAAATTCTTACAATTATTATATAGACTCTTGTATGTATTAACAAGCTCTCCATAAATAAAATATGTAAAATATTTATCATTCATTCATCTTTTTTAAAACATTTCTTATTTTGGATAGGATTGGGAGTCGAAAGTCCTTTTCAAGCCTATTTACGATAACACTTCTTTTCAAAAATTAATAGATAATTCACAATAATACACCACTTTTTTCCTAATGTAGTTGATATAACCATACTTTACCATCCCTATTTGAATAGTTTTTCCTAGTAGATTGTACCGTTGTTGTGGTAATTCTTCTTCGTTATACTTACATAAGTTTCATCTATTTTTGTAAGTCTATAAGATTAGTATTAACAGCAGTGCAGTACAGGGGACTTATTTCTACATAGGAATGATAACTTATACTCCATTTAAAACAGCATGATGAGAAAGAATGACCCTACTTGCGGGCGAAACGATTCTTCCAGTTCTGAATATTCATATGACTTGCATATTAGATGCAAATAAAAAAATAGGAGTGATTGTATGTTCAAAAAA